>CAZQTF010000268.1:0-4406 GCA_964596135.1 uncultured Saprospiraceae bacterium | reverse complement strand
CATGGCAAAAAATTAGACGAATATCATTACATCGTGGTCGGTCAAATTTGTGTGGACGAGCACTATCGCGGACAGGGTATTTTTGATAAAATGTACGAGGCATACCGGGCATTGCTCTCTCCAAAATATGATTTCGCGATCACCGAAATTGCCAGGCGCAATCATCGCTCGCTGCGGGCACACGCGCGCGTTGGTTTTGAAACGATCCACGAATTTACCGCACCCGATGGCGAGGAATGGAACATCGTGGTGTGGAATTGGTGAAAAGACCTGCCAGGTTTTTAAAACCGGCAGATCTTATTATTTTAATTATGTAATGGATCCGCTCTTATTTCTAATGTTTGACGGTAAATTTTATCATTATATTTCAAAGTAAGTAGATAAATACCCACGCCTGCTTCGGGCGCGCCGTAACCGGCATCCAGCGGAAAACCGTTTTCGATCAAATTGCCGATGATATTACGCTGATCATCAGGAGTCTTTGCGTTTTTAAATCGCTGCTGCGTTCGTTGTAATTGATCGCTTGGATATTGATTCATCACCTCACTAAATGCCGCTTCGATTTTATTTAGTTCCTCCTGGGAGTAAGGTTTTGCATCAAACTTCCGATTCCAACTGTAGCGGTGAATACCCGCAATGTTGTTGAGTTTTACCACGCGTGTGTGCTGTCCGGAGAGATCAGAAATCGTGAGTTCTGCTACATCTTTTTCGGTTTCGCCGATGTAATAAGTAATAATTGCATTTACCTGCGCCCGCGCTCGCGCCAGACTGGAGGTAGATTCAATTTCCATCGGATTTTCGCCGCCATACCAGAAGTGACCGCGCTGCCCGCCCCGGCACGTTTTCCCAGAGCGTTGCAGGTTGTTGCTCAAATAAAAAAGCTTCATTTTTCATTACCTGCTCATCAAGTTGCTGTAAAGGTGTAATGTCATCCATGATCCAAAGGCTGCGCCCGTGCGTACCTGCGATTAAATCATTATCCCGAGGATGAATTTTCAGATCATAGACAGAAACCGTAGGCAGATTGGGCATAAACCGGAACCAGCTTTTACCGCCGTTAATCGTTGCAAAGACGCCCGTTTCGGTGCCAATAAACAGTAAATTCGGGTTTTTCAAATCCTCGCGCACCACGCGTATGACTTCGCCTTGCGGCAAATTATTTTTCAAACTGGTCCAGGATTTACCATAATCGGTGGTTTTAAAAATCCAGGGCTCGAACCGGTCACTCCGGTGTCCTTCGAAAGTAATATATGCTGTGCCCGGCTCAAAGTGTGAGGCTTCGAGGCGACTCACCCAAATGCCCTCGGGTACGCCGGGAATGTTGGGGCGCACGTTCGTCCAGGTGGCGCCACCGTTGCGGGTGAGTTGTACATTGCCATCATCGGTTCCGACCCAGATAATATCTGGATGAATGGGCGAAAGTGAAACCGTAGAAATCGCGCAATGTGTCTCTGCGCCTGTATTGTCTGGTGTAATACCCCCGCTTTTGCCCGCGGAAATCTTGTCGGGATTGTTCGTAGACAAATCCGGGCTGATGATACGCCAGGTATCGCCACCGTTGGTCGTTTTAAATAAATAATTACCTCCGACAAAAAGCGTGCCTGGGTCGTGCGGTGACATGACCATCGGCGCTGTCCAATTATATCTGATATTTAATTCTTTACTATTTTCTTTTACTTCATTATAATTTACAATTGTGTTTGGCTCCGGACTGATTCTGCGAATCTGATGCGTGAGGGGATCGTACAAATTGTAACTGCCGTTCTCTGCCGAGGTATATACCTTGCGCCAATCGGTGGGATCGATGTCGGTAAACTGCCCGTCGCCCCAATGCACCTTCCAGTTGGAATCATTCAAAATGCCTCGCACATCGCGCGTAAAGCTTGCGGTAGCGTAAAATCCATTATCCTGCAGACCACCATACACATAGTACGGATCGCGCATGTCCACGCCGATTCTGTAATATTGTCCGATCGGGAGATTGTCGAATAAAATAAAATTTTTACCGTGATCGTAGGTGATGGAAATGCCTTTGTCCGCGCCGAGGTAGTAGCATTCCGCATCTGTCGGGTCAAGCCACATCGCGTGGAAATCGCCGTGCACCTCCTCGTCTTCGCTGCCATTTTTGAACGTCTTTCCAGCATCTTCCGATACCATAAAGCGCGTGGTCAGCACATATACTTTTTGGTCATCATGAGGATTGATACGAATCTGGCTGTAATAAAATGGGCGATTATTATAAGTATTCACAAATTTCCAGCTTTTGCCACCATCCTCCGAGCGATAAATACCCGAGCCGGGCTTTGATAAATCCTTTACCTGCTCCGCTTCTACAATTGCCATTAGAATGTTCGGATTCTTTTTGTAAATGGCCAAACCAATCCTGCCCGTGGAACCTTGCGGCAAGCCATTGGTCAGTTTCGTCCAGCTTTTACCACCGTTAGTTGATTTAAAAATGCCACCATTCGGTCCGCCGCTCTCAAAAATAAAGGGTTGGCGCAGCCTTTGGTAGAATGCAGCATACAATGTATTCGGATTTTTAGGATCACGCACGAGATCGATGCAGCCGGTTTTGTTGTCGTTGGGCAAACCATTGGTTAATTTCTGCCAGCTTTTACCGCCGTCGGTGGTTTGGTACAAACCGCGCTCCTCATTATAACCCCAGAGATGCCCTGAGGCACAAACACAGACTTCGTCCGGGTTATTGGGCTGAGTGACGACGCGTGCGATATGATGCGTATTCTGTAATCCCATATTGGCAAAGCTTTTGCCACCGTCGGTGGACTTATAAATACCGTTGCCCCAGGAAGTGCTGTTGCGGTTGTTGGCTTTGCCGGTGCCTACCCACAGGATGTTCGGATTTTTCTGATATACGGCGATATCACCGATGGAAGCGGTTTCGTACTTATCAAAAATGGGTGTCCAGGTCGTGCCTGCGTTATCGGATTTCCACACCCCGCCGGAAGCCGTCGCCATCCAGACGTGCGCGAAGTCATTGTCCAAGGCTTCAATATCCACGATGCGCCCGCCCTGATTCGCCGGGCCGATGTTCCGCCAGTGGAAGCCCTGCATCAACTGCTCAGGTGTAGGCTGCGCCGCCAGACCCTGATAAAACAGCAAGCCAATTATTAAAAAGATAGGTTTTAGATGCTTCATAATTTACTTTTTAAATAAGACAATGAAGTTTTTATAAAATTTCCGCTTTCTGCCGAATTCAAAAGGTTTTAAATATATCCAACTTATCGCACCGGTGTATTAATTTGCAAAGGCTCTGTATTCGTTAATTATTGATATGCATTCACCAACCATCCATCTGTATTATATCACCGTGCGTCCGTATTAACTTACTGCCCATCTGTATTACATCATCCTATCTCTGTATTACATTAATATGCATAATTCTTTAATATTTCCTGAAAAGGGCGGGGTATGAGTAAATAAGGTCAGTCTCCTCTGTAAAAGACACCGCCTGAGCCCGGAAGATATATTTTATTCCCTTCGTGTTCAAGATCTGACAGGTCTTGAGAGCTGCCTACTTATACCTTTTCCCATGCTTGATCACCATGTCCACATCTTGCAGCAAAGCGATATAGCGCAACACGTCGCCTTTTACAGCAATGATATCGGCGTATTTCCCTTCGCTGACGGTGCCTACTTTGTCAGAAACGCCCATCATGACCGAAGGCCAATAGGTCGCAGCTTTGATCGCCAGAATTGGGTCATAGCCAAATTCATTCACCCATACATCCAGCTCGTGCCAGGTGGACTGGCTATGAAATTTCATCGGGATGCCGCTGTCGGTGCCGATTAGCAGCACGACGCCTGCTTCGCGGAGTTGATTAAATTTGCGTTCCAGCGTCGGTTTGCGAATGGGGGTTAATTGAAAATAAGGCAGGCGACCGGGATACTTGAAAGATTGCTTGATATCCTGAATAATCGAATCGGGCAGCCCCAGATGCCAGGAGTCATTATCCAGCGCTTCGGGATTATCGCGGGTGTATTCGTAATTGTACAAACCTTCTACCGTTGGCGTCCAGAAAAGCGGACCAATATTCATCTGTGCGGTGCGTTCCTTGATCATTTGCATGATATCCTCGGGGTATTCCGGCGCCGAAGAAAGCCCGGTATGCTCGAAGCAATCCACACCTGCCTTTAATCCACGGCGAATTTCCTCGGGCCGGTGCGAATGCCCGACCACTGTAAGCTTGTGCTTGTGCGCTTCGTCCACCACAGCCATCACTTCTTCCATCGTCATTTGATCCTGATCAATGAGTTTGATACAATCTACGCCGGCATTGGCGAGCTTGCGCACCTTGGCACGTGCATCTTCTGCACCTTTTACGCCCCAGCGGAATTGCTCGGTGCCAGGGTAAGGTTCGTGTTGAATAAAAGGTCCGGAGACGTAG
>CAZQTF010000267.1:0-4442 GCA_964596135.1 uncultured Saprospiraceae bacterium | reverse complement strand
GTGTTTTGTCGGTAACATTGACATTGGGAAGCACTGTAGCCGGGCGGTTGCCGCGGGCGCGCGTCCGCACCTGATTCAGATACTCCAGCGCGTCCTGAGGTTTGTTATTTTCATTTAATGCTTCAGCCGCCATCAGCAGCACATCCGCGTAACGCAGAATGCGAATATTGCCACCGCCAGCGCCATTGGCGCCATCCGGGCGACGTGGCACCCAGGCTTTCTGGCTGTAGCGCTCATTGATAATTTCCGGATTGTCTTCTATCACTGCGGAGCCATCCGGCAATACTTCGCCGACATACAGAATCGTTGCTTCCCTCCTGGGGTCACCAGGTTCGTAGGCCTTGACCAGATCATCGGATGGGCGGTTGAATCCCCAGCCCAAGTTTGGGACGCCTCTAACGCCCTGAACCTCATTGTATTGTGAACCGCCTAAGCCTTGCTGATCGGGGGTGGTTACCACTTCAAAAACAGATTCGGAAGATAATTCGCCTTCGTACTGGAAAAGCTTGCCGTAATCTGGATAAAGCGCATACTCTCCGGAGTTGATCACTTCCATCGCGTACTGTTCTACTTTCGGGAAGTCACCCAACGTGAGGTACACCCGTGCCAGCATGCCATTGGCGGCGCCTTTGGTCGCACGACCTTTGTCGGCATTGGAGTAGGAGAGTGGCAGTACGGCGGCGGCATCCTGTAAATCCTGGATGATCTGGGCGTACACCTGCTCTTTCGGCGCACGTGGCTGCTTGAATTGATCGGGCGTAAGGGGCGCAGTATTTAAAGGAACATCGCCAAACCAACGCACCAGATTGAAGTAAAAATACGCCCGTAGGAATTTAGCTTCGCCAACTAAGCGATTTTTGAGGTTCTGATCCATCTCAATTTCCGGGATGCGCGTGATCGCAACATTGGCGCGATGGATGCCCTGGTAATAACCGTTCCACACGGTGAGGGGCGCCAGATTGGTAGAATTGTAGGTGAAATTGTCGAGTTCCAGCAGAAAACTGGCATCGGTGGCGGTACTGCCTTTGTCGGCATCATCCGATACAATGTCGGTCATGCCTACGTAACTGAATATATGCACCTCCCAGCGACGCAGCATGTTGTACACCGCGTTGGTCGCTTCGATGGCGTGATCGGCAGTTTTGAAATAGGCATCTTCGGTGATTTCGCCCAGCGGTTCTTTCTCTAAGAAATCTTCGCTGCAGGCAGCCATCCCGGCAAGCAATGCCAATGGAAGTATGATACGAATGAGTGTATATTTCATATTCAGAAATTTTTTAAAGTTTTTTACAATAAAAAGATTGTTCCCAGCTCATCAAATTTATTAAAATGACGCCTTTAAACCAAACGTATAAATTCGGGAGATTGGATAGACACCTGCGTCAATACCCGAACTGAAAGGACTCTCGCTGATAATTTCGGGCGTGTAGCCGGTGTACTTTGTCCAATATACCAGGTTGCTACCGGCAACGTACACTTGTAAATTAGTCAGCCAGATACGCTGCAAAACGGATTTTGGCAAATTATAGCTCAACTGTACGTTGCGCAGCGAAACAAACGAGCCGTCCTCAATGAAACGCGGTGTGAGCAGGTAGTTATCGCCACTGTTGGTCACACGCGGCTCGGTATTGCTTGGATTTTCGGGTGTCCAGCGGTCGAGGAATGAGCGCTCGAAGTTGGGCGTATTAAAACGCGCCATTTTCTTTGAATTGATGATTTCATTGCCTGATTGACCAGAGAAACTCGCCGAAAGTTCAATCCCTTTGTAATCAAGAGAAAGGTTTAACCCAAATACCAAATCGGGAATCGGGCTACCGAGGATGGTACGGTCGCTGCCATTGATGATGCCATCTCCGTTCAGGTCACGGAATTTCAAATCACCAGGACGAGTGCTTGCGCTGCGCCAGAAAGCATTTGGGTTGCCCGTCAGTTCTCTGGCTCTTGAGTTCAACGCATCGAGTTCTTCCTGGGTTTGAATTACGCCGTCGGTTTCATAGCCGTAAAAAGAACCTACCGAGATGCCGGCACGGGTAATCGAACCTAACTCGCCGCCAAAGCCCAAGCCACCCGAACGGAATTCTTCATTTCCGCCGCTCAGCTGCAATACTTCATTATTGATCGTGGAACCGTTGACGCTAATGCTGTAACCTATGTCTGCTACGCGATCCTGCCAGCTCAGCAAAAGGTCAATCCCCTGGTTGCGCACTTTCGCGGCGTTGATAATCGGCGGAGAAGCCAACCCAACCGATCCTGGAATCGGCACTGCCCACAGGATGTCGTTGGTGGTGCGGTTGTAATAATCCACCTCGGCGATGAGTTTGTTTTTCAGAAAACCAAATTCAAAGCCAATGTTGGACTGTGTGGTGCTTTCCCACTTCAAATCAGGGTTGGATAATTCCGAAAGCGTAGAACCTGTGTAAAGCGCTTCATTAAGTCCGAAAACGGTAAACAACTGCGAAGCGATGGTCGCTTTGCTGGCGTAATTGCCAATACGGTCATTCCCGGTTTGCCCCCAGCCGGCGCGCAGTTTCAGGTTGCTGAAAAGGCGTTGGTCTTTCATAAAAGGCTCGTCGGTGATGCGCCATCCGATTGCGAAAGAAGGAAAATAACCGAAGCGATTGTTTGCGCCGAAACGCGAGGAACCATCCGCCCGGAGTGTTGCTGTGAGCAGGTATTTCTGAAAAATCGTCGTATTCACCCGGAACAGGTAAGATAACATACTCCAGGAGGAGGCGCCATTGGTGACGGTGCGGCTATCGAGATCGGAAAGCGGAATAAAACGCAGCGATTCATTTTCGAATGGAAAATCCTGTGCCGAAGCGGACAAAAACTCGTCGTAGTTGTCTTGTGCGGTAATACCGCCCAACACATTCAGGCTCAGGTTGTTCCACTCTTTGTTGAACGTAAGGGTATTTTCCCAGAGCCAGTTGGTGGTTTCAAATTTTCCAACGCTCAGCGAGTTTACTTCTCTCATTTGCTGGGGCGTCACCGTAAATTCTGGTACAAAACTCTGGGTACGACCGCGCAAAATGTTGACCCCCAGACTACTGCGGAATGTAAAGTTTTTTAGAAAATTAATATCGGCATATAATGTGCCCAATAATACATTTCGCTCAGCTTTGTTGTCGTTTTCGTATTCCAATTGTCCCAGCGGATTCGCCACAGAAGAGCGCGTGGAGGTATTGCCGTACACATCATCCTGAAAGCCCACTACGGTTGGATCGGCGCGATAGGTATTGCCCACTACGCCAGGGGCAAGGTCATTTTTTTCATTAATAAACGCCAGATTGTGCCCTATTTTTAAATAATCTTTTACTTTATATTCACTATTGGCACGAATTGTTAAACGCTCGTAAATAGAACCTGGAATAATCCCTTCCTGATCAAAATAATCTCCACTGATTGTGTAAGAAATCCGATCGGTAGCGCCGCTCAGCGAAAGGTTATAGTTTTGAATTGGTGCAGTCTGGTACACTTCGCTTTGCCAGTCGGTGCCTTCGCCCAGCGCATCGGGATTCGGGAAAGGTGCCGGCGCATTGGGGTTATTGGTTTCATTTCGTACCACTTCATTTGCCAGAATCGCGTATTCGCGCGCGTTGGTCAGCGGTATCGTTTTTACAATTTCCTGGCTGCCGTAGTAGCTGGAAAAAGAAATTCTGGATTCTCCGATTGTCGTACCTTTTTTGGTAGTGACCAGCACCACCCCATTGGCGCCTCGTGCACCGTAAATCGCTGTTGCCGAAGCGTCCTTGAGCACGCTCACGTTTTCAATGTCATTCGGGCTGACAACCGTGTTGATGTCAACGCCATCCGGCAAGATGACACCGTCCACTACGTACAAAGGATTGGCATCATTCAGGGTGCCAATCCCGCGAATGCGCACCACCGCACCTGCTCCGGGCTGCCCGGAAGCATTTATCACCTGTACGCCAGGGATTTTTCCCTGGAGGGTTTGTTCCACCGAAGAGGTTGGCAATTTGGCAAGATCTTCTCCTTTCACCGTAGCCACCGCTCCAGTGAGGTCGCCTTTGCGCTGAGTACCGTATCCGATTACGACCACTTCTTCCAGCAAGCCGGCGTCGGTTTCCAGTTTAACGTCAATCGTCGTGCGACCATTCACAGGTACTTCCAGTGTCTGGTAGCCAATGTAGGAAAAGATAAGTATATCGTTGGCATTGGGCACTTGCAGTTCGTAAGAACCATCAATATCGGTGATGGTGCCGATGCTTGTGTTTTTAACCTGAATATTGGCGCCAATCAGCGCTTCGCCAGTGCTGGCGGCAGTCACTACGCCCCGGACGGTTATTTGCCCATAAATGGCGGCACTGAACAACAGCGCACCGATGAGCACGCCGAGCTTAATGTTCCAAGGTTTTGTCAATTGTCGTTTCATCAGCTTAAGTTTTTATTTTGTGAAAAACAAGCCATGAGCCGCAAGAAAC
>CAZQTF010000266.1:0-4525 GCA_964596135.1 uncultured Saprospiraceae bacterium | reverse complement strand
GCCGGATATAATATTAAATATGACAGTAATAACTGTGTGCGTCGCTGCAGCCAGCGCAGAAAACGCACCTTTGAGTACGCGCGATTCTGATTGAATAAAAAACTGAATTTTTTAATGATTTTCAACTGCTTTTCGCTGTAAGAACTGTGCACCGCATCCAGCGAAATGGCATTGCGATCATACGTCGCGCCCAGGAAATTCGCCAGTTTGTCAAAAAACGCATAAGGATCTTTTTTCAAGTCTTCGTGAAACAAGACCAATGGCGGCTGCTCAAATTGCGCTTCGACATATTTAATTTTCGCCATAAAATCTACATCCGAGCGCTTCCACAAGCCAGTATCATGTTCCACATCGAAATATGCATTGAACGGCAAACCTCCGCCATTCTTCACGTAGCGCCGATATTGCGAGGCGATCCAGCCGTCCTGCCGACGCAACACAAGGATTATCTTCGCGTTAGGATAAGCCGCCGCGATCTTATCTACCTCTTCTTCCAATTGCTGATCGAACTCGCGCGACACAAAATACCGCGATTGCCCGGTCTTGTCAATCACCTCCTGATACTTGCGATACAGCGTACGTTGGATGTAATAAATACCCTTGAGCTTGGGAAAAAACTCATATTGCAAATAAGTCGTAGCGGTTTTGCCCAAACCAATGTGAAAATAAATCTCAATAGCACGTTTTGTATTTGACATTTGAATTATTGATTGCTAATTATAAATTGCTGATGGTGCGAAGGTACGATTCTTTTAAAAAATCTCCCTTTAAAGATCAATGCGTTGCCCTTCTTGCGCAATATTGAAACCGGCTTTCTGCACTTCTTTTTGAGCGGAGCTTCTCCGTAGCAATAATGGATTGGTATGGTTGAGATGAATAAAATATACTTTATCTTTATCTTTAATATTTAATTGACTAAATAATTCCATGCTTTCGGTGACAAACGGATGCGGAATTTCACTCATGTCGCGCCCGGGAATTTCGCCATTTGCATAAAAAGTGCCGTCGAGCAATGCGACATTCACTGCTTTTACTTTTGACGTAATATCTTGATCCCACATATGCCATTTATTGATATCCGGCATAAAAATTATTTTTTGATTTGTACCATTAATCTGATAACCAACGGTTTCTGAATATTCGTCGCGATGTGGCACGAGAAATGGCTGAATGCTGAGGTTTTCTGTCAAGCTTACAGATTCATTCGCGATAAGCGGCTGAAGAACAACATTTTGCAGCGTTACCAACTGGTTCCAGGGACCATTGTTTTCCAAAAATATTTTCATTTTTGGCATGGTGTACACCGGCACTTGCCTGGCGCCCATGACCTCGCGCCCCAGGTGCATCAATCCCGTGTAGTGCCCGATGTGCGCATGCGTGAGAAAAATTCCCGCGAGCTTTGTACCGGTCGTTTTTTCCAGTATTGCCAGTTGCTCAGGAAAATCAGGCGTGGCATCAATCATCCAGCTCTGCCCGGAAGCAGGATCAACGATCGCGATGCAAGACACGAGATGCCCTTTCTTCCCTTGTTTGAAGAGCTTCTGGCAGTCATCACGCTGGCAGCCCGCCTGCGGATAGCCGCCATCCTGGGCAATGCCCAAAATCAAAATGTAAGGTTGAGGCGCCTGGAATTGAGCGCTTGAGGTTTCTTGTTCAACGTTCCACATTCCGGGCTGGAAAACGAGGAAAAAGGAAAACCACAAAAGAAGATTGTCCATTGTCGAGGGTTTATTTTCCCGTAAAACTAATGAACAATGAGCAATTTTGTTTTAGGTCCAAACGACTTGGGATCTAAAGCCAACCAAATCACCATTATCGGCGACACCAACCACATAAGCCGGATGAAGTGGACCAACATTGGGGTCATTGTCTCGTCCAAGCACTACGACTGTATTTTGGGTGAGATTCTCCCGCATCAGGTTGGCAATAATCGTAGCTTTATGATCCAATTCAAAATTGTAATGCTGACAAATAAAAGTCGTAAAAAACGGCTCCGCGGAAACAAAACGCTCTACTACCTGTGCTGGATCGTTCGGCTTGAGCTGCAAAGCTTCGGAAAAAGATTCCGGAGTAAGCTGCTTAACGTTGGCATCAATCAATACCGCCTCGATGGGTTTGCTACCTTCCGAGCCAATGTAATCAAAAAATAGCTCTTGCGTGTTCTCGGCAATTTGTTGGAAGATAATTTTTGACGGTAAGTAAGTATTCCCGCGACCGGCTCTTTTCAGGGCAGTTCCCAATGCTAAAGTTTCGGCGCCCAACTCGAGCATGGCGCGTTGCTCCTCGTCGCTCAGTCCGGCAGGAGTTATTTCAAATAGTGGAATAATTTTATCTTTAACATGTTGAATTCCATCGTTAATCACAGCACGCGTGACCCGCATGTGCGGCTGGTTTTCATCGCGCAGGAAATCGTAGAACGCTTCCAGCAGAGTGCGAAAAGGTTCGCGTTGGGTAGCCAGTTTCTCGCGAATATCGTTTTTACTAACCACTCCATCATCGCCGGCGGCGTTCAGCAGATTTTCAGCTGCTTCTTCCATCGAATTGATTAGATTTTGAATAGTGAGACGTGCCATATTATTGGTGTTTGGGTTTTTTACCAAAGATAAGCAGCTTTTACCGCAGCGAAGTTTATGAAATGGTTAATTTTTGTATTTTCAGCGGTATAAGTTTTGTTGTTTGATTTTTATTGCCAAATAAATGATTATACAAATGCCAAATGCCAGTAAATCTCTTGCTATAATCCTGATTTTGAGTTTTTTATCTATTTCATTATTTGCCCAGCCAGCAGCATTTCAGGATACAATCGCTGCGATTGGTCAGCTATTCAAAGACTGGAACACACAAACGCCGGGTGGCGTGCTCACGATTGCCCGCAAAGGTAAAATTATTTATAATCAAGCCTTTGGTATGGCGGATCTGGAACATCATATTGCCAATACCACGGAGACGATCTTTGAAGCAGGTTCGGTGTCCAAGCAATTTACTACTACGGCTATCTTCCTGCTCGCGCTCGAAGGCAAGCTTTCCCTCGATAATGATGTGCGCAAATATGTACCTGAACTGCCGGATTACGGTGACAAAATTACCATTCGGCACATGATCCACCATATTAGCGGCTTGCGCGACTGGGGTTCGGTAGCCAGCATCAGCGGCTGGGACCGCGGCAAACGCGTCCACACACACGCGCATGTGCTCAAAATTTTGTCTCGCCAGAAAGCCTTAAATTTCACGCCGGGCGATCAGTACAGTTATTGCAATTCGGGTTACAATCTCATGGCGGTCATTGTAGATCGCGTGAGCGGTATGCCATTTGCGGAGTTTTGCAAAACCAGGATTTTCGAACCGATGAACATGCACGATACCCAATGGCGCGACGATTATCGCAAGATCGTTTCTCATCGTTCGATTGCTTATTCGCGCAGCAATGGCGTGTATTTGCAGGATATGCCTTTTGAAATGGTGCATGGCAACGGTGGTTTGCTGACCACTACTGCTGATTTGGTAAAATGGAATACGCATTATAAAACCCCTATCATCGGCGGCAAAAAGTTGGTAGCCATGCAAATGATGCAGGGAAAACTAAATAATGGTGTAACGATTACTTATGCCGGTGGCATTGTGGTAAATAAATATAATGATTTCACCGAAATCAGCCATAGCGGGGCGACTGCGGGTTATCGCGCCTGGTTGGCGTACTATCCTGAGCAGGAGATTTCGATCGCATTTTTGAGCAATGAAGGCAACGTCAATCCTACCCGCGTGGGCGCGCAGGTAGCTGAAATTTTCCTCGGCAAACGCGAAAGCGACAGACCGATGCTTGACACCATTGTATCCGACGAAAAATCCCTACAAGCGAAGGCTGGTTTATATAAAAGCTTACGCAATGACGACATCATAGAATTGGAAATAAAAAATGGATTGCTGCATGAAAAAGAAGGTCGAGTATTGCAAGCAACCAGGGAGAATACGTTTTTCAGCGGTAGTAACCGGCTGGAATTTGCAGACAACAGTTTTGTTCTTTACAATACGGATGGTGATTCGGCGACTTACGTCAAAAAAGAGCCATTTTTACCAAGTGAAAAGGAATTGCAGTTATTTACAGGAACTTATGATAGCTATGAAGCCGATGCCATCTTTACTTTGGACATCAAGGATGGCAAGTTGCGCAGTTTTCGCTCGCCAGATACTTATTTTTTCCTGACACCTTTGTACAAAGATACTTTCCGCGCCAATAACGGCTCGTTGGTTGAATTTAAACGCGATAAAGCGAACAAAATCAATGGTTTCGGGTATAGCATTGCACGGGCGAGCGGCGTGTGGTTTGAGCGGCGGTAGCGCTCAGGAATCTGTTCTACGGTTCAAAGCCATAGGACGACTCAGCGCCGAAGCATAGGACGGCAGTTGCTACATTTGAAAGGACGGAGTTCGATATGGGGGGGTACCCTGTCCCTCTTCACTTCCGAAAAGGAGATCTGATCGAGGGCCGGGGCCTGGATTACCTGGAGGACCGGCTGTATGACAATCA
>CAZQTF010000265.1:0-4542 GCA_964596135.1 uncultured Saprospiraceae bacterium | reverse complement strand
GCGACTTTAGCCTGCCCA
The DNA here is from genome assembly GCA_964596135.1 of uncultured Saprospiraceae bacterium. Lineage (GTDB taxonomy): Bacteria > Bacteroidota > Bacteroidia > Chitinophagales > Saprospiraceae > JADJNW01. The sequence goes on along the minus strand of CAZQTF010000265.1, from coordinate 4,524 downwards.
AGGAGGTTACTTTGGCATATTAGCTTATATCCTTTCAATAATCGTAGCGATGCCCATGCCACCACCAGCACATAGCGTGATCAGCCCGGTCGTGAGGTCGCGGCGTTCGAGTTCATCGAGAACGGTGCCCAATAACATTGCGCCGGTAGCGCCCAGCGGATGCCCGAAAGCAATCGCGCCACCGTTGACGTTTAGTTTTTCGGGGTCAATCTCCAGATCACGTTGAAACTTAAGGGGCACCACCGCAAAAGCTTCGTTGCACTCCCACAAGTCAATGTCTTTAACCGTCATGCCCGCCGCTTTCAATGCCTGCTGCGTAGCAGGGGTGGGTCCAGTGAGCATCATGACCGGTTCGGTGCTTACATTGGCGACAGCCCTCACGCGGGCACGAGGCTTGAGCCTCAGCGCTTCGCCCTTTTCTTTGCTGGCCAGCAATACTGCGGCTGCACCATCCACAATGCCAGAAGAATTACCGGCGGTGTGTACGTGCCTGATCTTTTCCACTGTCGGGTAGCGCCGTAGCGCCATGTCGTCGAAGCCTTCAGCGCCCATCCGCGCAAACGCAGCGGGTAGTTTGGTTAAAGCTTCCAGGGTGGTATCCGGGCGGAAGTGCTCGTCTTGAGCAAGGATGAGCAATCCATTTTGATCAAACAGGGGTACGATGCTCCGCGAGAAATAGCCGTTTTCCCAGGCGTGCTGCGCCCGCTGCTGCGACTGCAAGGCATACGCATCCACCGTTTCGCGCGAAAATCCTTCGATGGTGGCAATTAAATCTGCGGAAATACCTTGTGGAATGTAGTTTACTTTGGCAATCACCTCCGGATCGTACAGCAAAGGTCCGCCATCGCTGCCCAATGGCACACGGCTCATGCTTTCCACCCCCCCGGCAACGACCATCTGCGCCCAGCCGGCACGAATTTTCATAGCAGCCAGATTAACCGCCTCCAGCCCGGAAGCACAAAACCGATTGATCTGCATGCCGCCTACCCGATCGCTCCAGCCCGCGTATAGCAAAGCCGCTTTGGCAATGTTAAACCCCTGATCGTCCACAGGCGTCACACAGCCCAGGATGGCGTCGTCCACTTCGGCAGTATCAAACTGGCAGCGTTGCTGCAAAGCATCCAGTATGGTCGCCATGAGGCGAATAGGCTTCACTTCATACAAAGCGCCATTGTTTTTGCCCTTGCCGCGGGGCGTGCGCAGCGCATCGTAGATGTAGGCTTCGGTCATTTTTCTGCTTGACTTGTTGAAATATAGATGCGTATCCTTTCGCGTGAGTGGCAAAATTATCAAAAATCCTGGCGAAAGCACATTGAAAGCCCACAGAATCCTGCTTTATCCGAAAATTCGGTGTATCGGTAGAAATACCGCGCTACGAAAGGTTTTTAACACTTATATTTGTACAAAAGGAAAATGTAAAACGAATCAAAACAATAATTATACAATGGCAAGAAGAAAGTTAACCGGTTTCACGCGCTTCCTGTTGGTCATGATCATTCTGGTGCCACTGGCATTTGTGGGCGCGGCACTGTACAACGGGAAAGATCCCATCGTGGAAGCCAAGCGTTTGCTGGGAATAGAGCAAACCGAGAGCGACGAGCAGCCGGCAGCCGATGATACTCGCACCATCAATCAACCGCCCCGGAAAGACAACGGCGCCACCGTCGCAACCGATGACGATATACAAGCTCAATTGGATGCGATGCTGCGCCGCATTGAAAAGCTGGAGCGTGATCATTTGGAGTTGCAGAAAAAACTGAAACAATACGACGTGGAAATCAAAGAACTCAAGCGCCAACGCACAAATTAGCGAGTATCTCAGAAGTAGAATACAAATGTTTTTTATTGTAAAAAATTGAAAATCAAATCCTTAAGATATGTTTCTTATTTCAGAAGCGGCGTTGGTGCAATCCTCGCTGGGTACGATTATCATAAAAATGCTGCTCAATGCAATTGCCTTATTTGCCGCAGCATCTTTTGTAAAAGGCGTCAAAATCAGCAATTTTGGTGGTGCGGTGGTAGCCGCAATCGTGCTGGCGCTGCTCAACGCCACTATTGGCGCCATCATGTATTGGCTGGCATTGCCGCTGCGCATTCTGACGCTGGGATTGTTTACCTTTGTTATCAATGCTGTGGTGATCTGGATCGCCGGTTCGGTGGTCAAAGGCTTCGACGTAAAAGGATTTCTACCGGCGCTATGGCTGGCAATACTTACGGCAGTTTTTAATACAATTTTGTATGCTTTGTTTTTATAAACGACTTTCCATGCGCCGACGAGAACAACGCCTTATCACCTTTGCTTTAGCCCCAAGAAGCTGCGCCACCCCGAGTAGAGATGGCAGCTCGTTATTTCAAATTGTAATCCACTGATTTTAAAACAAATAAACAAGAAATTCAAATTCCTCTGCCTTATTCTCCCTGCCCCAGCGAATATGCCCTTTCTCCGTTAAATTCATACAAATTTTCAATTTTTATAAAGTTTAAACCTGAATTTGTCAAGTGGTTGAGCAAGAAAATCACGTCTTTATAATCTACTTCTACCGCTACGTCCATGCCGTTGTGATGCACTTTCAGTTTGGAATCGCGCGATACAAAGCGGCAGCGCCAGTGATCGGTACAGAATGTTTCAGGCAAACCATCAGGATACACTTTCACGCCACGATTGGTGATCATTTTCAGCAGCAGGCGATCGCCGGCAAGCGTTTCAAGCAACGTGCCCAGTTCATTGGGATTGCGATCCTTGCCCGTCCAGTCCAGGAAAACATCTACCCCTACGAGTTTTTTCTCCACTTTTGGTGCAGGTTTTCGTTTGATCTCGATCGGCTTGGCGTTGTTGCCCAGTCGAATAGTCTCCAGTTTTTGTGGCTGCTGCCCGAGGCGTTCGATCACGGCTTGTGCAAAAGCCTGGGTACCTACCTTTTGTTTGGTGAAGGTTTCGCTGTAAATATCTGCCGTATGAATGCCGTCTTCCAGCGTTTTGAGCCATGCATTCTGAATTTTTTCTGCTACTTTGGGCTGTCCGATGTGCACCAGCATCATACAGGCGGCATTCAGTAAACCGGAGGGATTGGCAATATTCTTGCCGGCAATATCCGGTGCCGAGCCGTGAATCGCTTCAAACATGGCAAAGCCATCGCCGATGTTGGAAGAACCGCCTAATCCGACGGAGCCAGCCACTTCCGCTGTGATGTCGGAAATGATATCACCGTAGAGGTTGAGCGTTACAATCACATCGAACTGCTCAGGGCGGGCTGCCAGGCGTGCCGCGCCAATGTCAATAATATAATGATCGTTTTGAATATCAGGATATTCCTGGGCAATTTCGTCAAAAGTCTTGTGAAACAAGCCATCGGTATGCTTCATGATGTTGTCCTTGGTCATGCAGGTCACCTTTTTGCGACCATACACGCGCGCATACTCAAAAGCATAACGGATTACTTTTTCACAGCCGGGCTTGGAAACCAGCTTCAGGCACTGCACCACCTCGGCGGTTTGCTGGTGCTCGATACCAGCGTACAGGTCTTCTTCATTTTCGCGCACAACCACCAGATCCATCTTCGGAAAGTTACTCTTGACGTAGGGCACGTAGGCTTTGCAGGGCCGCACATTGGCAAACAAACCCAGCGTTTTGCGGATGGTCACGTTGAGGCTTTTGTAGCCGCCGCCCTGTGGCGTAGTGATGGGCGATTTGAGGAAAACCTTATTGCGACGAAGACTTTCCCAGGCTTCCGGTGCAATGCCTGATTTGTACCCCTGGCGATAGACGGCTTCCCCAATCTGGATTTCTTCGTACTCGATCTCGGCGCCTGCAGCGTTGAGGATTGCCAGCGTAGCATCCATGATTTCATCGCCGATGCCATCACCGCGCGCAATGGTTACTGTAGCTTTGGTTGACTTAAGCTGAAGGATCATTTCAGCGCTTGCTTGTTGCTGACTCATATAAACGATTTGATTATAAATTTAAAGCAATACTATTATTTTACAATAAACAACTATCATAATGAGAGGTTCGTAAAAATTTCGCTTCTGTTCAGTATTTTTGTAAAAAAAATCATATGAAAATCAAGACTTCAACGAAGGCAATACTGATCAATACACTATTGATCACGTTGGTACTAATGAGTTGCAATCGTCCGGCGCCCAGGCAAACGTCGGATATAACCACAAGTAAAACTGCTACTTATACTTGTCGAGGCACCGAACCGTTTTGGATGGTCAAAATTGAAATGCATCAGATCACTTTTCTTACCCCAGAGGAAGAAATGATCTATCCGGCTGTACCCGCCCAGAAGGCAGGCAATGTGGTTTCTTTCGAGACAAAAAACAGTAATGCAGGCGACGAAAATAGCATTTTGAAAATACGGATTTGGCCTGAACCCTGCACCGATTCCATGTCAGACGAAGCTTTTTCCTTCACCGTAGAGATCGAACGCGATGGCAAAACTTATCACGGCTGTGCCACACGAGATTTATAACTGATATTACGCAGCGCATAAATTTTGAAAATTGAGTTCATTGACAGAA
>CAZQTF010000264.1:0-4569 GCA_964596135.1 uncultured Saprospiraceae bacterium | reverse complement strand
CAATTTTCGGGAAAAATTGCAACCGAATTTTTTCTTGGCACGTCGTAGCTATTAAAATACAAATTTTTACAGCATATAAACTAATAAATAATGAACGGACCAGAAATATTAATACCAATTATTGCCGTAGGTGGCTTTTTCACTACAGTCATCGTATGGGTGTACATGCACTACTCCTCGCGCCACCGCGAACGCATGGCGCTGATTGAGACCGGCAAGGATGCCAGCATTTTTGAAACCCCGAAACAGGAAAGCAAAAAATCCCTCAAACTTGGCATCGTGGGCGTGATGTCGGGTATCGGCTTGTTTTTGGGCAGTATTCTTGATCGCATCGGCATGCAATCAGAAGTGGCTTATTTTTCTATGATTCTGCTCTTCGGCGGCATCGGGCTGGTAGGTTTTTATCTGCTGACCGGCAGGCACCAGCAGAAAAACCAGGATTCAGACGTGTTGTAAAATTTTTATAATCAACGAGTTAAACCAATGTCACTGGTTTAACTCGTTGATCCTGCGGATCAGATCAAAAACAACAATTCCTGTAGCCACCGCCACATTCAAAGACGTTTTTACACCATACATCGGAATGTGCACCGACGCATCCAATAATTCCAGCACCTCATCGGAAATACCGCATTCCTCATTTCCCAGCACCAGCACGCACCCACGCGCCGGCAGTTGGAAAGTGGTGTAAGGAACGCTGTCGTTTGTCCATTCCAGCCCGATCATTAGTTTTTGCATTTTTAATGCGCTGACCGCCGCCAGATCGGGCAGGTGCTCGTAGGGTACGAATCGCTCGGTAGAGCGGGACACCCGCCGCAATCGCTTGTCGAATGTCAAATCCGTCGAATGCACGGTATAGATTTTTTCGAGCCGCGCGCCATCTGCCAACCGGAAAAGGGCGCCAATATTACGCACATCTTCCACGCCATCAAGCAAAAGCGCGATCGGGAAACGATTTGCCTGAATGTATTGCAAATACGCCTCTAAATCGGAACGAACGTCATCAAATTGAATCTGCTTTCTTTTCAAATATTTCACATCTGATTCGTAAAAAAGCTGCTTTGTGTTTAAAAATATCCTTACAAAATGAGTTTTTATTATTTCCAGTAAATGGTAATCACGGAATAAGCCGGAACATCATAAGCAAGTATTCCTTCTTTGGCTTTTACATGAATCCTTTGCGAGGTATCATTTTCATTCAAGATTACCAAAGCATTTGATCCATCCGGGTTCATAAAAGCCACATTATCCAGTTTTTTATCCGCCAGATCGGTAGAAAAAATGCGTCGGGCGCCTTTGCGCACAAATTTGCTCACGTGCCCCAAAGTATAATATTCGATATTTTGCTCCACACTGCCATCCGTGCGTACCGTCACTACTCCCCGGCAATCCATGCAGCCGCCATTGGTTGGACCGTTTTTTTCATCCAGCGCCAGATTCCATTGCAGTACGCACACCGCCCAGTTACGCAGATTGCCGATAATCAGATTTTTAAAATTCCACATTAAGTTATCTTGCCACGAACCGCTCCAGCCGCCACCAGAACATTCAGTGAAGTAAATATTTTTATCAGGATGGGCATCATGCACCTTGCTCATATTATGTACATCGCCAGCATAACAATGAAACGCCGAACCATCTACATATGGTCTGGCATCGGGATCGCTCAGAATTGTCAGCGGATAATTCGGATGATCCCAATTGTGATCATACACCACTATTTTCGTAGAAATATTATTATCTTTAAATGCTGGGCCAAGGTAATTTTTAATAAAATCGCGCTGCTCTTCAGCCGTCATCAGCATTCCGGGATATCCTTCAGGCTCATACTCCGGTTCATTCTGAATCGTAATGGCATTTACTTTTACATTTTCCTGTTCTAAAGCCTTGATATATTTTACAAAATAATTTGCCAGCAGTAGTTCGGCACCTGGTTTGAGCTTACCACGAATCATATTACTGGTCGTTTTCATAAATGCCGGGGCGCTCCAGGGGCTGCCCATCAACTCCAGCTCGGGATTGATGGCAAAAGCCTCTTTGATACAGGGGATTACCTCATCTTTATCTTCCGAAATCGAAAAATATTGTAATGTTGTATCAAAAACACCTGCCGGCGGATCATTATAACTATAATTATGAGAAGAGAAGTCGGAAGCACCGATCGTCATGCGCAGATACGAAAGCCCAATACCCTGCTCTTGACTAAATAACTGCTGCATGACTTTCTTTCTTTGGGATTCATTCAAATGCTTGGTAAGCACATAAGCCGAAGAGCCGGTCATCGAGGCGCCAAAGCCCAGAATTGTCTGAAACGTCTGATCTTCGTCTATTTCAATTAGGTTGGCGGGATTCGGTTTAGGCTTCTCGAACGGAATGATTGCCGATTTTGCCAGCCGGGTGTTGCCGTCGCCGGTAGTAAGCCATACTTCCGCCGTTAGCTCGGGCACAGGATTGCAATGCCACAGGAGGATCAACAGGAAAAATAAGCCGATAATGCGCATCTTTTTGAGTAAAAGTACGCTTTTTCACAAAATTGTGTTAAATGAAATTTTGGCGCCGGAAGTTTTTACAGAAAAAGTGCCGGGACTTCGATGGCAAGGAGGAATACGGTTGCGCAAATTTGCATTGCGTGAGTAGTCCCGGCGCACCAATGCCTATTAAACAACAGTCTGAAATTATTATATAAATTGACTTTATATCTAAATGGATTAAAATATTGCAACAATATCAATGAATAAGCCAACGGTATATTGCTAATCATTAAAACAGTTTTTGGAAAAGATAGCCAGAAAGAAGATTTAGAAGGTTTTTGGGAGTTCCCGGCAGAATTATCTCTGACAAGAAAAGAGTCGCTTTCTGAATAACGTTGTACAAAGAAAAACAATATCACGCAATCATTCAATACATCAGACCCCAAAAAAATGTAAAAAATATGTGGTATGAATGTAAAAAAACTATATATTAAAAAATATATCATATTTAAAAACCGCTACTCCCGTTTTCCTTCCAGCCGGTCCACGTATTCTACATCGCCGAGGCGCACTTTGACAGGGAATTTGGTCGCTTGCTCCATTTTGACTTCAAATTTGCAGAATATCGGGAGATGTTCGTAACGATAAGGATTCGGAATATCGGTTTGCGGTTGATTAGTAAATCGGTTAAAGGTGTAGCGGTCTAAAGGTAAATAGTTATGCCTAAATGGTAAATAAAAACGCATGGAGTGCTGGAATGTCGGCATGTTGGGGTTTGGAGTCCTTAAAGCCAGCGGGTTCATTTTCTGGCGCAATTCAAAGATAGACTTGCCGATGATTTGAGCGTTGACACTCACACCACCAAACATAGAAAATATGAAAATCATCACAAACTTCCAATTTCTAACTTTCGACTTCTGATTTTCTAAGGCTTCCCTGATACAGTTCATATTTTTGAAATTTACATTCCAATGCGCCGTTAAATAACGTCATTTTTTGCGAAGGACGCAAGCCGATGTATTTCAAGGCCTCTTTATTGGACGAAATCAGCCAGGCGTCATAGCCTGCAAATGCCTGTTTGAGCCGATCGCCGATCATTTTGTACAAAACCTCGATTTCCGCTTCTTTCAAGCGCTCATCGTACGGTGGATTGGTAATCACCACGCCCGGCGGTGGCGGTGGCATCAGTTTTTCAAACGGCATTTTTTCCACCTGAATCCCCTGCCCTTCCAGGTGCGCCGAGAAAATATTCTGCGCACTCACGCGCACGGCGCGCATGTCTTTGTCAAAACCGAGTATATTACACTGTAAGGGAATAATTTGTGTTTTAGCTTTGTCTATAATATCTTCCCAAAGCTTTTTATCAAAATCGCGCCATTTCATAAAACCGAAAGTCTCGCGATGCAATTGTGGCGGCGTATTCGTAGCAAGCAGTGCTGCTTCGATCAGCAACGTGCCCGAACCACACATTGGGTCAATAAAGGTGCGGTCACCCCGCCAGCCGGAAATGAGGATCATCCCTGCCGCCAGCACTTCGTTGATAGGCGCTTCGAGCGTATTGGCGCGGTAGCCGCGCTTATGCAAGGAATCGGCGGAACTATCAATGGAGAGCGAGCATTGATCCTGGTTGATGTGCAAATTTATTTGTAGGTGCGGAAACGCTACGTTCACATCGGGGCGTGTGCCCGTTTTGTCCCGGAAATAATCGGCGATGGCGTCTTTGGTTTTGAGCGCGGCGTATTTGGAGTGCCGGAAAATCTCGGAACTGGAGGTCGCGTCAATCGCAAAGGTCTTATCTACGCTCAGATAGTCCTGCCACTCGACGCGCTTAATTTTTTTATACAATTCTTCCGGGCTTTTGGCAATAAAATCCTGCAGATGCACCAACACCCGCAGGGCGGTGCGCAATTCCAGATTGGCTCGGTACAGCAGGCGCTTGTCCCCTTCAAACTCCACGGCGCGCTTGAGCTGCTTGATATGGCTGCCGCCCAATTGGCTGATTTCCTCAGCGAGCACGCTTTCTAGCCCCTGCATGGTTTTGACGATGATTTTCACAAATGCTTGTGTTTTTTGGCAAAGGTACGGGGAAATTTTAAGA
>CAZQTF010000263.1:0-4580 GCA_964596135.1 uncultured Saprospiraceae bacterium | reverse complement strand
CAAGCAGCACATTATAAAAAAGCTGCACCCTGACCTGATTATCTGAAATAAAGAATAAAACGACAAGCAACAAATTGAAACACTCGCAGCAGCTTTTCCAGTGTGGATGAGCGACATTCAAAAGCTCGACGACGCCTTGCGCATGATCAAATCGGTGGGCAAACTGGTGGGCAAAACAGCAGCTGCGCGGCAACTGGCGCGCCACATTGACGAAAGATTTCTGCAGTGGCAAATCGAACGCCCTGCTTCCGCGTCTCGAGCCGCTTATTTTATCTGGCGCGAGCCGTACATGGTCGCCGCCGCGGCTACATTTATTGACGAAATGCTACAATTAGCCGGATTTACTAATGTTTTTGCCAAACAACAGCGCTACCCGGAAATCACTTCAGATGAGTTGGCTGCTGCCAAACCAGAAGTAATCCTGCTTTCATCCGAACCGTATCCGTTCCGGGAAAAATATTTTGAGGAGTTTAAACGACTTTGTCCGAATGCAGTCATAAAAATCGTAGATGGTGAATTATTTTCGTGGTACGGAAGCAGATTATTGCATACACCAGCCTATTTCCGGCAATTATGGCAAGAATTGAACGAATAAACATGAGAATATTTTTGACAGCTTTTTTCCTGATGTTAGCTTTAGGAACGGTCATTGCGCAACTATCGCCGCCGATTCCCGGGCAAATTATTGTTCGCTTGCAACCAGGGTCAAGGATTGAAAAATTAATGACTCAACTGAATGCCAGGCGTTCCGGCGCTATCATAGTGAAGGCTACCCGACCACTGGGAACCGCTCATAACATTCATCTCCTGACTTTTAATCCTGAAAAAATCAATAGTCACGAAGTGCTGGAAAGCCTTCAGGCTGTTCCTGAAGTGATTGCCGCGCAATGGAACTACGAAGTAGCTCCAAGGCAAACTCCCGATGACCCGGAATACGAAAAGCAATGGGGATTAGAACGCATCGGCGTGCCCGGCGTATGGGATTACGCCACCGGCGGGCTTTCCGCCAATGGCGATACTATTGTAGTGGCGATACTGGATTTTGGTTTTGATGTAAATCATGTGGATTTGCAAAATAATATTTGGCATAATCGCGCCGAAATTCCCAATGACGATATTGATAATGATCAAAACGGCTACCTGGACGACATCGCTGGCTGGAATTTTGTGAACGATTCCAATCAGCATCTCCAGGATTCGCATGGCACTTCGGTAGCGGGCATTATTGGCGCTGACGGCAACAACAAGGTGGGTGTAGCCGGCATCAATTGGTCAGTAAAGCTTATGCCTTTTACGGTAAGTACTGTTGCCGACATCATAGCCGCTTACGAATACAGCATCGAGCAACGCCGACGCTACAACGAATCGAACGGCGCCAAAGGCGCTTTTGTAGTGGCAACCAATTTATCTCTTGGCATTGATCAAGTGTTTTGCCAGGACCAACCCGTGTGGGGCGGCATGTACGATTTATTGGGCGAAGTTGGCATTCTTACGGGGGCAGGCACTGCCAACCGGAGTTTGGATGTGGATCAATTGGGCGATATGCCAACTACCTGCACCAGTGATTTTCTGATCACCTGCCTCAACATAAATGAATCAGATCAAAAATATTCCGGCAGCGCTTATGGCGCTGTTTCCATTGATCTGGGCGCTCCCGGCGACAAATCTTACACCACCAAGATCGGCGACCGCTACGGTTTTTTCGGCGACAACTCGGCGGCAGCACCACATCTTACGGGAGCAATCGCGCTGCTATACAGCCTGCCGTGCCCCGCACTCACCCAGAATGCCCTGACTCAACCTGCACAAACCGCCCTGTCTATCCGCGAGGCAATTTTAAAAGGTGTAGACACTTTGGAAAGCTTACAAAATCTGACCGCCACCGGCGGACGGCTGAATATTCTTCGCAGTATGGAAACCTTGCAAAACCAATGCACGGGAACTTCCGGCGATCTGGCATTGTTAAAAATTTATCCGAATCCAGCAAGCGACCAGCTATGGGTAGAATACGAAACGCCTGATTTCGAGTCTTACGATTTGCGGGTGTTCAACGCACTGGGGCAGTTGGTATATCATGACAAAATTGCGCCGCCGCGTTTTTCGTTAAAACAAAAAAATTTTAATGTAAATAACTGGACACCAGGAATCTATTTTCTGACGATAAGCCGAGGTAATTCCTATATTCGGACTAAATTTGTGGTGGAATAACAATGGAAGATTAGCTTTTTAGAAAAACAGAATTTTTTTGAAACTATTTTTAAGAAAATACTTTTCTCTAACAAAGCGAATTATTATCTTTGCGTCCGCAATTTGATACAGCAATCGCTGCATTCAAAAAGCAAAACAATAAAACGGCTCTGTAGCTCAATTGGATAGAGCATCTGACTACGGATCAGAAGGTTTAAGGTTCGAATCCTTACAGAGTCACTGAATTTTTATGTTTAATGTTGTAAATTGCTGATTATCAGATTACAACTCATAATCAAAAAATCATGTCGAAGGTTTGTCAATTGACGGGAAAGCGCCCGATTTCGGGTAACAAAGTATCGCACTCCAATCGTAAGACCAGGCGCCGCTTTTTGCCGAATTTGCATACAAAGCGCTTTTTTATTCCTGAAACAGGAGAGTGGGTGACGCTGCGTGTTTCATCGAATGCAATTCGCACGATCAATAAGCTGGGCATCTATGCTTACATCCAGAAAGCGAAGCAAAAAGGCACTTACACAGGTGTTGAAATTAAAGAAATCTAATAATTTTTGAAAAAATGGCTAAGAAAAGTAAAGGTAACCGCCTTCAGATCATTCTGGAATGTACCGAGCACAAAAACTCGGGTCTGCCCGGCACTTCCCGCTATATCACGCAAAAAAACCGCAAGAATACCCCGGATCGCCTGGAGCTGAAGAAATACAATCCGATTCTGAAGCGCGTGACATTGCACCGCGAAATCAAGTAATGGAACTTTTGCGTTCATGGCAATGTTAATGGTTTTGAATTCAGTAAACTGACAAAAATAAAACAATTATGGCAAAAGTATCAAAGAACGCAAGGGTTGCACAGCGTGCACAAAACGCAGGTTCCGGTAAGGACCATGTAAAAGTGATCAAGCCGATCAAAGATCCGAAGACAGGTAAATACACTTATAAGGAAATGATCGTGCACAAAGACAAAGTAAAAGACTTTTTTGCTGATGCAAAATAAATCTTTATAGTATCTTTACATCAAAGAGGCTTTTCTCAATGCGCAGGAAAGCCTCTTTGTTTTATACTGAATATTGGGGTTTAGATGTTTGTGTTGGCTGGAATCGAAGCCCAGCAACCAATATCGAACATCAAATAGCCAATAGCTAAAACCAAACGACATGAGCTTTTTCTCCAAATTTTTTAGCCAGGAAAAAAAACAAGACCTCGACAAAGGGTTAGAAAAAACCAAAACCAGCTTCTTTGGCAAGCTTTCCAAAGCCATTGCCGGCAAGGCAACCGTGGATGAAGAGGTACTCGACGAGCTTGAGGGCATTCTCATCTCTTCTGATGTGGGATTAAATACAACTATTAAAATCATCGAACGCATCGAGGCGCGGGTGGCAAAAGATAAATATCTAGGAACAGCGGAGCTAAATGAAATCCTGCGCGATGAGATTGTGCAACTGCTGGCGGAGAACAACGCGGAAGATATTGAAGATTACGCACTGCCTAACGACCAAAAACCGGCGATTATCATGGTTGTTGGCGTCAACGGTGTTGGAAAGACGACTACAATCGGCAAACTGGCGTACCAGTTTAAAAAGCAAGGCAAGAAAGTGCTCCTCGGCGCCGGCGATACATTCCGGGCGGCAGCAGTAGATCAGCTCAAAATTTGGTCGGAGCGGGTAGGCTGTGACTTCTTCAGCAAAGGCATGAACGCCGACCCGGCTGCCGTCGCCTACGAAACAGTAAACAAAGCGGTGATTGAAGGCTACGACGTAGCGATTATTGACACCGCCGGTCGCCTCCATACCAAAATCAACCTGATGAACGAACTGACCAAAATCCGCCGCTCCATCAGTAAACGCCTGGAAGAAGCGCCCCACGAAGTGTTGCTGGTGCTCGACGCCACCACCGGGCAAAATGCGATTGAGCAGGCAAAGCACTTCACCGAAGCCACCGAAGTCAGCGCGCTGGCGCTCACTAAACTCGACGGCACCGCCAAAGGCGGCGTGGCGATTGGTATTTCCGATCAGTTCAAAGTACCTATCAAGTATATCGGCGTAGGTGAAGGTATTGACCAACTTCAGGTGTTCAACAAGCGGGCGTTTGTGGATTCGCTGTTTGAGAAATGACGCACGCCAACGCTCTTTTCAAGGAGCTTTTTTTTATTTGAAAGAATTAACCTTCTTTTAACAATCCCCAAAGCTGCAAAAAGCAGACTTTTTGCGTTTCAACTTCATCTTTTATGATTAAACCAAAAAACAATCTGCAAAATGAAAACAATCATCCGTTTGGCGACCCTGCTGGGGGTCGTTGTCTTTGTATTGATTTTATCTGGCTGTACTACGCCACAACCCGTTTCCCGCTTGTATCCGATCGAAAAAATCGGCACAAAAA
>CAZQTF010000262.1:0-4639 GCA_964596135.1 uncultured Saprospiraceae bacterium | reverse complement strand
ACCCCTGATGGGCAAACAACTCCATGGCTGTTTGTTTGATGGTTTCTTTGCTGCGATGTCTGATCTCTTCAAATTGTTCTTTCGTTTTGGGCGACATATTTTTTTTGAATGAACGATTGGTCGAAAATATGACTAAAATAGCAATTTTGTCAACATAGCACGACAAATCAAGGCTTTTATTCGACAAAAGATTTTCGGATGGACATCAAAAAAGGAGCATTCAAAATCCATGTCTCCAATGTCTATTTTTTCTTTTTAAGAACATTGCTGCTATTGACCGTCAGGCTTACAACGGTTTCCTCTTCATCCAAATTGAATTCAATATTCACGGCTTCATCCTTAAGAAAAAATCGGGTGGGAGACTCCGGGTACAGTCTTTGTTTTACCCCATCCCAACTTTGCAAAACCATTAGCTTGTTGTCTTCGAGCAGCATTTCCACGTGCAAGCCTTCCTGTAACTCATAAATACCGATATATTTTTTGAGTACATTTGCATCTAAATGGACAACTTTTTTAATAGTCGGTTTATAAACATTCCATCCATAAACCCTTGAAATGCTGCGCATTAGTTCTCCATAAAGTGCGCTGCCATTATCCGAATTGGTCATAATGACCAGTCCGCTGCCCAAATGTGCAAAACCGATCATCTGACACCGAAAACCTTCGTTACCGCCGCTATGGCTAAAAATCAGCGAATCGCCCTCGCCGCTCAGAATAGGTCCCAACCCCCAGCTTCCCAGATGCTTGGTCAACATTGCCTTAGTCATCTCTTGCGATAACAAACCGCCGGACTTGCGCCGAAGGGAATTTTGAATGGCCATCACAAATTTCGCCAGATCAGTGGGTGTAGTCCACAGACCAGCAGCCGCCATTTCCGGATAGGTGTGCCAATCACCGGGCAATTTTTGACCGTCGCTTCGGTAGCCAAAACTGGCTTGTGCCCGATACTTTGCTGGCAGTGGTTGCTCATAGGTGCTGTTGTGCATGCCAATTTTGGAAAGCACCAATTTATTCATGAGTACCGAAAACCCCTGGCCAGAAACATCTTCCATCATTTTTTGCAGTACGATGTAGCCGCCGCCCGAATATCGCCAGATGCTTTCGGGCAAAGTATCGGGCACAATCGCAGCCGAATTCGCAGGCTCCACGCCATTCAACACCTGAATCAAAGTGGGAACCGCCTCTCCTTGGGCATAGCCTCTGAAGCCGTGTACTGTTAGCCCTCCGGTGTGTGTGACCAAGTGGCGTAACGTTATTTTTTTATTTATTGTAAAATGATTATCAATTATTTGCCAATCTTTGAGGTAATTATTGACGTTGTCGTCCAACTTCAGTTTGCCTTGTTCCACCAGCCTGAGCGCTCCCGCAGCTGCCACCGGCTTACTGATCGAAGCCGCCTGAAACATAGTATTGATATTCACCGGACGGGCATCCTCCACGCTGGCATAGCCGTAGCCTTTTGCCCATTGAATTCTGCCATTCTGAATCACAGCAATACTGACCCCCGGTACTTTGTAATGCTTCATGCGTTCTTCGATGTTATAAAAAACCACTGGCTCCCCTTCAATCTGAATTGCCGGAATAAGCCCATTTTCAACTTGCTGAATGATTCGATTAAGCGACGGGGGGGTCTTTTGCTGAACCGCACAGCCAATCAGCAGTAGCCACATCACAAGAGCTGCAGTGAGCGTTTTCATATCACTCTTATTTTTTATACAAAGCCAACCTTTTCAACGTCAAAATAAAAAAGTTTTTACGATTCGCATTAATCTGATGCCATAAAAAAGGCGCCCTGTGTCCGGAGCGCCTGTGATTTTATATTTCTTTCGTTTTTGTCTGACATTCCATTACAGCCACTTCACCAGATTAAAATCCTGGCGATGCGGCAGCAATTCATGCTTCGGGAAGATACGGAAACCGTATTCGTAAACGCCTGCCATCTCCAGTTCAACGTCGCATTCATAGCTGGCAATGTTTCCTTTATGTTGTTTCAATACAAATTCTTTGGCATATTTCAGATGAAGTTCTTCATCGTTCATACGTTTGAAGAACACAACTTCCAGCCCGACATGCTGTGCTGAAATATTACCTAGATAGAGCGCAATTTGGGCGTTGAAATGATCTCCGAGTGGCAATGCGTAGTTGTCGGTATCGAAGATATCCATTTCCTCCACCCGGATGGTGTCCCATTCCTGCATCATGCTCATTTTCCAGGCGGCCAGTTCTTTTGCCATAGCAAAATCGGATTGAAGCATTTTGCGAGTGCGTTGCGCCTGCTTGCGATAAAAGCGATCATGATAATCATCCATCATACGCTTCATGGTGAAATCGGGCGCCACTTCAGCAATAATATTTTTGACATAACTCGCCCATCGCGACGAAACGCCGTTTTCGTCCTTATCGAAGTAGGTAGGAATGATTTCTTCTTCGAGGATATTGTAAATCGTTTCGGCATCGAGTTCGTTTTGCAAGCTGGAATCAGCGTATGTACTCTCCTCGGGCAACGCCCAGCCTGCACCCGGGAGGTAGCCCTCCGCCCACCAGCCATCGAGTACACTGAAATTCACCACGCCATTCAAAGCCGCTTTCATACCGCTGGTTCCGGAAGCTTCCTTCGGGCGGGTCGGCGTATTCAGCCAAATATCAACCCCTTGCACCAGCAGTTTTGCCAGTTCCATGTTGTAATCTTCCAGGAAAATGACTTTGCCAATAAATTCCGGTTGGTGCGAAATATTCACAATATGTTTGATTAGGTCCTGACCGCCCTGATCTGCCGGATGTGCCTTGCCGGCAAAAAGGAACAGTACGGGACGATCCTGCTGGTTAACAATCTCTGCCAGCCGTTCTAAATTGATAAATAGTAACTGCGCCCGCTTGTAAGTGGCAAAGCGACGGGCAAAGCCGATCACCAAAGCGTCCTGCCTGATGTTGCTGAGCATTTCAAAGATCACGCCCGGCTTGTCGCCCCGACGCGTCAGATCGGTTTGCAACTTGGTTTTGACGTAATCCAGCAGGCGCTTTTTTAATTTCTGACGGATGGACATGATCTCCGCATCTGGGACACGGAAGATTTTACGCCAATAACTTTTATTGGATTGATCCTGCAGAAATTTTTCGCCAAAGGTCTGGCGATATAAAGCATCCCATTCTTTGGCAATCCAGGTTGGGTAATGCACGCTATTGGTCACATAACTGATGTGCAGTTCTTCCGCATTATAGCCTGGATACAAAACATTGAACATCTTTTGCGACACCCAGCCGTGCAGGCGGCTCACGCCATTCACTTCCTGCGAAAGCCGGATCGCCAGGTGGCTCATCGAAAAATTTTCACCAGAATCTTCCGGATTGATTTTGCCAAGTGCCACAAAACGATCCCAGCCAATACCAATCTCCGTAACGTAATTATACAGATAGTTGCGAAGCAATCCTTCCGAGAAATAGTCGTGCCCTGCCGGAACCGGTGTGTGCGTCGTAAACAGAGAGGAAACTCGTACTACTTCGCGCGCAGCTTCATAGCCGAGTCCATGATCATGCATCAGATATTTCAAGCGCTCCAGATTGAGGAAAGCCGCGTGCCCTTCATTACAATGATAGACATCCGCTTCGATGCCAAGTTCTTTGAGCAATCGCATCCCGCCAATGCCCAACAGGATTTCCTGCCTGAGGCGGTGCTCGTTGTTACCGCCGTAAAGTTGATGGGTCAGCCCGCGATCTTCCCAGGCGTTTTCGGGAATATCGGTGTCCAGCAGGTACAATGAAATGCGCCCGACCTTCAGTTCCCATACTTTGGCAGAAACAGTGCGCTCCTGCATTTCCAGCGTTACTTTCAGCCACTCGCCGATTTTGTCGCGCACCGGTTGAATGGGTAATTGAGTAAATTTCTGTGGCGGATAATTGTGAATCTGATCGCCATGCAGGGAAATCGCCTGTTGGAAGTAGCCGTAGCGGTACAACAACCCAACTGCTACCATATTGACGTTCAGATCGCTGGCTTCCTTAAGATAGTCGCCCGCCAGAATACCCAAGCCGCCAGAATACAAACGCAGCGAAATATGCAAGCCATACTCCATGCAAAAGTAAGCAACGCGCGGGCTGCCTTTTGCCGGTACTTCTTTCATATATGCCCGGAAAGCTTGCTCAACCGACTTTAGTTTGCTCCTGAAGTCCTTATCTTCCAGTAAGCGCTGGGCTGTTTCTAGGCTCATTTCGTCCAGCAGCGCAATGGGATTGTGATGAAATACCTCCAATGGAATGCCATTGCCGACGGTTTCGAAGAGCTCCACGGCTTCGCGGTTCCACGACCACCAGATATTGCCTGCCAGTTCCTGCAAAGACATCAATTCCTGAGGCAATTTGGATTCGATATAAATTCGCTTTAATTGAACGGGACTATCTTTGTTGAGTTGTCCGATCATTGTTTTCTGTTTTGTGAGACAATGAGCTGAGAATTTTATCTTTTCACGTGGCAAAAATAGAATACTTTTTGGAAGAGAAGGATTTATTCTTGTATGATTTACACTAAGGCTGGTATTCGGAATGATAATCCTGACTGAAATGCAACTTTTTTGATAAAACTACTTTCCTTTTTTGAATTTTTTTCTTACATTGCAATACGATTAGATATAAATTTATATTTAAT
>CAZQTF010000261.1:2944-4682 GCA_964596135.1 uncultured Saprospiraceae bacterium | reverse complement strand
TTATAAGGGTTTTAAAAATGACTTGCCGGCATTGGAATCGTATCTCGGTGGCTTAACGCGCAATCCTGTACAGGACGACTGGACGCGCGCCGAAAAGATGGCGTACTGGATTAACGCGTATAATGCCTTCACAATCAAGCTGATCATAGACAATTACCCGATTTCCAGTATCCTGAAATTAGACAATGGCAAAACCTGGGACGTGAAGCGTATTAAGCTGGGCAATCAATCTTATTCTCTAAATCTCATCGAAAACGACATTCTGCGTCCGCAATTCAAGGATCCGCGCATACACTTTGCGATCAACTGCGCCGCCAAATCCTGCCCGCCCCTGTACAATCGGGCATTCACCGCTGATAAGTTGGAAAATCAATTGGAGCAACGCACCAAAGCGTTTGTCAACAATGCCAAATACACGCAGATCAGCGCCGATGCAGTACAAATTTCGAAGATTTTTGAATGGTACGCCGTTGATTTCCCCAATTTGATTGACTTTCTAAATAAGTACAGCGCGACAAAAATAAAAGCCAGTGCAAAAGTAAAGTATGCTGAATACGACTGGGCATTAAATGAATAACATCATCATAAATTTTTGGAATAGTGGCTTTATCTGAATTACATCGCCATTCCAAGTATAATAAAAACCGAAGCCGCTTTCAGATCAATACCGATAAGCAATCGCATTGATATTCATTCCTGCACCCACCGAAGCAAAGACGATCAGATCGCCTTCATGCAAACCATGACCTTCCATTTCCTTTTTGCGGATCAGATCGAACAACGTTGGTATCGTAGCCACCGAACTATTGCCCAGAAAATGAATACTGACGGGCATGATGTCTTCATTAAAATCCTTTTCACCATAAAGCCGGTATAAACGCTTGATGATCGCGTGATCCATTTTTTCATTCGCCTGATGAATGAATATTTTCTTTACTTCATTTAAATGTGCTCCAGCTTTATCTAAGCAGATTTTAATGGCTTCCGGTACGTTGGACAACGCAAACTCATAGATCTTGCGACCGTGCATTTTGATGTAACCCATGTTCGGGTCGGCATTGGGAAGATTCGATTTTCCGAAAAACAGGTAGCCGGCTTCTTCTTTGGTAAAAGATTGGCTTGCCACCGACAATATACCCTTTTCGCCCTCATTTTCAACCATTTCCACCACAACTGCTCCGGCGCCATCGGCAAAAATCATACCATCGCGATCGTAATCGTCCACCACACGCGAGAGCGTTTCGGCACCGATGACCAAGGCCCGCTTTGCCATGCCGGCACGCATGAATGCATAGGCGTGAATCACGCCCTCCACCCAACCCGGGCAGCCGTAAATAATATCATAAGCCACGCAGTTGGGATTTTCGATACCCAGTTTTTGCTTGATGCGGGAAGCAAGACTTGGCAAGAGATCCGTTTGGGTAGAACCCGCCGGCACGTCGCCAAAATTATCGGCAACAATAATGTAATCAAGCGTTTCGGAATCAATGCCTGCATCGGCAATGGCTCTTTGAGCCGCGATCGCGCCAATGTCGGAAGCGACCAAATCATCTTCCACGTAGCGGCGTTCGGCAATGCCGGTAATCGCCTCAAATTTTTCAATAATTTCCTGCACCGGACGATCAATCAGTTCATGATTGGCATCATAAAAAGTATGCTGAAAAAAATCTTCGTTTTTGACCACTTGGGTTGGAATATAGCTGCCGCTGCCGATAATGACCGAGGTTGGTTGTTTCAT
>CAZQTF010000261.1:0-2844 GCA_964596135.1 uncultured Saprospiraceae bacterium | reverse complement strand
CAAGGCTTCCTGGCTTATTTCTTCTATATTTTTACAACCTGCCAATCCCATTGTCAATTCAAAATCTGCCAGAAAGTTCTGTAAAACAGCTTCTACGCCTGCCTGCCCGGCAATCGCCAAACCATACACGTATGGACGCCCGATGCAAACGGCCTTTGCGCCAAGCGCCAACGCTTTAAAGGCATCGGCGCCACTGCGAATGCCGCTGTCCAAAAGTACCGGAACCTCACCGTTTGCTGCCTGCACCACGCCTGGCAATGCGTCGAATGCGCCGATGGCGCCATCTACTTGTCGCCCGCCGTGATTGGATACAATAATGCCGTCTATGCCGGTATCTACTGCTTTTTTCGCGTCGGCGGGGTGCAAAATGCCTTTCAGCAAAACGGGAAGCTTCGTATGCTCGCGCAGGAACGATAAGTCTGCCCAGGTAAGCGAGGGGCGCGAATAAATATTAATAAATTGCCGCACCGCCGCCATAGGCTTACCGGAACGCAGTTTTTTGAAAAAGCCCTTGCCGGGAAATTTATTCACCGTCGAAATCAAATTTCGGATGGTAGTGAAGTTGATTTTGGGCTTGACCGCCAATGTTTCTTCGTGGGGTTCGTTGAGTAGTCTCATAAATACCGGATCGCTCAGATACTGGGCGATGCCCAAGCCTCGCAAAAATGGCAGGTACGCCAGGTCGAGGTCGCGCGTGCGCCAGCCCAGTACAGTGGTATCGAGCGTCACAACGATGGCGCTACAACCACATCTTTCGGCTCTTTGTACAAAACTTTGTACCAGGTCGTTGGATTTGCTCCAATATAGCTGAAACCAGCGCGGGCTGTTACCCATGACCGTCGAACAATCTTCCATCGGCACCGAAGCCTGGTTGGAAAAAATCATTGGAATGCCATATTTGGCGGTTGCTTTGGCTACGGCAATGTCTGCATCGGGATGCGCTACTTCCAGCACGCCGATCGGGCAGGTGAGAAAGGGGGCCGGCAGTTTTTGTCCAAACAGTTCGATGCTGGTATCACGGGTAGAAACGTCGCGCAGCATACGCGGAACGATTTGCCATTGGTCGAAGGCACGGCTATTGGCGCCCAGGGTGCGTTCCAGCCCGGCACCGCCGGCGATGTAAGCAAAGGCTTCACGCGACATTTTCCGTTGGGCGGCGGCCTCCAGTTTTTTAAAATCAAACGGTATGACCGGCTTTACACCCATCATACCGCCCACATATATTTGTCTTTGCAAATCAAGCGCTGAAAATTGATCATTCATCATCTGAGAGGGTTTCTTCTTCATCAAACAAGCGATTGAAAAATCCTTTGAAGGTAACACCTATCTGCGGAAGGAGCAAGGTCGTTGATGAAGTTTTTTCTTCAAAAGCCTCGATCGGATCGTCATAATCGAAGCCACCGAAGGGATCTTCCCGCCGTACCAAATAAGTAGCATTTTGACCGGGCAAATAAGCGCAACGCAAATCAAGCACGATGCCGGAATTTTGTGAAAAACTAAACTGTAAACCAAAAGCGCCCCCGTAACTCAGTGCCCAATCACTTTGGTCGGTGCCGCTATCGGTGGCCGAACCAAGGTCCAGATCGGTTAATGTGGTACTGGTAAACAGGTTTTTGAAGCCAAACAGACCATCGAAGTAAGGCTTGACCGGGAAACGGACATTCGGCTGAAAGCGCACTACTGCGTGCCCCAGAAAAATATTGCTGCTGGTTTGCAGTTCGTATTCCTTGAGGAAGCCGCCCACGCGCACGTTGTAACGCGATTGTTCGCTGTCATAAGCCATAATGGACAATTCCAATCCTGCAGCGAGCGGGCTGTTGCCGGCATGCACCAAAAATAAAGCGCCCCCGCCAAAGCCCGGATCATCCAGATTATCGCGGAAATCATCCATGGGAATACCCATTTGGAAATTACCGTTTAATTGAAAATTGGGATAGACGCGATCTTGCGCTATCGTCATGGTCGTTGTCAAAGTAGTCAGTAAAATCAGAATTTGTAGCTGTTTCATGGCTTTTTTATTTGAATTGTACGTTAAATTAGAAGAAAGTTTGCACCAAAATCAACTCTTTTTACAAGAATTTGGATTACAAAAAGCATTTTTATTAATTTTAAGCGTCCAAGTATTTTTTTACAAAAAATCAAATCCATTTTTTATGAAATTTGAAATTTATAAGGACAAAGCAGGAAAATACCGTTTTCGCCTAAAAGCGAGCAACGGACAAGCATTGCTTGCCAGCGAAGCTTACGAGAGCAAAGCCGGCGCCAAAAATGGTGTCAAGTCAGTCATGAACAATGCACCGAACGACGCCCGCTACGTCAAAAAAGAATCTACCAATGGGAAATTTTATTTCAACCTGCGTGCCGGCAACAATCAGGTGATTGGCACCAGTGAAATGTACGACACCGAGAAAGCTCGCGACAACGGCATCGAATCAGTCAAAAAAGCTGACTCGAAAGCGCAGGTAGTCGAAATAGAAGAATAACTTACTGATTTCAAAAGAGTTAAAAACACATGCAACGGTTTCAATCCTTAGACTGAAACCGTTCTTTTTTTGAACCGCCTTTGTTTTTATGGGTTCTGATAATAAAAAACCTACACGCATGCAGCGTACCTTCACCGACCAGATGAATCAGAAAATTACTTTGACGCACCCGCCCCGCCGGATCGTTTCGCTGGTGCCTTCCCAAACAGAACTATTGCACGACCTGGGTTTGGAAGCCGAAGTCATTGGCATCACCAAATTTTGCGTAAGCCCGGAAAGTTGGTTTCGTAATAAAACCAGAGTTGGCGGCACCAAACAGATCAAGCAGGACATTATAAAAAAGCTGCAGCCTGACCTGATT
>CAZQTF010000260.1:0-4719 GCA_964596135.1 uncultured Saprospiraceae bacterium | reverse complement strand
TTCCACCGTAGCGGATACGCGGCTCATCCGAAGGAATACCTTCGATCACATCCGAACCGCCATCTTCACCGACCGGCGCATCACCCAGGATGATCAAACCACCCCAAGTCTGGTTGTCTAATGCCGTCAGATCGGTTGTAGTTGACAAATCATCAATTTCACCCGTGAAAATAATCGGGTTGTTTTCTGTACCCTCAGCGAATATCTGAGCACCTTTTGTGATAATAAGAGCAGACGTTAAGTCGCCTGTGGTTGTGACATTTTTACCTTTGATTACTGTGCCGGCTTCGATATTGAGTTTTCCGGCAGCTTCAAGGTAAACGTAACCGTCCAATAAATAGACATTGTCTTTTGTCCAGTTGTAAGTCTGCCCCCCCACGAGGTCGGCATCCTTGACCGTAATGACGGTCTGCGCTGATACTCCGCTTACCAAGAAAGCAAAGAGCAATAGAAATCCGTAGATTTTTCTGTTCATAATGAAGCAGTTTTAAGTTAGAAAAGTTTCTGCGCAAGGTTACGGTGAGTCTATAAATTGTGTATTAATACGGCGTTAATTCTTTGTTAACTGATAAGATAATGTCGCAAAATGGCGTACGAATATTCTGAAAAACAACCTTTTATCAAATAGTTTGTCTCACCTTGGCAATCGCCAATGATTTATTTTCATTTAGACCAGAAATAAGATAAATAATCTGAAAACATAATGTTACATGATTCTTCGTCAAGTCAAGTTCAACCTGACGAAGAATCATAGTGTGGAGCGTGTTGAAATCTTATTGAGCAGAGATTTCCCAAATATAAAGGTGCTGGCCAGGATAGTTGATCGAGCACTTGATTTTCTGAAAAAACGGAAAACCAAGCAATCCATCAATCTTGAGTCCCATCGAGGTTTCCAGGTGTGATAAATCTGTAAAAAGATACTTCATTTTAGCAAAATGAGCATCCCCGACTTGGGTATCATAAACAAAAGCCGAACTAACCAATCTGATTTTTTGATCCACGCCGCGTAGTTCTTCCTGATTACCAAGCGAAAAAACGCCTTCCGAAAGCAGATGCTGGTACTTTTGATCAATCAGGTTTACGCCAGCTCCCGTATCCACTCCAAAATGAAGCGTTTGCCCACCAATTTTGACCTCAACCACCGGTAAATGATTTTGCAGCTTAAAGGGGACAATCACCAACGGAGAAGTTGCCTGAAGCAATTTACTCTTTTCGGCTTGCAACAGTGCCAACTGTCGTTGTTCACAATCAATAAACAATTCAAAAGATTTTAATACTTCGTAACCGATGAGCCCGTCAATTTCCAGATTAGTTGAACCTTCAAAATGGCTCAAATCCACAATAATTGCCTCCATCGGCTTATGCTCAACACCTGCCCATTGAAATTTTCGGATGCTGGTACTCCCCACCGAAAAAGCACCCGTCACTGTAGAAGCTGCCACTGTGTTGGCGCCGGTATGCTCGCGGTTTAGCACCAGCATCGGCGCACCGGTATCGAGCATATAAAAACCCGTCTGGTTATTCAGGCTCGCCTTCACAAACATCATCCCGTTTCGGATTTCAACAGGAATCTTCTCCAACGGATGTTGGACGCTCACTTCTATCTCCTCGCTTCTCACCGGAATTTGTAGCAAAGAGATGGAATTCTGACCCAAAACAAAGCGCGCCAACACAAGCAACAATAAAGTCATACCCTTCATTTCGCCTACTTTTTTCTGTTAAACCATAAATCTTTTCTTTCGCCTCTCGCTCAGAAATTGTGCTTGTCATCGTGCGAACCCCATCTTGTCGTCGCATACTTTTACACGACTGCATTTTGGTTTCTATCGCTTGATCAACTATTTAATCTTAAATTAACTTTAAATTTACACTAAATTAACATGAAAGTCAAGCCGTATGCAAAAATTTTAAAGCGTGCATCTACAAAAAAGAATGGTTGACAAAGCATTATGAATAGCATTTTCATCCAGCGTTATTCTTTTTCAGAAAGGGAAAGCCCGTCGTTACATTACGTTCAAATTCTTCGTAGCTTTGTATCCCGTAACCAAAAGTAGGCAGTTGACAATGCGTAGTTTCCATGCTGGATTTCTACGTGTCGTTTGCTGCATATCGCAAACTCAAGACAATGACTAAATACATTTTTGTTACGGGAGGCGTCACCTCATCTTTGGGCAAGGGCATTATTTCTTCTTCACTTGCCAAATTGCTACAGGCCAGAGGCTTTGCAGTCACTATTCAAAAATTCGACCCCTATATCAATGTGGACCCAGGCACGCTTAATCCCTACGAGCACGGCGAATGCTACGTCACCGACGATGGCGCCGAAACCGACCTCGATCTGGGGCACTACGAGCGCTTTTTAAATGTGCCTACCTCACAAGCCAACAATGTCACTACGGGGCGGATTTATCAAACCGTCATCAACAAGGAACGCGCCGGCGACTATCTGGGGAAAACGGTACAAGTGATCCCACACATCACCGATGAGATCAAGCGCCGCGTGCAATTGTTGGGGGAAGCTAATAAATTTGATATCGTGATCACCGAACTGGGCGGCACCGTCGGCGATATTGAATCACTGCCCTATCTGGAATCGCTGCGACAACTGCGCTGGGAACTCGGCGCTGATAATTGCTTAGTTATTCATCTGACCCTCATCCCCTATCTCAGCGCCGCGAAAGAACTAAAAACCAAACCTACGCAACACTCTGTAAAAGAGCTCCTGACCACTGGCATTCAACCCGACATCCTGGTCTGCCGCACCGAACATCCGCTCACGATGGACATTCGCCGCAAACTGGCGCTGTTTTGCAATGTGGATGTAACTTCGGTCATCGAAGCGATTGATGCCGAAAGTATTTATGATGTGCCGCTGCTCATGCTCAAGGAAAAACTTGATCAGGTGGTGATCACCAAACTCCGCCTCAAAGACCGTCGCGAACCGGATCTGGAAGCCTGGAAAACGTTTTTAGGTAAACTCAAAAATCCGACCCGCGAAGTAAAAATCGGTTTGGTCGGAAAATATAATGAATTACAAGATGCGTATAAATCTATTCATGAATCCTTTGTGCATTCCGGTGCGGTTAACGAATGCCGGGTTCGGGTAGAACCGATTCACTCTGAGCAATTAGAGGGCGACTTTGAAAATGTAGTGCATCGCCTGGAAGACCTCGATGGGATACTCGTGGCGCCGGGTTTCGGGGAGCGGGGCATCCTCGGTAAAATCAACGCCATCCGTTATGTTCGGGAAAATAATATTCCGTTTTTTGGCATCTGCCTGGGTATGCAATGCGCGGTGGTCGAATTTGCGCTGCATGTTTTGAAATTGAAAAATGCTTCCTCTACTGAAGTCAACCCCAAAACCCCGCACCCGGTGATTGACATGATGCCCGAGCAAAAGAAAATCACCAAAAAAGGCGGCACCATGCGCTTGGGTGCCTACCCCTGCGTACTGAAAAAGGATTCCAAAGTATACGAAGCCTACGGCACGGACGAGATCAGCGAACGCCACCGCCACCGTTATGAGTTTAATAATGAGTATAAAGAAAAAATGGAAAAAGCGGGGCTCATTGCCACCGGTATTAATCCTGAATCGAATCTCGTAGAAATCGTAGAACTTAAGGATCATCCGTGGTTTGTAGGCGTGCAATTCCACCCAGAACTGAAGAGCAGAGTCGAAAATCCGCATCCTTTGTTTGTGGCATTTATTAAAGCTTGTATGCAGCATAAATACGGTGGAAAGTAATGAAATGGATCAGAGAAAACGCGTGGTTGCTCGCTTTCTGGGGTTTGGCGGTACTCGCCACCTGGCTGGTGCGCCATCACGTTTTTTTCTGGGACACCGTGCAATTGGGCTCCAAGCAGGCTCACTGGTATTATGAAAATCATTTCCAGTATTTACTCCTACCCCCGGAAATTGATAGCGGGCACCCGCCCTCGTTCGGAATGCACCTCGCGATCATGTGGCAAATATTCGGTAAAAACCTAACAGTCAGCCACTTCGCCATGCTACCTTTCCTGTTCGGAATTATTTACTCCCTATGGCAAATCGGTAAATATTTGGTAAATAAAAATCACCCTCCGTTTTTGCTCTTGCTGAGCCTGGCCGATCCGACGCTCGCCGCCCAAAGCCTGCTCGTCAGCCCGGATGTGGTGTTGGTCTGCTTTTTTTTAATGGGATTACACGCCATATTTCAGGATAAAAACTGGCTCAAAACCCTTGCTGCGCTTGGCTTGGCGCTGATTAGTATGCGCGGCATGATGGTGGTAGTCGTATTATTTTTATTTGAAATCGGTATTAACTTTCAAAATTGGAGTAGTTTGCCGCGATTGCTATTGCAAAAAACCTGGTATTACATCCCCGCAGGATTATTCGGTTTGACCTTCCTCATCTGGCATTACCAACAAACCGGCTGGATCGGCTACCATCCCGATTCGCCCTGGGCGCCAAGCTTCGCGCGGGTGGACGCACGAGGCTTTATCAAAAACATCGCTGTGCTCGGCTGGCGCATGTTGGAATTCGGACGCGTTTTCGTCTGGATTGCACTGGTTTTTATCATTTTACAAATAAGAAAAAACAACCAACTAAATAAACTTTGGCAACACAATCAAGTGCGTCAGATGTTGTTGTTACTAATTATTTCCACAATCATTCTCACGCCCTCCCTCCTACTCCACCGCGGACTGAGCGCCCAACGTTATTTACTGCCGATTTATTTA
>CAZQTF010000259.1:0-4751 GCA_964596135.1 uncultured Saprospiraceae bacterium | reverse complement strand
CCATTTGCAAAAAAATATTTTTGGTACTAAATTTGTAAAAAATAATTACAACTAAGATTTGAAAAAAGATTTGTCCACCATAAAATCACCTTCAATGATATACGCAATTCAGCAAAATCCGGTATCGGATCAACTCGACCACATTAGTAACGCTTTGCGGGCTTTTTCGTTGAAGCTTACCGGCAATAATGTGGATGCAGAAGACCTGTATCAGGATACTGCGCTCAGGATCATCACAAACGCAGACAAGTATAACCCCGGCACTAATTTCAAAGCCTGGGCGGTGACGATCATGCGGAACATTTTTATCAACAACTACCGCAAGAAAGTGCGCCGCAACATGATTATTGACCAGACGCCGAACAACTACTACCTCAACTCAGGAGATAAAACCGTGGACAACGACGGGGAGACGAATGTGACCTTCAATGAGTTGATGAAACTGGTGGATACGCTGCCGGAAGATTTCAAAAAGCCGTTTATGATGGCTTATGAAGGCTACAAGTACGAGGAAATTGCCGAAGAACTTGGTTCGCCGCTGGGAACGATTAAGAGCCGAATTTTCTTTGCGCGCAAGAAATTACAAAAATTGTACGAAGAAAGCTATTTGGAAAGAGCTTAAATTATTTTGTGACCGATATGCTCCAAGCTGGATGTTGGGATTTTTGCCTGGCATCCAGCTTTGTTTTTCGGCAGCATTTGTTGCGATCACTTTTTTTCTTCCAGATTCGCCTACCTTTCGCTATTTTTGCGCCAAAATTTTGACAGCATGAAAATCATCTGCATAGGTCGCAATTACGCCGAACATGCGAAGGAACTCAAAAATGAGGTGCCCGATAAGCCGGTTGTCTTTATGAAGCCTCCTTCGGCGTTGCTGGTCAACGATAAGCCTTTTTACTATCCTGATTTCTCCAATGATATTCATTACGAAGCGGAAATTGTGCTGAAAATCTGCAAAAACGGGCGCCATGTGCAGCCGGAATTTGCGGCAGATTATTACGATCAAATCGCTTTGGGTATAGACTTCACTGCGCGCGACCTGCAGGAGCAATGTAAAAAGAAGGGGCATCCGTGGGAAATTGCTAAAGGGTTTGACGGCTCGGCGGTACTCAGTGATTTTATCCCGATCGAAAAGGTAAACCGCGAAGCTATTGAGTTTAAGCTACGCAAAAACAACGAAGTAGTACAGAATGGCAACACGGCCAATATGCTTTTCTCATTTGAGGAAATTATCGTTTATGTCTCAAAGTTTTTTAAACTGCAAATGGGTGATATGATTTATACAGGTACACCGGCGGGCGTTGGCCCGATCAAAATCGGCGACAAGCTGGAAGGCTTCATCACCCTGAAGGATGGCAAAACCGAGCATGTGCTTACGTGCGATATTCGATGAGAATAAAATCAGACAAACTTCTGAAACCTGACAGGTTTTTATATTTTTGCACGGCTTTTAAAAATAATCAATTGACAATCAATAATCATCAATCTTAACATGCCTTATTTATTCACCTCTGAATCTGTTTCCGAAGGACACCCGGATAAAATTGCCGACCAAATTTCCGACGCGTTGGTGGATCATTTTCTGGCTTTTGATCCCAATTCAAAAGTAGCCTGCGAAACGTTGGTCACGACTGGTCAGGTGGTGCTTGCCGGAGAAGTAAAATCTGCGACTTATCTCGACGTACAGCAAATTGCCCGCGATGTGATCCGGCGCATCGGCTACACCAAGTCCGAATATATGTTTGAGGCAAACTCCTGCGGTGTATTGTCTGCTATTCACGAACAATCACCCGACATCAATCGCGGTGTAGAACGCGGCAATCCTGAAGATCAGGGCGCCGGCGATCAGGGGATGATGTTCGGCTATGCGACCAATGAAACCGACGATTATATGCCTTTGGCGCTCGACCTGGCGCACAAAATCCTGATGGAGCTATCTGCTATTCGCCGCGAAGGAAAAGAAATGACCTACCTTCGCCCCGACGCCAAGTCGCAGGTGACCATCGAATACGCCGATGACCATGTGCCGCAGCGCATTGATACGATTGTTGTTTCCACACAACACGATGATTTCGATCGGGAAGAGAAAATGTTGGCCCAAATCCGGCAGGATGTTATCAATATCGTTATTCCGAGAGTAAAAGCGCAGTTGAAACCGGAATTACACAAATTATTCAACGACCAGATCACTTTTCATATCAACCCAACGGGCAAGTTTGTCATCGGCGGTCCGCATGGAGATACGGGCTTGACGGGTCGCAAAATCATCGTGGATACCTACGGTGGCAAAGGCGCGCACGGCGGCGGCGCTTTCTCTGGCAAAGACCCTTCCAAGGTGGATCGCTCCGCAGCTTACGCAACTCGCCACATCGCCAAAAACCTGGTGGCGGCAGGTGTCTGTGATGAAGTGCTGGTGCAGGTTTCCTATGCCATTGGCGTCGCCAAACCGACCAATATCTACATTCAGACCTATGGCTCTGCCAAGGTAAATATGAACGATAGCGAAATTGCTAGAAAAGTAGCCGAAATCTTCGACATGCGCCCCTACGCCATCGAGACGCGCCTGAAACTGCGCAACCCAATCTATTCGGACACTGCCGCCTACGGACACATGGGACGCAGATCGGAAATCAAAAAGGTAACGCTGTCCGATGGCTCCGGCAATCGCAAGGAAATGGAGGTTGAAACCTTCACTTGGGAAAAACTGGATTATGTGGACAAAGTGAAAGCTGCTTTCGGGCTACTTTAATATCGTGATGCTGGTTCAAAGTAGTGGGCGAGATTTCGTAACCCTTAAAGAGTATCGAAATCTACACAAAGTCTCAACTGGGGTTTGAACCATTATCAATATTATTAATACTTAGCCTCATAAGCAACGGCATTGACCAAAGGATTGGCGTACATGGAGAGCAGAAAGCGCTGCCCGGCATCGCGTTCGGCTTCTGGCAAAAGCAGAATTTGCCGTTCAAAAAACGCCATATGATACGCCCATTCTTCTTTTGTGTAATGTTGTATATAGATACCAGTACCATTTAGTAAATCATATGCTATGTAATTCACAGGATGTAGCTTATAATATAGGTGAATGGATTTATCAATAATGGCGGCTAATGTTTCCAGCTTTTGCTTATCGTTTGGCGCAGCATCAAAGGCATCAAACTCTTCCACCAGAGGCTTTCCGAAGTGAATATGTACCTTGCCCTTATTACCTTTTAAGCCCAACATGATGTGCTGCATATCTTCCTGAAAAGATTTTTTGTAATGCGGATCGGCTTGTTTTTTCAAAAATTCCTGCGTTTTGAGCATGCCGCAGGGATCGTATTCATATGAAATGGCAACCGGTACGATGTGCAAATTCCGGAAATGGTGTTTAAGATCGCTGGTAGTGCTCAGGCTCAGCATTTTCAAGAGACTTACCTGGGTACAATCGTTGCCGTCTTTGGCTCGCCCTTCGCGCTGGGCAATCCATACCGAATCTTTTTTATGAATAATCAAATCATGAATGTAATGCGACATGCGCACCGAGTATTCATAAATTTGGCGAGGATTGCCGGTTCTTTTTACCACAAAACTTTTATTGATTCTAAATATCAGCTCCGCAATACGATGTTTCATTAAATTATCTCCAATAGCAATCTGGCTGGTTTGGAAACCATGATCAAATAACATCATATTCAGAAACGCCGAATCAAGGCCAATATCGCGATGATTGGAAATAAATAAATATTTTTCCTGCGGATCAAGTTGTTCTAGCCCGCTTGCAGTGATCGCGGTAATACTGCTTTTTATAATAAATTTCAAGAAAGGGTAAATAATATCCTTTTGAAAATCATGTGCCGTTACAACCGAATCTTTTCTTTTTATAATAAGATCGTACAACTGCGCCGGCAGAAAAGCATGCATTCCGTTGAGAAAGCTCTGATAACCAAATAGTTCCTGAATGGCGTCTTTGACTTCCTCGTCCCGGTAAGTTTCCAGCCTGATATGGTTATTTTGCATAATGATCACTTCTATTGGACTCGTTTTGTTTGACCAGTCAAGTTAACATTTTCTTCCTGCTTCTGAGTGTTTTTATTTCTATGCCTCGGCTTGTCTGCTTTTCATCGGGAAAAAGTTTTCGTTGATCGAAGAATATTTCTCTAAAAACAGACATTAGCTAATTTTGTAACGAAAAAAATCCTGTTTCACACAAAATAATTATAACGTATGTTGAAAAAAACAATTCTCTTTTGCAGTGCATTGGTGCTGACGCTGGCGGTGCAGGCACAATCCGTTGACGACATCTTGAAAAACTATTTTGAGAACACCGGTGGCGAAGAAAAATGGAAAGAACTGAAAGCCACTAAAACGGTCGCTACCATGAACATGGGCGGTATGGAGTTTCCAGGCACTATCGTCAATGCTACGATAAACAAAATGCGCGTGAACGTGAACGTGCAAGGCATGGAAATCGTGCAGGCCTATGATGGTGAAACAGGTTGGATGATCAATCCGTTTCAGGGTGGCCAGGAACCACAAAAACTCCCGGCTGATCAGTCGGAGGAGATGGCAAAACAGGAATTTGAAAGTCCTTTCCTGAATTACAAAGAAAAAGGGCATACCGTTGAGTTGCAGGGCGAAGAAATGGTAGAAGGCGCAGCTACTTACAAGGTGAAACTGACCAAGAAAAACGGCGATGAAGAATTTTATTACTTCGATAAAGAAAATTACGTGCCAATTATGACCAAGCGCGTGGTGCAGAGTGGTCCGGC
>CAZQTF010000258.1:0-4782 GCA_964596135.1 uncultured Saprospiraceae bacterium | reverse complement strand
CGTTACTGTCAAAGAACTTTTTTTTCCTAATTTTTGGAATGCGTAATGTCAGTAATCACCTATTCGCCAATGTTTTCTTTAATCTTTGTTCCAAATTAGGAAATGATTTGCATCAAGGGATTTTTTTAACGAAAAAATCGGTCTGTCTTTTTTTACAAAAATCGGCAAAGGCAGCAACCGTGAGCGTATTGAGGCACATGCCAGCAGTAAGCCCACCCTTGCGCGCGGAAAGTACGCCATAGTGAATGTCGTGAATACCTTCCCGGCTATGTGCATCTGGGTTGATGGCAATTTTTACTCCTTTTTCCAAAGCGTAGGGAATCCAAGTCCAGTCGAGATCGAGCCGATAAGGATTGGCATTGAGTTCAATCGCCACGCCATTGGCCGCACAGGCGTCAATCACTTTCTTGTGATCAATCGGATAGCCCTCGCGGGAGAGCAGCAGACGCCCGGTGGGATGCCCCAGGATGGTAGTGTAAGGATTTTCGATGGCATGGATCAGGCGTTGCGTGGCTTTGATTTCGTCCATGCGCAGGTTGCTGTGCACAGAAGCAATGATAAAATCAAATTGCTGCAGTATTTCCTCTTCATAATCGAGCGAGCCGTCGTTTAGAATATCGCTTTCGATGCCTTTAAAAATACAAAACGGCGACAGTTCCTTGTTTAATTCATCAATCTCTGCCCATTGCTGCAAAACGCGTTCCGGCGGCAAGCCATTGGCATAAAAAGCAGACTTGGAATGGTCGGTGATGCCCAAGTACTCAAAGCCCTGCTGCCGGGCGTATTCTGCCATTTCCCGAAGCGTATGCAAGCCATCGCTATACGTCGAGTGGGCATGAATAACACCTCGTAAGTCACTCTCTTTCAGCAACTCAGGTAGTGTTCCCCGGGCTGCCTGTCGAAGGATTTCGGCGCTTTCGCGCAGTTCTGGTTCGATGTACGGCAAATTTACTTTCGCAAAAACCGCTTCTTCGTCCGCCAATCCTTTAAAATCGAGATCAGGAAACTGCGCCACAAAACCATCCAAAAATGCTGGGGCCGCCGTATAGCGAAACAATTTCGAGCCAAATTCATGGTTTTTACAGGTATATAATTTTACCGGATAGCCCTCCGAGGTTTCGGCAAAAATCACGACATCCTTTGATTCTTTTTTTACAAGCACTTGCTCATCAAACAATTTTTCAAGATCATGCGTGTCGGTGATCAGAATTTCAATAGCATCCACAAGGTTATTTCGCCGACGCATAGCTCCTGTCAGGCTTACTTTTGCGTCCGGTAGCAATCGCTGAAGCTGGGACAGTAATTTCTCCGCTTCTTTTTCCAGTGCGGCGTAGTGAAATTTATCCTTGGAGCGCTGGTAATATTCTAATTTCTGGCGCAGATCATCCTGTGTTTTTTTACCAAAACCTTTTAGTTCGATCAGGCGATTTTCATTCACCGCGTAGAGTAACTCCCCTACGCTTTCCACGCCGAGGTCTTTCCATACGCTGAGAATTTTTTTAGGACCAAAACCGGCAATGTTCAGCATTTCCTGCACTCCGGCGGGCGTCATCGCCTTGTATTTTTCAAGGGTTGCCATCTTGCCGGTATCCAGCAATTCGCGGATTTTCGCGGCGATGGCTTTTCCGACCCCTTTGATTTCAGCTATTTCTTCCTCACTCATCCCTTCCAGAGGCTGGTCGAGTTTGCGCAATGTGATGTAGGCATTCTGGTAAGAACGAATTTTGAACGGATTTTCTCCATGTAATTCCATGATCTCGCCCAATTGCTGAAATGCTTTGGCAATTTCTTTATTGGTCATGATAAAAGGCATTCATCGTTGATTGCCGATTAATATAATAGATAAATAATTAACAATCAACAATTAATAATTTTATTATTTCAGCCACTGCAAAATCGTGCGGGTCGTCGCTTCCGCAAACAAATCTACAATTCCATCATCCATCAGAAGCTTTGCGTCTTCAAAATTATCAAAAAATAAGTGCTCGATGAGAATAGCCGGCATCGCCGTGTTGCGCAATACATAAAATCCAGCCTCCCGGTCGTAGTCACCATCGGATTCATCGGGTCGAAGAGCAATACGGCTGCCCAGAAGATCTTTCACGTGATTGTAGTGCAAATCGGCGATGGCATCGGAATCGGTTTTGCCTGGCGAGGTATATACTTCGTAGCCGCGCGCCTGTCCATTGGCTGCATTGGCATGAAAAGAAATAAAAATGCCTGGTTTGAAATAGCGGTGATACCAGTTGGCAGTATCAACCCGCTGCGCCAACGGGGTGTCTAAGTATTCGTGGGCAACAGAAATATGCGGAATACTGAGCCTTTGTAATTTCATTGCAACACGGTTGGCAACAGTGCGATTGAAAACGCCTTCATAAAACCAGCGTCCATTGTGAAAAGTGCCCTGCGAGTGCAGGAATTGCTTGCTCGGCGCGGTGACGTAATTGCCGTTTTTGTCCACTCCTCCGTGTCCGGGGTCGAGAAAAATGCATAAATCTTTCATGTTTTGATTTTTTTGGTGTAGCGTTGCATACTCCAAATTTAAAGCAAAAAAGCAATATTTCCGGGAAGTTGCGAAACAGATAGGTACAAATCTAAAAAAAGAGAAAGAGGTTGCGCCTCGTGAGCGATTCCCCCTTTCCTAAACAGACGCCATTTCAACCGGCAACTGCTCGCCGCCAGCCGAAAAATTTGGGAATATGACTGCTTAGTGACAAGGAAGTTTAATTTCTCGTATTTTTTTAATCTTCAAAACAGCTTCATTGCCTACTTTTGCGTTTTCGCAAAAAACGATTTCACATGAAGAAGTTCATCCTTTCTGCCATTTGCTGCATTGCGCTGGTCGCCTGCAGTGAAGATAGTGACACCGACCAGTTGGAAACAGATCGCAAAATCATCGAACAGTATCTCAAAGACAATAACCTAACCGCAACAGCGCACCCCTCCGGTTTGTATTACAGCATCACCGAGCCGGGCACTGGCGGTAGTCCTTCCACCAGTTCAAGAGTGATTGTCCGATACAAAGGCTACCTGACCGATGGCACCATTTTCGATGAAACCACCGGGAACCAAACCAGAGCTTTTCAGTTGAGCAGCCTCATTCCAGCCTGGCAGATTGGTATTCCATTGCTCAAAAAAGGTGGCAAAGGCAAATTTTTTGTACCTTCCGGTTTAGGCTATGGCAGTTCAGCCACCGACGACATTCCGGCGAATTCTGTTTTGATTTTTGAAATTGAGTTGGTTGATTATTTATGATAAAATTACTCCCGTTAAGCGTTTTGGTCGTTGCCGTGCTCGGTGTTGTGCAGGCGCAATCACCGATTGTGCTCTCCGATTTTCTGACCAATCGGGCAACAGACACGCTGGAATTTGAAAACATAATGCGGGAACAGTTACAAACCCATACGATTGTATTTTTGCCAACCCACAACACGATGGCAGAGATCCTGCGCGCGGAAAGTGATGGTCAGCAGTTATGGGAAAAACTAGAAGCACAAGCTTGGCAATTGTACGCTCTACAAATTGACAATCATATACTTAATTTAGAAAAGCCTTTACCAATCCTCCCCGCGGACGCCCAGGCAAGTAAGATGTATACCGCCCAGTGCAATTACACCACTACCGGAAAAAAAGGCACACTTACCATAGAGGCATTTTCCGGCGGCTTTGAATCGGCAGCCACGCCGCTGCGCAATTTTATAGATTGTTTGAAAGTAGAAATTCGGCTGACAATGCTCGAAAACAGTCGGCAAGTATATCGAATTGACCGGATTGAGTGGTATGCACGGGGAATCGGACTGGTAAAAATGATCAAAAACACTTACCGGAACGGAGCACGCACCACTGTAGATGCCGCGCTGCTTAAAGCTACACTAGGAGGCAAACCTTTGGAAGGAAGAAAAAAATAAAGTCGTTGCAACAATTGGTTATCTGGAATACGAACATTGCTCCAGATAACCAATTGTTCGGTATTATGCCTGAGCTTTCGGCGTGCTGAAACTCATTGGCGGGAAAGGAGGCGGCTGGTCTGGTTCGTCAATAAGCCCAAACTGTGCTTCGTATTTTTTGATATTGTCGTGCAGGGCATTCAGCAAGCGCTTGGCGTGCTGCGGCGTCAGGATGATCCGTGATTTTACCTTTGCCTTGGGTACATTGGGCATAATCCGAATAAAATCCAGCACAAATTCCGATGGTGAATGTGAAATAATTGCCAGGTTGGAATACACGCCCTCGGCTACTTCCTCCGACAATTCAATGTTGAGTTGATTCTGCCCTTTTTTCTGATCTTCCATGATCATTATTATTTTTTAGTATTCGACTTTTTCGCGGTTGCTTTTTTCGCCGTGCTCTTTTTAGCGCTCGTTTTTTTCGCTTTTTTCTCAAAAGCATCGGGTACTTTTTCCACAATGATGGCTTTTACTTCTTCCAGCGTCATTTCCTGTACGTCTTCAGAGGTGACTTTCTTTCCGTCTTTTCTTGGAATACTGATCATTTCCTTGCCAAAGCGAATAAAGGGTCCCCAGCGACCATTTTCAATATCAATTTTTTCCTCTTCCCAACGGCGGATGTAGCGATTGGCTTCTTTATTTACTTTTGCTTCGATCAGCGTGTGCATATCTTCCAGTGAAATATGATCAAAATCATATTTTTTAGGAACATTCACGTAATAATCTTTCCATTTTAAAAATGGTCCAAAACGCCCTTTACCTTTGGTAATCGGCTCGCCTTTATACATGCCTACCGGCGCATCTTCTTTGAGTTTTTGCTCAATAAGCTCTATCG
>CAZQTF010000257.1:0-4824 GCA_964596135.1 uncultured Saprospiraceae bacterium | reverse complement strand
AATTTACCTTCAAATAAGGAATCATTTTCAACCAAACGAAGCGCCGGATTTATGAGCGAGAAGGAAAAGAAAATACCCATTCCCAAAGAATTCACTGAAAGTCAATATCGGACGCAGGCGGAAATGCTTCAGGTACAGCATAAGCCCAATAAATTATTTATCGGTATTCCGAAAGAAATTACCCTCCAGGAAAACCGGGTGGCGCTCGTGCCTTCTTCTGTCAAAACACTGGTGGCGCATGGGCATCGGGTGGTCGTAGAAATAGGCGCCGGAGAAAAAGCGCATTTTTCCGACCGCGATTACGCTGAAGCAGGCGCCGATATTGCTTACAGCACCGAGCAGGTGTACAAAGCGGACGTCATCATCAAAGTTGCACCGCCCACGCTGGAGGAGATTGACCTTATGCGCCCAAATCAAATCCTTATCTCACCATTGCAACTGCCAATTATCTCCGGCGAATACATCACCAAACTCAAGCAAAAGCGCGTCATTGCACTGGCAATGGAATACATTAAAGATGATTCCGGCACGTTTCCAGTGGTGCGCATTATGAGCGAACTGGCGGGTATCAATGCTATGCTCACGGCAGCGGAACTGATGTCATCCACCAGCGGCGGCAAAGGGGTGTTGCTCGGCGGCATTTCCGGCGTGCCCAGCGCCAAAGTAGTAATTCTCGGCGCCGGCATGGTGGCTGAATATGCCACGCGCACGGCGCTGGGCTTGGGTGCAGAAGTGCGTATTTTTGACAACAACATTTACAAACTCAAGCGCATCCAGAATCAGGTTGGACGACCGCTTTACACTTCAGCGATTGATCCATTTTATCTGGAACAAGAGTTAATCACCGCAGACGTTGCGATTGGGGCGATGCATTCGCAAACCGGACGTACCCCCCTCATCGTCAGCGAAGACATGGTGATAAAAATGAAGCCCGGCTCGGTCATCATTGATGTAAGTATTGATCAGGGGGGCTGTTTCGCCACCTCAGAAGTCACTTCATTAGAAAAGCCAACTTTTATCAAACATGATGTCATTCACTATTGCGTACCAAATATTGCCTCCCGGGTATCGCGCACGGCTTCCATTGCCATCAGCAACATTCTCACGCCGATTCTGCTCAAAGCCAGCGGTGTCGGCAGCATCGAACACCTACTCATGAGCAATCATGGTTTACGGCACGGCGTTTATACTTACAAAGGTTGCCTATGCAACGACTATCTGGGCGAGCGCTTTCAGATCAAGTCCACCAGCCTCGATTTATTATTTACCTCAGATTTGTAAACATTTCACTCCTGAATGACTTTATAAAAATCGCTCAATTTCATTTATCTGACTTGTAATACAAATCAGAATCAAATCATACAAAGCCATATACGCCCTAAAAAAATGGGAAACGCGGATTGGAAGGATTGAAAGTAGAAGCAGTACTCAACGTCCGGGTTGCTTTTGCCAAGGCGATGCCCCAAGCGTTCGAACTACCGGTCGGCGAGAAGCGCCTGAATCTGGTGATCCTTTATTTCAATAAACTTAAAAGACAAGTCGGCATGGTTGTAGATTTTGGTCAGGCACTGGCTTACGCTGCCTGGCAAGCAAAAGAGATTGAAACCTCGTTCGCTGTATAAATTGCTTCAGAAATTTATCACTTGCCGACTGAAGGTCGCTTTTACCATAACTTCTCCTTCAAATACACTGCCGTTTTCGATTCTTTCACTTTCACCAAGTCTTCCGGTCGCCCTTGAAAGACAAGATGTCCGCCGTTTTTGCCGCCTTCAGGACCAAGGTCAATGATCCAGTCGGCGCTTTTGGCGACCTCCATGTTGTGTTCCACCACGAGCACCGTATGCCCCTTTTCTACGAGGGCGTTCAAGGCATCGAGCAGCTTGCGGATGTCGTGAAAGTGCAGACCTGTCGTGGGCTCGTCGAAGATAAAGAGGATGTTCTCCGTGCTGCGCTCTTTGGTGAGGAAGCTCGCAAGTTTGACGCGCTGCGCCTCGCCACCGGAAAGGGTGCTGGAAGACTGCCCCAGTTTTACATAACCCAGCCCGACATTATATAATGGTTGAATTTTATTTACGACATCTTTTACATCAGCAAAAAATTCCAACGCTTCTTCCACGCTGAGTTCGAGCACATCATAGATGCTTTTACCCTTATATTCCACTTCGAGCACTTCGGTTTTAAAACGCTTGCCTTTGCACTCTTCGCATTCGAGGCGCACATCGGCAAGGAATTGCATTTCGATCACCTGTTCTCCTTCGCCTTTGCAGGTATCACAGCGCCCGCCGTCCACGTTGAACGAGAAATGGGCGGGTTTAAAACCTCTGATTTTGGACAACTGTTGTTTCGCAAATAAATCGCGGATGGCGTCATAGGCTTTTACGTAAGTGACTGGATTTGAGCGGGATGACTTACCAATTGGATTCTGATCTACCATTTCTACCTGCGTCAAACGCTTCAAATCTCCTTCGATGCCCTGGTGCAAACCGGGCGCTTTCGGCGAATTTTCCCCGAAGTGCTTTTTCAATGCCGGGTATAAAATTTGTTTAACCAAAGTCGTCTTACCCGAACCCGACACACCAGTAACCACGGTGAGCGCATTCAGCGGAATTTTCGCGTCAATGTTCTTCAAGTTGTGCTGCCGCGCGCCCGTGACGGTGATATAATTGACCAATTTCCGCCGCACTTCCGGCACAGGAATGCGCATACGACCGCTCATGTATTTGGTGGTCAGACTTTCAGTGGCTTCGTCGTAAATGTCTTTGTATTCACCCGCAAATATAACCTCGCCGCCGTGGATGCCCGCCGCCGGACCAATATCTACTAAATAATCGGCATTTTTTATGATGTCCTCTTCATGTTCGACCACGATGACCGTATTACCCAGATCGCGCAAGGCGCGCAGCACGGTGACCAAGCGCTCGGTATCGCGCGGATGCAAGCCCACGCTCGGCTCGTCGAGAATATACATCGAACTCGTGAGGTTGCTCCCCAGTGTCCGTGTGAGATTGATGCGTTGCGTTTCGCCCCCCGAGAGTGAAGCTGAAAGGCGATTCAGGGTGAGGTAGCTCAAGCCCAGGTCGCACATATAACGTAGACGATTGGTGATTTCCAGCATGAGGCGGCGTCCGATTTTCGCGTCGAACTCACTGAATTCAATGCTTTGCATGTGCGTGAGCAAATCGTCAATTGGCATTTCCACCAAATCGGTGATCGGTTTACCGGCAATTTTGACGAAAGTCGCCTCCGTGCGCAAGCGCCCACCCTCGCAGGTCGGACAAATCGTCTTGCCACGATAACGCGCAAGCATCACGCGGTTCTGTATTTTATAGGTTTTTTCTTCCAATTCTTCAAAAAAAGCGTGGATGCCCCAGAAATGCTGGTTGCCCGTCCAAAGTAATCGGCGCTGTTCTTTGCTCAAATCCTGATAGGGCTTGTGCACTGGAAAATCGAACAAGTGCGCGGTTTCCAAGAGTTTATCCAGCCAAAGTCCGAACTTCTCGCCACTCCAGGCAGCGATGGCGCCTTCGTAAACAGACTTGGATTTATCGGGAATAACTTTGTCTTCGTCAATACCCATTACCTGGCTGAAGCCTTCGCACGTGGGGCAAGCGCCGTAAGGGTTGTTGAAGTTGAACAATTGTGGCGTTGGTTCCAGAAAAGTCATGCCGTCGAGTTCGAAGCGATTGTTGAAGCCGCGTTGCTCGCCGCCGATGATGTCCACCACGCACTCCCCCTCGCTTTCGTAGAAGGCGGTTTGCACCGAATCGGCGATACGTTTCACATTTTCTTCGTCGTCTTTGGTCACCACAAAACGGTCAATCAGAATCAGCGGATTCTTCTCTTGAATCGTGCCGATTTTTTTCTTTAAATCCGGGTGCCCTTTTTCCAGAACATCCTGAATATCTTTTAATTCGTCCTCGAGCAGTACACGCGTGTAGCCTTTTTGCAACAGCAAATCCAATTCCTGCTGCAACGTGCGGTCTTTGTATTTATAAGGTAAGGGAATAAATAATTGTACCCGGGTGCCTTCGTCATGTTTTTGTATAAAATCGGTGACATCCGAGACTTCATGGCGTTTCACGATTTCACCGGAAACAGGCGAGTAGGTCTTTCCCACGCGCGCATAGAGCAGGCGCAGATAATCGTAGATTTCGGTCAGGGTACCCACCGTCGAACGGGCATTGGAAGTGCTTACCTTCTGCTCGATGGCGATCGCCGGGCAAATGCCTTTGATATAATCCACATCGGGTTTTTTCATTCTGCCCAGGAACTGACGCGCGTAGCTCGACAGGCTCTCCACATAGCGGCGCTGCCCCTCGGCGTAGAGCGTATCCATTGTGATGGACGACTTTCCGCTGCCCGACACGCCGGTGACTACCACCAGCTTGTTTTTGGGAATCGCCAGGCTGACGTTTTTTAGATTGTTGGCGCGGGCGCCCTTGATGAAAATGAAGTCTTTGAAGTCTTTTGACTCGGTTGGCTCAGCAATGGCAATGTTTGCGGCTTTTTTCTTTGGCATGATCCAGTCGGTTCAACGGTTTATCGGCATAACGATTTAGGATCGAATTCCGTTCAAAGACGCCGATGATGTACATACATTTGTTAGAAACAAAAAAGTAAAGGTAGGGTTTTGTCTTGAGTGAAAGAAGTTTTCTCTTGCGCAATCCGATCAAATGCTGTTATTTTTGACTTTCAGAAATCATACATCCGCTCATAGCCCTAAAGTTAAGTGTAACATGCTGTCGTTCAGCCGCTTTTTATTAAAGTTTCTATTCATCGCCTTATTGGACAGCGTTCTTTCCTGCCAACCGAAAACGATTACCA
>CAZQTF010000256.1:0-4844 GCA_964596135.1 uncultured Saprospiraceae bacterium | reverse complement strand
GTTGAGAATTTGTTATAAAAAAATGCAAATAAAAAGCTATTGTTGAACGAAAGTAAGAATGATTTAGGTATAAAAACGGTAAAAAGTCAACATTTAGCAGCTATTGACAATCAAAACATGCGCAGGGTAAGTAATGCGATGGTTAATATTTAGTCAATGCCTTGGAAGTTACTTCTTTGAGGAATGCTTCCAGGTGTTCGTTGAATTGTTTGGGGTGCTCCATCATCGGGGCATGGCCACATTTTTCAAAAAAGACCAGCCTGGAACTTTTGATTAGCTCATGAAATTTCTCTCCCACAAATGCCGGCGTTACCTGATCGTCTTTACCCCAGATCAGTAAGGTGGGTGCTTTGATCTGGTGGAGGTTGTCGCCCAGATTGTGCCTTACCGCCGACTTGGATGTGGCAATGATACGGATAGCTTTATTGCGATCGTTTACAATGTTATATACTTCGTCTATCAGTTCTTTCGATGCTACCTCCGGGGAATAAAAAGTAGCTTCGGTTTTCTTTTTGATATACTCATAATCGCCGCGCTTTGGAAAACTGGTACCCATCGCGCTTTCAAATAAGCCCGAACTACCAGTGAGGATAATCGAGCCGATTTTGTCCGGGTGCGCCATAGCGAATAATAGAGCAATATGCCCGCCCAGCGAGTTGCCCAGCACGTGCAC
Source organism: uncultured Saprospiraceae bacterium (assembly GCA_964596135.1). Taxonomy (GTDB): domain Bacteria; phylum Bacteroidota; class Bacteroidia; order Chitinophagales; family Saprospiraceae; genus JADJNW01. The sequence goes on along the minus strand of CAZQTF010000256.1, from coordinate 4,171 downwards.
TTTATCGAAGCCTTTGTAATCAACCAACTCGGCGACATGCTCGGCCAGCCCGGTGACTGAGAGCTTACGAATAGGCATTTCAAAGATCGGTAGTATAGGTACTACTACATTCATCCGAGTAGCAAAATGCGCAATGATCCCTTCAAAATTGCTCAACGCGCCAAAAAGACCATGAAGTAACAAGAGCACCTCCTCTCCACCTTTTGTTTCGATGTAACTAAATTTGCCTTCGTCCTTGAGTTGGTAATCCATTCAAAAATCGCTTAGATTAAGGATCTGGGTTTACAAAATTTTCGTTTGTGGCAAAAATAGCTATTTTTGTAGTTATTGTGCAATTTACATTGTTGAATAGTTGACACAATCCCGAAAAACAAGGAATAAATGGGGCGCTTCATTCAATTTATTTGCCCTTATCTTTGTTTAATTCAAAAAATATCTATTGCTTTGCAGTATCAAAAGTGAAGAACGCTTTTCTTACCTTTAAATTCCGGTGAGCAACGTCTGTCATTTCGGAAAAAACATAAATAAAAAATAATTTTTTTAATTAAATTCAAACGAACATGCGTCAAATAATCGGTGTACTCATTCTTGCCCTTGCTTTGGGGTCTTTACAATCTTGCGTTTCCAAGAAAAAATACGACGAACTCGTAGCTGCCAAAGAAGCAACTGACAAAGCTTTGGCTGAAACGCAGGCACAACTCAAAACGCTTCAGGATCAAAACCAAGAACTCCAGGCGACGCTGGAATCTGAAAAAAACAGATTAAACGGCGAAATCGCTTCTATCAAGAATGACCTGAATGCCACGAAGAGCCAAATGGCTCAGGTTCAGGAGAAACTGAACATGACGGAAGCTGAATTGAAAAAAGTAAAGGATGAGATCAACGGCATCTTCGGCGCTTATGCTGAAAGCGGGCTCAAACTAGAAGAAAGAGATGGCAGACTGTATGTAATGACGGATGCTAACCCGAAGTACAAGACTGGTTCGGCGAGCTTGTCGAGAGCTGAAAAAAGCGCAATCGCTGAATTGGCGACTACGCTGAAAAATAATCCTAAGCTGCGTATTCTGGTGGAAGGTCACACAGATAGCAAAAAGTATCCAGCTGGCGGCTATGACAACTGGAACCTGAGTGTTGACCGCGCTATGGGCGTGGCGCGTGAATTGCTGAAAAAAGGTGTAAGCCCAAGCCAAGTGGCTGTTGTAGGTCGTGCAGATACAATGCCAGCTGCTGACAATGGCACTGCTGATGGTCGTGCTCAAAACAGAAGAACGGTAATTGCACCAGATGCAAATCTGGGCGAAATCATGAAAGCTGCTGGTGGCAAAAACTAATTAAATCATATTTCAGTTGCTGACTCAGAAAGCCGGGTAATATCGCACTGCCCGGCTTTCCTGTTTTTATTATACAACAGACTTCTATTTTTTAAATACTTCGGTTAGCTTATTTTTTCACAATCGTTGCTACGCGGTCGAAGCTCAGAAATGTAAAGATTCCTATGGCATTTGCCGTTCCGGTCACATTAGAAATGATTGGACTGGGCTGGGAAAATGGATTACCATTGGAAATCTGCGCGCGGGCAAGGCTTTCCAGAAAATCGAAATAGGCTTTGTCAATGTGAAAAATAGTATTGAAAACGGTATCTCCTTCTGAATAATCATAACCGGTGCCAAACACAATCAAATTATTATCTACAAATCGGTCATCTGCGACAAAATCCTGCTCCGGTATGCTGTCGAGATTGGCAATATTGAGTAAGCGGCGATAATAATTTTTTTCATTCGGATTATCTGTAAAATAAGTCAATATTCGTGCCAGGGTGTCTTTTTCCGCAAATTCCACGACGACGCTGTCAATCGGCACCTTAGGCAGAATACGGGTCGTGGCTTCAATGGTTTTTCCGCTTTTGGTTATGATGTTGAGCTTAAAGTCGTGGTCATAATTTAGTGGCACCCTTTCATTGGAGGAATAATTAAAAACTTTTTTGGTAAAAGGATTGAAAGTCAATTGATTTTTCAACGTGTAGGTTTTTCCATTGTGTGTGACAGTTACCTCGGCATCATTTTCCAGAAATTGTTCTACAAACGCATCGTCGTCAACATTCAGAAATGGATCAAAGTACGCGACACTGCGGCTGAGCAGCAGCGAGAAGGATTCTCCGGGGATTAAATAACATTCCACTACCGGTCGAATCTCGTAATCGGGTAAATTAATTTCGATTTCCTGCTCCAGATCGCAAGCGAAAATGGAAAATAACATCCAGATGGTAGTTGTTAAAGATATTTTATTCATGTAATATTTTAATTTTAGGCTATTAAAATTTGAAATTCCAGGTAATAGAAGGTAATACCGGAAAAAGCGACACCTGTTTGGCAGCAATGCGCCTTGGAATTTCAATGGTATTGCCCTGATCATCTTCTCCACTTTCAAATTCGGGTTCGAAGTAGATGAAAAAAGTATTGCGCCGGTCGTAGGTGTTGATCACGCTAAAAATCAGGTCACTTTCGCCCCATGTCGGGAAAAAACGCCACACTATCCCCAGATCGAGCCGGTGATACGGTGGAAGCCGGTAATTGTTTCGGTTTTCATAAACAGGTACAACCGACTCAAAACGAGCGCCATATACATCCTGAAAACTGAAACGCCCAATGGGCAACCAGCGCAAATCGCCGGAGCCGTACACGAAGGTAGCTGTAATGCTGAGCCTTGGGTTGATTTCGTAAATACCGACCACTGACACATCGTGCCGGCGATCGTAAATTGGTGAAAAATACCCCTGCTGGGCAAAGCTGGCTGTTTCGTTTAATAGCTCAAATTCGCCGCGACGTACCAACGCCAAGGTATAGCCGATCCAGCCGGTGAATTTGCCTTCCTCTTTTTCGAGACTGATCTCCATGCCATAGGCGTAGCCGCGCCCGATGGCAAATTCATTTTCCAACTCATCATTGGCGAATAGTTCAGCGCCATCCACAAACTCGATCTGGTTAGCCAGATTTTTATAATATGTTTCAAAATTAACTAACAATTTTTTGCTCAACAAATAAGAAATACCCAACGCCAGCTGATCCGAACGCTGCGGCGATACTCGTTCGGTGGAAGGATACCACACGTCGGTTGGTAGCGTCACACCGGAATTGGCAACTAAGTGCAGATACTGGTACATGCGGGCATAGCTGCCTTTGAATGACAAGCGATCGCTCAGGCTATACCGTGCCGCGAAGCGCGGTTCGACGCCGGTGTATGTTTGCCCGTCGTTGGCAAAACCACTCAGGCGCAAGCCCATGCTCAGCTTGAGTTTGCTGGTCAGATCAAAATCGTCCGAGGCATACAAGCCCATTTCTATGCCTGTAAAATCCTGTCCTGCAGAAAATGAAACCACCCCATCGTCGCTACCGGCTTTGAGTCTGCCTACGGTAAAGTTATGATGCGTAGCATTACCGCCAAATCGAATGGTATGTTGGGGATTGGGCACATAGTAAAAATCCGTTTTCAGATTAGCATCCTGGATATTGGAACCCAGCCGGAATGAAAATCCGGTGACATCGTTGACGATATTGTATTGATAATCAGAGTAGGTAAAGGTGGTGTTTAAAAATAATTTCGGATTAAAAACATGATTCCAGCGCGCGGTGCCAGTGGCGTTGCCCCAGTCGAAATTGAAGTCAAAAAAATCACTGCTGAAGCCAAACACGTCGCGCCCGAAGTAGCCACTCAGATATAAGCGGTCTTTTTCGCCGAGTGTAAAATTGATTTTGGTATTCAGATCATAAAAATAATAATCGGGAATGGTATTAAAATCTTCCTTACCCTCGTTGGCGCGGTTGACCGCTCTGGTAAACAGGTCCACGTAGGTGCGTCGCCCTGACACAATAAATGAAGATTTCCCTTTCTGGATCGGACCTTCCAACGTAAGCCGCGAAGCGATCAGCCCCAATCCTCCGGAACCAGAGAATTCCTGGTTGTTGCCGTCTTTCAGCTTGACATCAATCACCGAAGAAAGCCGCCCACCGTACTGCGCCGGAAAGCCGCCTTTGTACAATTTCAAATCTTTCACGGCATCGGTATTAAAGGTGCTGAAAAAACCAAACAAATGATTGGCATTATAAACAATGGCTTCGTCTAGCACAATTAAATTCTGATCGCCGCCGCCGCCCCGTACAAACAAGCCTGTAGC
>CAZQTF010000255.1:0-4941 GCA_964596135.1 uncultured Saprospiraceae bacterium | reverse complement strand
CGATTTAACCCGCTTTGCACGAACGAGTAACGAAAAAACAGTTGATATTCGAGATATTTTTTTCAACTTTTTTTACGCAACTATTGCGTACTATCAAATACAGCCATATATTTGCACTCGCCTTTAAAAGAAAGGCAATGTCTCACGAAAAGGGCGATTAGCTCAGCTGGTTTAGAGCATCTGCCTTACAAGCAGAGGGTCGGCGGTTCGAATCCGTCATCGCCCACAAAAAAATTTAAAAGCCTTCAACGTACATTGTTGAGGGCTTTTTTCTTAAAGATATTAGACGATAACTGCCTGTCTGAACATCCTGAGTAAATATCCTCCTACCGGGCACACAAAACGAGCCTTTTCTTCCGTAATATCGGTAATCGCAAAGGTGCCGCCCGGCGCCTGCAAAGATGTAATTATTGATGGCTCGGTTTAACTGGACATCTAAAGAGTCAGAACCGAAATTATCCCCTTCCACGACAGTATTGGAATGCGCCTGGAGAAAAGCAAGCACAGCGAAATCCCATCATTCATTTTCCATAATCACCTCGCCAACCTCTAATCCCAGATGTGTACGTGCCACAATTCGTAGGCTTCCTTTGCTAATCGTTCGCGGTGGTCGGGGTGAGCAATATTGATGAGCATTTTAGCTCGTTCCCGAATACTTTTCCCAAACAGATTGGCTACGCCGTATTCCGTTACGATATAATGCGCATGGGCACGGGTAGTCACTACGCCTGCACCCGGTTGCAAAAGACATGTGATTCGACTGATGCCTTTATTGGTGGTGGACGGAAGCGCAATGATCGGTTTACCGCCCTCCGAAAGCGCCGAACCGCGCATAAAGTCCATCTGACCACCAACGCCAGAGTAAATACGCGTGCCAATCGAGTCGGCACAGACCTGACCACTCACATCCACTTCAATCGCACTGTTGATCGCCGTCATTTTTGGATTTTGGCGAATAATGGCAGTATCGTTGACGTATTGAATGTCGAGTACCCGAACCAGGGGATTGACGTGGACAAAATCGTATAGCTTTTGGGATCCCATTAAAAATCCGGTGACGATGTGGTTGCGATGTCGCGCTTTGTTTTGGTTGGTAATCACGCCTTTTTCGATCAATGGCAAAATACCATCCGAAAACATTTCCGTATGAATGCCAAGTTCCTTGTGGTTGCTCATTGCAGCCAAGGCGGCATTCGGAATGGCACCGATACCCATTTGTAGGGTAGCACCATCTTCCACCAGTTCGGCAATGTATTGCCCAATGCGGGTTTCCACTTCATCGGGTGGCGGAATTTCCAGCGTGGGCAGTTTATAATCCACTTCCACCACTTTGTGGAATTTGCTAATATGAATATTGCCATCGCCATTAGTGTGCGGCATATTGGGGTTAATTTCGGCGATCAAGTAGTTGGCGGTTTGGGCGGCAGCCAGCGAAGTATCTACGGAAACGCCTAATGTCACATAACCGTGAATGTCCGGCGGCGATACCTGGAGTATTGCAGCATCAAGTTTTACAACACCCCGACGGAACAAACGCGGCACATCGCTCAGAAAAATCGGCACAAAATCGGCACGACCATCCTGAACCGCCCGGCGCATATTGGCACCCGTGAAAAGGCTTTTTACCTGAAAACTATGCTCAAACTGTGGGGCAGCATAGGGCGCTTCTCCTTCGGTGTGCAACTGATAAATTTCTACACCCTTTAGTTCATCACCCCGATCTGCCAATGCTTTTGCCAATACCTGCGGCGCGGCGGCAGCACTATGCATAAATATTTTATCTCCGGATTTGATAACAGACACCGCTTCTTCCGGTGTAACGGGCGAATAACTTTTTTGGCTCATGGTCATTTTTATTTTTTCAGTGCCCAAAATAGGCATAGGTGAGCAGTTTTGCAAAGGACAAAACTCATTTGTACCAGTGACAAAAGTTAGTGTAAAAAATACAGTTTCTACATGACTTGTTTTTTGATAATAATATCCACGCGGCGGTTGCGCAGTTTGCCTTCCCAGCTTCGATTGTCATATACGGGGCTTTCCTCGCCAAAGTCGGCGATATCAATAATATCACTCGGAATGCCTTTGTTGATCAATTCCTGAAACGCCGCTTCGCTTCGGTAGCGGGAAAGCAACTTGTTGTATTCGAGGCTGCCGATGTTGTCGGTGTGGCTATGAATGCTGATCTGATGGGTTTCAATCTCCGGGATACCATCGAGCCATTGGTAAAGTTCCTGCACTTGTTCTTCATCAATATAATAACTTCCCCCGCCGAAGTAAATGCTGAAGATATGGAAACCGGAATCTTCCTCCTGCGCATACGTAAGGCTCAAAAAACAGAGTATCGAAATAACGCTCAAAAGGTGCTTTTTCATGTTCGGGAGATTTTACAGCAACAATATTCCGAAATAAATAAAAGTCTTCTTTCAAAGAAAGCGTGCTTACAATGAGAAAGTTGTTCAAAAAATACAATTTAACGTTCTTTCTCTAAACACCTGATTACCAACGACTAATCAACGCCTCCCGTTGCTTTGTCCAGCTATGAAAAATACGATCCACTTCCGGGTTTTCCCGCCAATCCAGTTCAATATTGGTAAGAGAAAGAATTTGTTCAAAGAGTGCGTTTTGTGCGTTCACCTCAGCGAGTGCCCGGCTGTAGGGCATATGACTAAATGTCACCATCGAATATACCGGCAGAAACTTGTCAGGATATTTGGTAGCCAGATACACTTCGATTTGTTTGCGCAGCAGAAACTGCGAATCTGCCACCAGGTCGCGCATTTCGATAAAATTTTGCAAGGCCAGATCGGCAATTGCATTGGCGTCCTTGATCCGAGTATTATTAAAGGCTTCCATGGCTTCTGCCCAATCACCGTCACATTTTTCCAGCAATTCGTCCAGCACGGTACAATCTTCGAATCCAGCATTCATTCCCTGCCCGAAAAAAGGGACGATCGCGTGAGCGGCATCGCCAAGCAGCAATACCTGATGCTCATGATGCCAGGGATTGCAGCGCACGGTAACCAGCGAGGAAGTCGGGTTTTGGTGAAAATCGCTCAGCAAATCCGGCAGGAGCGACACAGCATCGGCAAAATATGTTTCAAAAAAAGCCAGTATTTGCTGGTCGGTCTGGAGGTTCTCAAAACTATCTGCTTCGCCTTCAAAAGGCAAAAACAGCGTGCAGGTAAAACTACCGTCTATGTTGGGGAGAGCGATGAGCATAAATTTGCCGCGGGGCCAGATGTGCAGCGCATTTTTGTCCATGCGATGCGAGCCATCCGCATGAGGTGGTATGTTTAGTTCTTTGTAGCCGTAATCGAGATAAGACTGTGAATAGTTGAAGCGGTTGGTTTTTTGCATACTGGCGCGAATCGCTGAAAATGCGCCGTCGGTTCCAAAAATCAAAGGCGATTGGACTACCGTTTGCGCGCTGGTTCGTAAGTTTTCGAATCGCGCTTCGTTCTTGTCCAAATCCACTCCTCGGCAGCGCTGATCGAAATAAAAATGTACGTTTTCAAAACTGTCGGCGATGTTGAGTAATTCCAGATTCAAGCCGCCGCGCGATACAGAATAGATTGCTTGCCCTTCTTTGCCGTAAGGCTGAAAAGCCAGATCGCCGTCGGGGCTATGCATAATACGCCCGTACATAGGGATAGCCACCGATTCGATTTTATTTTTGATGCCTGCTTTTTCAATGGCTTTCCAGCCGCGATGGCTCATCGCCAAATTGATGGAGCGCCCGCCAGTAAAGCCCGCTTCGCGCATATCGCTGCGGCGTTCATACACGTGCACCTCGTAACCGCGTTTTGCTAAAAAAATCGCCCATAGTGAGCCAACCAGCCCTGCGCCCACCACCAGCGCTTGATTGTTTTGTGTCATATTGGGTTAAGTATGATCTAAAAAATGAATCTCAAAGCAATAAACTGCGCAAGAAAACCTACAAAATAGCCACCATACAAATCCATTGGCTGATACGAATATAATATTTGCCGTGCCGTGCCTACCAGCCCGGCAAGCAAAACGGTCACGATCAACACCGTGTTCATGGTCAAATTCCAGTTTCCAAGGGTGAAGGTATCATAACTAAACAACAGCATCGTGATAATGACCATACCCAGGAGCGAGCCCATGCCCACAGTGTGCACACTGATTTTTGAGAAAATATTGATAAAAAATGCCATAAAAAGGGCAATAGTAGCGCCCAGCATAAATGTGGTGTAAGCCGTTGGCATTTGCGAGTTGCCGTAAAAATTGCGAAACATCCACAGATAAAAGATACCCATGATGATATACGGACCAATGCGTTGCTTGCTATCTTGCATAGCAAATGATGAAATCAAGCCAGTGGCGCGCAGCATAGTAATGGCGATTAGCGGTATAAAAAATGTGGACAAAAAAATGCGCAACAAAAGCAAACGGCTGATCGGATCGTCAATTTTACTAACACCGAAAAGGTACGGATTCACGATGATCAGTAAAATTAACATATAGGTTGGCATCAGCAACGGATGAAATACCACCGAAATGATCCTTGCTACAATCTGCAACGCTACCTGAAAAACAGATGTTTGCGTCTGAACCTTAGATGTTATTGGCTCACTCATACAAATAGATTGGTAAATTCAAATTTCCTGCCATCAAAAAGCCCTTTGTCACTTAGTTTCAATTCTGGAATCACCAACAATGCCATAAATGATAACGTCATAAAGGGGGCAGAAAGCTGAGTTCCCAGCGATTTTTTTACAAAAGTATCAATTTCAGCGTATTGTTTTGCTACTTTATACCCATCTTCGTTTGTCATAATGCCCGCCGGCAGTCTCAAATTTGGTCGCTGGCACACAGGAAGGCACACCAAAATAAAATTTGAAAGGAGTTTGCCGTCCATTGGGGATTTCGTGCGGATCAGAAACCGTTGCCACCGTACCGTGCACCACCGCTAAGCGG
>CAZQTF010000254.1:0-4996 GCA_964596135.1 uncultured Saprospiraceae bacterium | reverse complement strand
AATGACAAGCTTGCTGCTGAAAAGAAAAAGGGACACAGTTTATTGAACTTATCCCTAATTGTCAAATCATTATTAACCGTATTCAGTAAATGATTTTTTAAACATACTCTGAACAGACATACATTAATTATTTAGCTTTACAAATATAACGATTTAATAACAAAAACGCTCAAACGTTATTTCCCTGAACAGAAGCCCTTTTTCTCCTGTTACCTTTCAAAGATACTTATGAAAATTTTGCTCACCGGCGCGACCGGTTACATTGGAAAACGGCTTCTGCCTGTCTTGCTGCAGCAAGGGCACGAAGTCATTTGCAGCGTGCGCGACCGCCATCGCTTTACCAATCCCATGCCGGAGAAAGAAATTGGAGTCTTCGAAGTAGATTTCGCAGAACCAGTGGACATGAAGGGTGCCCCGACCGATTTTGATGTGGCGTTCTACCTGATCCATTCCCTGGGCGTTTCTATCGGCGATTTTTCTGACCTGGAGGCTCAAATTGCCCGAAATTTCCGGGATTTTATCGATCAAACCAGCGCCCAACAAATTATTTACCTCACCGGCATCGTCAATGAAGAGAAACTGAGCGAACACTTGGAATCCCGCTTGAACGTTGAAAATATCCTTTCCGAAAGCAAAGTGCCGCTCACTGCGCTGCGGGCGGGTATCATCGTAGGTTCCGGGAGTGCTTCGTTTGAGATCATGCGGGATCTGGTGGAAAAACTACCGGTGATGGTTGCACCTAAATGGGTGAATACACAGTGCCAGCCCATTGGTATCAGAAATGTAATAGAATTTCTCACTGGTGTAATGTTGCGCGAAGATTGTTATAATCAAAATTTTGACATCGGCTGCCGGGACATCCTGACTTACCGCGAAATGCTGCTGCAATATGCAGAGGTACGTCAACTGCGCCGCTGGATTTTCACCGTGCCGGTGATGACGCCGCGTTTATCTTCGTATTGGCTTTATTTTGTGACCTCCACGTCCTATCGCCTGGCGGTGAATCTGGTAAACAGTATGAAAATTGACGTCATCTGTCGTGACAATCGCCTCGCCGATATGCTGGGTATTCAGGTTTACGCTTATAAAGAAGCAGTATCAATGGCTTTCGCCAAAATAGAGCAAAATCTGATCGTATCAAGCTGGAAAGACGCGCTGGCGAGTAGCTATGCCGGTCAGAATCTCAATAATTTTGTGCAAGTGCCCACAAATGGATGTTTTTTTGATCGTAAAAAAAGAAATATTTCCGAGAAAGACACGCATCGAATCCTGCAAAATGTCTGGTCTATCGGCGGACAGCGGGGCTGGTACTACGGCAATTGGCTCTGGCGCATCCGGGGTTTCCTGGATAAACTGGTGGGTGGTGTAGGGCTTCGGCGCGGGCGTACACATCCCGAGGAGATCAATTCCGGCGATGCGCTTGACTTCTGGCGGGTCCTGGTGGCAGATCGCGAAGAGAAAAGACTTTTGTTGTACGCAGAAATGAAGCTCCCCGGCGAAGCCTGGCTGGAATTTACAATCAAAGACGACATGCTTTACCAAACCGCTACTTTCCGTCCATACGGCATTTGGGGGCGTTTGTACTGGTATGCGGTGCTTCCTTTCCATTATTTTGTTTTCAACGGAATGATCGAACAAATTATCCGTTTTGAAAGCGAAGAAGCCCTGGCGGAAGCGAGCGGATGATACCTGCCTTTCAGTAATCCACTATAAATCAATCAAATATTAAAGCAATATTTCTCTTTGCCGAATCCACCTTTTTCTTACCTTCGCATCTTTATTAAAGTATAATTGCGGATACTTAGTGAGAAATAAACAATTTGCCTGGGCAAAACTTTTGTCGGTTTATGCGCTCTTGGCCCTTTTGATGCGCTTTTTGTCTTTTTTCCCTTCGGTGATCGATCATGATGAATCCACTTATATCCTGATTGCCGATGCCATCCGGGAAGGAAAAATTTACCTGATTGATGTTGTGGACACTAAGCCGGTTGGTATTTTTCTGCTCTTTGGTTTTTTTCAAAGTATTTTCGGTGAATCCATCCTCGCCATCCGCATCCTGACCACACTTTGGATTGCACTGACAGCGCTCGGCATTCACAAGGTGCACGAATCGCTTGGCGGAGTCGGGCAAGCGCCCTTTGCCAGCGGGGTAATTTATCTGGTGATGACTTCGATCTACACGTTTTACGGTATTTCGCCCAATACCGAGTTGTTTTTTAATCTTTTCACGGTCATAGCGTTGTGGTTGTTGCTGCAAAAGCCACGTACGGGACACTTTTTTCTGGCGGGGCTGTGCCTGGGGGCTGGGTTTATCATCAAATTTGTCGTCTTGTTCGATGCACTGGCGTTTGGTGTGTTTTTTCTTTGGAAAGCTATTAAAGAAAAATGGGTGCTTCGACAGGCTGTCGTGCTGAGCATAGCTTGCATCCTGGGATTTGCAATTCCTTTCGCTTCGATTTTTGCCTATTACTGGCTGAACGGTTACGGGTCGCAATTTCTGTTTTACACCTTCGAGGTGAGCGGTAATTACTTCATTGAGCGCCATTGGCTCGACTTTATTGAATTTATATTCCAGGCTTTTGCGCGCTACGCAATAGTCAGCTTTTTCTTTTTTTACGTGCTGTTCGACCGGTCGGTGCCGATGCGGGAATTTAAAACCCTCATCATATTGTGGTCCGTTTTTGTTTTTTATATCATGTTGGTGCCGGGGAAATTATTTGCACATTATTTTATTCAGTTTATGTTGCCATTCAGCATGCTGGCGGGGAGTTTTTTTGATGCGCGGCGTCCGCTGCGGGGTTTTCTGGCAAAAGTCTTTGCCCCGAAGATCGGCTATCCTGTCTTGGTCGTGATAATGATTGTCAATACCCTTTTTCAGAAAAAAGATTATTTGGAAAAGCCCGATTATGCTGCGCAAATTGCTGATTATCTGGATGATCGGCTAAAGCCGGAAGATGTGATTTACACCGGCAATTACCACCAGATCATTTACCACTTGCTCGATAAAGAAAGTCCTACACCTTTTGTGCATCGGTCGTTGCTCTGGGATGTGGAAAATGTAGAAGCGCTGGAACTGAATCAAAATAAAGAACTAAATAAAATCATGCAGCAAGAACCGCGATATGTTATTTATCAGGGTGATTTGCCGCTACAACTTGATTTTGGCAAAACCATGCAGCAAGATTACCAAATCATCAAATCTTTTCCTCGGGAAATCAATGTGTACGAGCGGATTGACCGGTTTTCGGAAAAACCGATGAACGGAGGCACGGATGCCGATACCTCCGCTCAGTAGATATTATTTTTCAATGACTTTCCATTCCAAGCGGTTGAGCACTACCTTGCCATTGTTGACAATGAGCAGAGGGTCGTGCATGGCTTTCAAATATTCCAGTGGATTGCGTTCGATGACCAAAATATCCGCCTCCATACCCGGAGCGATTTTACCGGTACGATCCTGAATGCGCAACAATTCTGCGGCTAAAGATGTCGCCGATTGAATTACCAGCAAAGGGGACAATCCGGCAGCAGCCAGCTCTTCCAGTTCCTGGCTAAGACGCAGCACCCCTTCCGGACCGTATCCCGTATCCGTTGCCGCTACAATTTTTACACCCAGTTTTACGGCATTTGCCACCGTTTCTTGGATGCGAGGTAACATGTGCTTACCCCGAATTTCTAGCGCCGGAACATCATAATCACCTCCGGGAATGGTCAAATCCCGCACCACCGCCATAGTTGGCACGAAATAAATATCTTTTTCTGCCATGATTTTCAGCGTTTCATTGCTCAGATAAGTACCGTGTTCAATGCTTTTGACGCCTGCCAGTACGGCAGCGCGGGCGCCCTCGTCGCCATGAGCATGGGCAGCCACAGGGATATTGGCTTTGGCGCCTGTTTCGACGATGGCGCGCAACTGAGCTTCGTTGTAATAAGGCTCGCGCGGATCCGTTTCCGCCAAACCGGCGCGGGCAGTAGCGTTCACCTTGATCCAATCCACTTTGTGATTCACCATTACCTGCGTCATTTTGCGCACTTCTTCCACTGTTTTGACACCATTTTTCATTAAATCCGCCATTTCCGGTTCATCCATAAAAAAAGCATCATCCGGCGTATGGCGCACGTGGTAGCCTGCGGCTAAAATTTCAGGCATATCGAGTACGCCTTTTCTGGAGAGTTCGCGCATCCCGACGTCCATAAAATGCGCTACACCCATGCTGCGCGCGGTGGTCACGCCCGAAAGGAGTGCTCGCCTGGCATCGGCGAAGGTACGAATGTGCACGTGAGCGTCAATCAAGCCTGGCATGAGGTATTTACCCTTCAGGTCGAGTACGGTAGCGCCCTGCGGCGGCGTCACATTTTGAGTAGAAATAAGCTGGATCTTGCCATTGGCAATCACAATTGTAGCGTTGCTAATGACTTGATCGGTTAATCCATCGAGTACATTGGCATTTGTAAGTACAAGGGTCTGGCTTTGTGCAGAACCCAAAGCAAAGCCCACCAGCATCAGGAATAGGGTTGTTAGGTATCGCATGTGTTTTAGGTTTTTAGATATCTATTGGACAAAACCAAAGAAAAAACTTTTGTCTTTCGGGCATATTGTTGTTTTTGGACTATCGGCTTGGCAGCGTTCAGCGTTTATTGCAGGTTGTTGGTCGAATGAATTATTCATTTTGTCGGTAAAAACCTTCTTTTGGTCGGACAAACTTGTAACCAATCGGTGTAGCCGGCGTTTTATTGCAACCCTATACCATTTGAATGCATCCTTTCAAAGGTGAATAAAAAAGTTATTGTCGAAAAAACACTTTCCCTGTCGAACGAGATTAAACCTTGGTCGGAATAATTCGTCCAACCAAACAAAACCAGGGAAATTTGTAGGAAAAAGAAGATGTTAAAAACCTTAAAGCGGTTTAACAATACTTTAAAACAAGAGCAAACAACATCTAAATCCGAATACAAGTTATTACCGTAAATACATTCAGAAACCAAAGAAAACATT
>CAZQTF010000253.1:0-5001 GCA_964596135.1 uncultured Saprospiraceae bacterium | reverse complement strand
CATCAACGGCTTTCGGGTGGCGCAGGACTCTTTTTAACCCTTTGTGCTTTTAGTTTTTTACTCTTTTTTTACTTTTCCCGGCGCAGCCGGGTCGGTTTTTCAAAAAAAGCGTATTTTTATAGCAAGGAAGCAGTGCGAAAAAACCGTGCCGTGTGTTGCGGGGCGGCTCCTGGAACAACAATGATAACAATTGCCGGGTGGCGAATCGCAACAGGAACAATCCAAATAACAGGAACAACAACAACGGCTTTCGGGTGGCGCAGCACTTACCAGGTGGATACGCAGGTGCCCAGTGCCAGAGTCGGCAGCGTCAAGGCGCTGCGGAGCGTGCAAGGGGTATAGTCCAGCGCTGCGTCCGGAGTAATTTCCCTTATGCAGGAAATTGCCAAACACAAAAACGGACAGGCAGGGCTGGTAGCGTAAGCGAATGTCCTGCCTGTTGTGTGAAATCAGGCGAGCGACTTGAGCCAGCCGCCGTTCATTCTGCCTATTTCCTGTATTTTTTCTGAAATCATTCCGTATTTAGTGGAGTTATAAAACCCCAGTTCATAGCATAGGCGGACGTAGTAGCGTAATTTTTCAAGCTGGATATTCACCGTCATCAACTTACTTTTTTTGTCGCTACCACTGCTGTAATAAGCCTCGATTAGCAATTCGAGTAAGTCCGAGATATGATTTTGCATCCGATCGGCAAGTAAAAACTTTTGATTTCGGGGAAACTGCTTAAAAACTTCAATCATCATTTTTAGAAAATCATACGCCAGGATTAAGATAGTGTTTTTGTATTCCATACGATGAAGCGCTTTGGTCATTTATACGAGCAAATCTATTCTTTTGACAATCTGTTGCAGGCATTTTACAAAGCCCGCCAGGGAAAGCGTAAAAAGCCGAATGTAGTTGCGTTTGAAGCCAATCTGGAGTGGGAATTGCTGCGTCTTCAATCCGAATTGAAAAACCGAACTTATCATCCGGGTGGGTATCGTACTTTTTTGATCCATGATCCCAGAAAACGAATGATCAGCGCAGCGCCTTTTCGAGATCGAGTGGTGCATCATGCCCTTTGCAATATCATAGAACCGATCTTCGAACCCACGCTCATCGCTGACACCTATGCCAACCGGCGGGGAAAAGGCGTTCACCTGGCTATCCATCGTTGCCAATCGTGCTTACGGCGACACCAATTTTTGCTTAAAGCCGATGTAAAAAAATATTTCCCAAGTATTGACCATGTCATCTTGAAAAACCAAATCGCCCGGAAAATCAAATGTCCGGCTACTTTACAGCTGATTGATCTGATCATTGACAATTCCAATCCACAGGAACAGGTTTTGGATTACTTCCAACAAGATGATCTCTTTGCACCTTTACAACGCAAAAAAGGACTGCCGATGGGTAATCTGACCAGTCAATTTTTTGCCAACTTATATTTATCTCCGTTCGACCATTTTGTAAAGGAGGTGCTCCGCATACCCGGATATGTCCGCTATGTGGACGATTTTGTACTCTTTCATCTCGAAAAAGCTGCCTTGCGGGAGGCAAAATGCGCAATCGAGCAATTCCTGGCTACCCAATTACGACTGGTGCTGCACGAACGCAAAACCTTCATCGCGCCGACGAAAGATGGGGTCACCTTTCTGGGGCAACGGATATTTACCACCCACCGCCGCCTGAAACGCGACAACGTGCAACGCTTCAAAAAACGGCTCGAACAGCGTCTCGATGGATACCTGGATGGAGCAATTCCCCGGGATACCTTCGAATTGCAACTCAATAGCTGGCTGGGGCATGCCCGCCAGGCAGATACCTGGCGCTTGCGCAAAAAAATACTGCGCTACCTGCGCAGCCGCGGCTTGAGCTTGTTTGAAAAAGACCAAGCCTGGAAACTCCTGGAACGCCCTAGGCCAAAAATAAAAAAAACGACCCGGCTGCGCCGGGAAAAAAGGGTAAAAGATTAAAAGAGCAAAGGGTTAAAAAGAGTCCTGCGCCACCCGAAAGCCGTTGATGCTGCTCCTGACATCTGGATTGTTCCAGTAGCGATTCGCCACCCGGCAACTGTTATCAATGTTGTACCAGGAGCCGCCCCGCAACACACGGAAGCTTCCGTTTTCAGGTCCCTTTGGATTTTCTGCCGCACTGTTTTGGAAATTTTGGTAATAGTTTTTATCATACCAATCCTCGCACCATTCAAATACATTGCCGCTCATATCGTAAATGCCTAGTTGATTGGCATTTAATTGCCCAATTGCTTTTGTTGAAAAACGATTATGCGACATACCCTTGAAGGAATCAAAATACCAGGCAACCTCGGCAGGATCATCGCTGCCAGCGTAGGTATAGCGACATTGAACGTGTCCATGTGCGTCTTTCAAACCAGATCGTTGACCACCAATTGCTGCATATTCCCATTCGGCTTCGGTGGGCAGGCGGTAGGACTTACCGGTTTTTTCACTCAGCCACTGGCAATAGGCTACTGCGTCGAACCAACTGATAAAAACGACTGGATGCCTTGCCATATCATTTGTGGCAGGCTTTCCATAAACATCCTGACGCCAGTTGCAGCCTGTTTTAATAAATTCTGTCAAGGTATTTTCCTTCCAGATACTTGCTACTGCAAAGCCTTCCGTTTCAGCGGTCGTAACATAGCCGGTTTCCTGTACGAACCAAGCAAAATCTTGCATGGTAAGGGGGTATTTCCCGATACGATAATCTGATAACTCTACCAGATGAACAGGATAATTGTCGGCTTCTGGGTCTTCATTACTCCCCATCCAAAATGTACCGCCTTTCACTTCCACCATTTCAGGCTCTTGGAAAGGTGCATGCATCAGGCTAAATGCGCTGTTTCCATTTGATGAAATGAGGATATTCGGAAACTGAGTTTTTATCTCATACAGATTAGGAATCATACCTTGTTCTTCCGCATAGATGATGTGTTGGAGCGAAGCCGGAAATTTGGATTGGGCAACTACCAGTCCGGGATTGCCCGAAATTGTTATGGTTTCAAGACGGGAGAATGATTTTAAGTTTGTAGCAGTATTAATGGCATTATGGGAAATATCGAGATGCTTCACCAGTTCAGCATAAGGGATATCAGATAAAATTCTTGCGTTGTTAAGATGTATTCTTAATGTCGCTGTTACGCTTAAGCGATTGAGATAAGTGAAGATCGCGTTCGTATCAAGTTGTGCAGATTCGCGCAAATAATCCCAATAAGTGTATCCGGGTCGGCTACTGCTTTTGTATCTATAACCTGCTAGAGAAACTTCGTCATTGTCTGTTAGGAGTTGCACCGAGTCCTTGTATTGCCGTAACCAGAGAAATTTTATTTCATTTACAAAAACATGTTTGAAACGGAGCTTTTCAAAAGGAAATGCCGCGATAGATTCAATCGCATCTGTGGGATTTTCCAGCATCATTTCTTCCAGGCATAAAAACTCAGCAAAGGTTCGGTGTAAGAAGCGGAAAGACTGCTCCCGCTGGTTGTGTTCAAAAAAAGAATACCGGAGGAGATCACCAACGGAGATTCCATAAGTTTCGCATATGTCAGTTAAGACTGGTTCGGGTATGGCATCCTTTTCTTGGTTTATCAAATAATCCGCACATTCCACCAGCGCATCAAAATGATCGTCGGAATCTATTTCCTTTGTGAAATATCGGAAAATTTCAAAAACAGGGAGACCGGGATCGAGTGCTGCCAGGTGTGCAAAGGTGTTTACTGCTAAACAAGGCGTGGTAGTAGGTATTTCAATCTGATTGGGTAAATCAGTAGGTCGCCGTGTCTCCGGTTGATTTTGTAAAAAACGGATGATGCTCATTTCTTGATAAAACCTTGCAGCGTAATTGTAAATATCAGATGGGAAATCCGTTTCGTCAATATAACCTTCATAAAGAAGTAAGGCATAAAAAAACTCTTTGAAAGTGCGGTGCGCAAATCGGTAGTAGCCTTGCGCATTTCGATGTAGCAGAGACCGGTCGCGTAAATGATACTCGTCAAGTTTTAAATCAAGAAGCCGTGGCAATTGTTTTAGATCAATATAGTAGATATATCGAGCACGGTCTCTACGTTCTCTATGATATAAATAAAATGCTAATTGCAAGGAGGCATCGTATAGACTTTTACTGTAATCGCCGGAGAAGTGCTTCACATTTACTTCTTCCCGTTCTATCCACTGGCTAATGATGTTGTTGTACACTTCAAAAAGCGTAATGGTTGATGCTGTACTTCCTCCATTTTTGTTAAAAAATAAAAAATCGCTGCTATGTTCGATTATATCTTGCATAAAAGCCAAAAGAAGAGGGCGTCTAAAGTGGTCACCCGACTGCCGAACGATGGATAAAGCAAGACGATATTTTTCATTCAGTCCGTAAAGCTTTTCTAATTGAAACCTAACCGCTTGTTCTTCTAGGAATTGAAGATATATTTTTTGATAGTCATTAGAAAGATTTGTATTTGTTTTTGATCTCTCCGTTGCCTGGCTTTTAAAAAATTGAGTGCGACAGCTGATGACGACTTTTGCAAAATCTTTGGAGTTTTCTTCCACTTCTGTAAAGATCGCGTCTGTCTCTGCAATTGAGCTACCAATTTCATCAATGCCATCCAGCAGTAAAATGGTTTTTTCTTTTTGCTTTAAATTATATACTTGTCGCAGGTCTTTACCAAGCTGAGCGAAAACAATCTTAGAATATGTTTAAAAATTAAATGAAGTTAAAGCTCAAACCGGTTCAGTAAAATTTGGCAATTAGCCCAAAGAATCCAAGCCTCCGAACTAATTGTTGTTTTTTCGTAGTCTTTGGAGTGCCTTCTAAAGAAATTGAGCCAGGCAAAAGAACGTTCATTGACTCAGCGCCATTTAACAGGAACAAATCCCCGGGCACTTGGTGGCTTGGAAGAAAACGCTACTTCCAGCCCCAGGACATTGTTTTGTACCCATTGATGGAAGACCTTGCGATAGGCTTGATCCACCAGGATTTTCTTCATCCGAGGCAGATAACCTAACAAGT
>CAZQTF010000252.1:0-5007 GCA_964596135.1 uncultured Saprospiraceae bacterium | reverse complement strand
ACTATGTACCGGTAGGCGACGATCAGGATCAACATCTGGAACTGGCGCGCAATATTGGTCAGCGTTTCAATAATCAAGTGGGGAAAGATTATCTCGTGCTGCCCGAAGCCTTGTACACTGAGGTGTCGCGCGTGATGTCCACTGCCGACCCAACCCGTAAAATGAGTAAAAGTGCCGGTGAAAAACATTATATCAATATTTTTGCCGAACCAGATCGCATTCGCAAGCAGATTCGTTCTGCCGTGACCGACACCGGCGATACCCCGGCAGGCGAAATGAGTCCCGGTGTGCGCAACCTGTTTGCGCTGCTGAAGGCTTGCGGCAAACAGGAAGCCCACGATAGCCTCATGGACAATTACAACGCCGGCAGCTTGAAATACGTGGATTTGAAAGAAACCGTAGCGGAAGCATTGGTCGAAGTGAGCAACCCTTTTCGCGAACAAAAGGCGGAGATCAATGCCCACAAAAAAGACGTAAAAGAGCAAATCAAGGCTTCCTCTGCTAACATTCGCAAAGTGGCGCAGGAAACCATCCGCGAAGTGAAGGAACTGGCGGGCTTGCTGAATGTACGATTTTAATGTGTAAATAATTTTAATATTTTTACTGAAAAAGGTCAGGCATTTGTGTAATGTCCGGCCTTTTTTTATATTTAGATTTTATTTTGAAACATCCAATAGCATCAAGCCGTAAGACGTTTTATAAAAGCATTTAAAACCTGTCAAATGAGCAAACTCAAGGTCAAAAGCGGAAAAAATGAGCTGATCCTTCGGAAAAGCCGGAACATGGTAGGATTAAAAACATCGGCTACCCAGGAAAGAAGCCTGGAACAACCTGATTATGTCGAAGAGGAAGTGATGAAAAGCCTTGGTGGATTCAATATTGTGACGCTAAAAACGGACGGCGCCAGCGTAGATGAAAAACTCGACGAAGTGCGCGAACGCGATGAAGTAGAAGTGGGAACGCATGTTTATTATGCGGAAGGAAGCGATCGTCCGCTGGTTCCAACCGGCGATATTTACATCATCTTTCACGATGGTGTAACGGAAGCTAACCAAATAGCTGCACTGGATACATTTAAATTGAAACTGGTGGAACGCCGTTCACCGGAGCGGGTTTTAGCCGCCGTAACGCCGGAATCCTCCAATCCGATCAAGGTCGCCAACGCTTTGCAGGAGCTTTCGATTGTGAAATTTGCAGAACCAGACCTTGATACGCCGCTGGATGAATACGAATTTATGATTCCGCCAGACGATCTTATCCCGCACGAATGGCATTTGCAAAATACCGGCATGGTTGCCGATGTGGATTATCCGCTTCGCAAAGGCGCCGATGCCAAAGTGCTGGATGCCTGGCGTCGCCTGGGCAATGCCGGATCGCCGGACATCACGATCGCTATTATTGACAATGGTTTCGATCTCACGCATCCCGATCTGCGTACCAAAGTAGTAAAGCCTTTTGATCTTTGGAATCAATCCATGGAAGTAACGCAGGGGGATGCGCGCTACACACACGGTACGCCTTGCGCGAGCGTTGCCCTGGCGGCTTCCAACGGGCAAGGCATTGTCGGGGCGGCGCCCAACGCCAAATTTATGCCCATTAGCGGCACGTCTTATAGCAATCGCGTGACCGAGCAAATGTTTGAATATTGCATAAAAAATGGCGCCGATATCATTAGTTGTAGCTGGGGCACCACCGATGCGACTTTCAGCCTGGGGCCGATTAAAGAGCAAGCCATCGCCCGCGCTGCCAAGGAGGGGCGCAACGGCAAAGGATGCATCATTTTATTTGCTGTGGGCAATGACGATCTCGATTTTGTCAATTTCTACGCGGCACATCCCGATGTGATTGCCATAGCCGCCTGCACCAGCAAAGATGAACATGCGCCGTATTCCAATCGGGGCAGGGAAGTGAGTGTTTGTGCGCCTTCCAATGGCGATTGGCCCATCATTGCGGCACGCGCCTGGTGGGATCAGGGGCTGGCAGGATTCAACGGCAATCAGAAATTTTGGTACGATGGTCGCTCCCGCGGGCAACAGTACAAGCACTTTGGGGGTACTTCCAGTTCAACACCTCTCGTCGCTGGTATTTGCGCTTTGATTCTATCCGCGAATCCGAATTTGACCGCCAGAGAAGTAAAGGAAATTCTACAGCAAACCGCCGATAAAATCGGTACCCCAGCCGAATATCTCAATGGGCATTCTGTAAAATATGGCTACGGCAGAGTCAATGCCGATCGCGCTGTAGCCGAAGCGCTGCGCCGCAAAGATCAAGGTACTGCTCCGGTGAAAGAAGAAATCATTACTGGTGTTACCAGCGGAAAAGGTTTATTCCGGTTTAATGTGCAAAAACAACCCGCCGAAGGCTGGGGCGTGCAGATCGGTGCATTCTACGATTACGGAAATGTACTGATCCAAGCGGAGAAACTCCAAAGCCTGTTTGGGCAGCCAGTGATTGTGAATATTAATGAATTGGAAGGTAAAACCGTTTACAAAGTAGTGATCGGTGCCTTCAACAATTCCAATGATGCCAAGCAATTGCAACAACGCATGGAAGCCGCCGGTATAAAGGGTTTTGCCCGCAATCTGAAAGACCTGGCGTAACATTATTCAAATCATTTTACAAAAACGGGCGCTTGCTCGTATTATAAGTATTTGTTAATTGTTTGACCCCATTGATATCGGTATTTGTGATAAATACTTCATGGTTATCTTTATCTGTATCATAAGGGTATTATAAATATCATTAAATTGTACGCGTTTTGATCTTCAGCAGGCAATACTTTTCTGTTGCAGTCCAAAACAATTGCCAGGATTGCAACAGAAAAGTATGCTGTTTTTCATTATTTGAATTTTAAAAATTCTAAATAAAATATGATTCTTTTATCGCCATGCGCCCAGGATCACACCCATAATGGTGAGCGCTACGATCATGTAGCCCCCGTTGACCAGCATCCAGGCGGTAGGGCGACGCTCAAACAAACCAACCACAAAGAAGCCCATCGCTATCCAGCCAAAACCAGCCGCAAAACCGGCAAAGGCGCCAAAACTTAGGGTAGTAGAAGGATCATTGAGAAACATCGCCAGATTGACCGACATGATCAGCGTCCAGAGGAACGCCAGCCCGAAGATTTTGCCCATATTGCCGCCGGTCAGGCTTTCGTTGGTAAAACCATTGGCTTTCATCCAAACTTTACCCAGCAGGGCAGGAGAATACCACAATGCGCCGATGATAAAAGCGCTTAATGCCGCAACAATCACGGCTAACCAGTTGATAGTAGAAAAGCCCATGTTTTTTGTTTTTATTTTGAAACAAAGAAAAAAATATGCAAACAAAAAGTATTGGAAAAAATTTACCTCCCCCAAAATGCTAAAGAATGGGAATATAATTCACGATCTCCCCTTTGGCATCCAAATACGCTAAAGGCGAAAAGCTCAAAAATGCCCGGAAATCATTGATAAAATGCGCCTGATCGTA
Organism: uncultured Saprospiraceae bacterium; assembly: GCA_964596135.1. Lineage (GTDB taxonomy): Bacteria > Bacteroidota > Bacteroidia > Chitinophagales > Saprospiraceae > JADJNW01. Next base: position 1,533 of record CAZQTF010000252.1, on the reverse strand, counting down.
ATAACCGCATTCATAAGCCACTTGCGACCATTGCACTTCATGCATGGTCTCCAGTTTATGAACAGCATATTGAAATTTGCTGATGCGCAAGAATTGTTTTGGCGTAAGTCCTACATATTTGCTGAACAACGTCAGGAAATGCTTGTGTGAATGTGAATAACCTGTTTTCTGAACGATTTTCTGAATAACCGCCGCTGCAGGATTCTCCAGAATGCGCTGTACCGCGTATTGCACCGCCGGATGAATGTCTGTATAATGATGTATCCGCTGAAGTAAATAATGCTCGGCGATATTAAATTTATTTTGCGGCGTAGCGGCTGCCAGGAGTTGCTCGCGCAGATCATTCAATTCATGCTGAAAAATAAGCTCGGCGTCCACCACCAGATCATTTAGTTCTGATATCGGTATTTGCAAAAAAGGATAAGCCATGCCTCGCCGGAAACGAATGACAAACATTGAAGATTGCGGACCGCCCGCGCTGATGGAGATAAACTCCCGCCGCATGCCCGATATCCAAGCGGTATGGCACGTTTGTTTGACTTGCAGGGTATTGTTGTCAAAAATAAATTTGGAGGTTTCGGTCAGATCAATAATAATTTCAATGACGCCTTCGGGGAGCAATCGTTCGATGGAATAGCCGGGGTCATAATCTTCGTAGAATGTAAGCATTTCTATGAAATTGCCCAGCGGCGGCGGCGGCACGTGGATTTCAAATATCATGGTGATTTTGGTGTTTCTTGCTTGCTAATTGTCTGAAAATTAGCAAAAAACGGGCAATTTTGCAACAAAAATGTGTAAATTCAAAACAAATATTTTAAAATTAAATTCGACTTATCGGTGGAAAACCGCCTGATACAAAGGCAAACCAGCGGTGAAATATTCTTCTTTTTCTACCTGAAAACCATGTGCTTTGAGCGCTTTGTCGGTTTGGCGATTGAGGTTGCAGCCTTCGGCGAGATGCCGCCACAGCGGATTGAAGAAGTTTTGCCAAAAACGCCCCAGGGGTTGGGCGGAGCGAATGTGTTCGATCACGTATAATTTTCCTTCGGGTTTCAGCCATTTTTTGATGATGGCAATTGCCGCCTCCTGATCTGGCACGGTGCACAGCACGAGCGTGCAAACAATTGCATCGAAGCCTCCGGCGGGCACGTACTTTTCCAGTTCCGCATCGCCGATGCCTGCGTTCACCAACTCAATCTGCGCTTTGATATTCTTTTTTTCCTGCTCCATGCGCTCATAAGCATAGCCGAGCATCGCAGTTGAAGGTTCACAGGCGACCACCTGCACTCCCGCCGGATATAACGTAAAATTAATGCCCGTGCCGCAGCCCAATTCCAGCACCTTGCCCCGAACATCCTCCAGGAGTTGCCGACGCCTTTTCAGCAATATCCGTTCTTCGAAGCGCCGCATAAATGGATCGTACATCCATGCAAAAAACCGGCTGTATAAAGTATTCTTGCACATAAAATGAATATTATATGAATGATGTAACGAATTTATGATTCAATAATAAGATCGTAGAACTATAAAAAA
>CAZQTF010000251.1:0-5017 GCA_964596135.1 uncultured Saprospiraceae bacterium | reverse complement strand
TAAAATTTGGATAAATCTTAATAACAGCATCATATGCTCTCTAAGGTCGGGGCATATTGCCTTTCGCTTTTTTGGACAGACCCGGCCCTTTCAGGGCTCTGCCCGGCTTCGATGCATTATGATTGCCTTTATCAATTACTATTTTTCCATTTACCAGTACATAATACATTCCTTCGGCGTAGGCGTGGGATTGATCAAAAGTGGCTTTGTCACTGATCGTATTCGGATCGAAAATAACGATGTCGGCAGCCATGCCCGGCACGAGCAAGCCTCGATTGTGCAGGTTAAATCGTTTGGCAGGCAGGGAAGTCATCTTGCGGATTGCATCTTCGAGGCGAATGATCCCCAGTTCACGTGTGTAATGCCCCAGTACACGGGCGTTGGTACCATACGCACGAGGGTGAGGTGTGCCGCGCCCGAACGCAGGAATGCCTGCGTCGGAGGCGATCATCGCATAAGGAAATTGCATAATGCGTTGCACGTCTTCTTCGCCCATTTTATGATAGATCATCTGGATGCGCGTTTTACCGTGCATCATTTCCAGGATGGTTTCGATCTCATTGTCAATAGAAGCGGCTCTGCCTTTGGAAATGTTGATTTCCGAAATATTTTTGCCGTTATACTCCGGCGCCCAGCTACAATTGGCTACGACGGAATAACTGTAATTTCCGAATCCTGTTTTTGCCAGCATCTGGCGCATTTCTTCCACGATTTGTGCTTTGATCGTCGGATTTGCTAATCGTACGACCAACGAATCATATCCGCCGGCAAGGCACCAGGTGGGCAGCAGTACATCCAGTCCGGTGCTGCTCGCCGTGTAAGGGTACTGATCCACAGTGACATCAATGCCTTGCTCGCGGTATTGCAGCACTTGCTCGATCATGCTGACGGACTTGCCCCATTCGCCCTTGCCGGTGATCTTGAAATGGGAGATTTCAACCGGAATTTTTGCTTGCCTGCCAATTTCTATGGCTTCTTCGATCGCGTCAAAAACTTTGTCGTCTTCATTGCGAATATGGGAAGCATATACCCCGCCGTAAGTGGCTGCAACCTTTGCCAACGCTACAATTTCGTCGGTTTTAGCGAAGGTGCCGGGCACGTAGATCAAGCCAGTGGACAGTCCCACCGCGCCTTCCTGCATGCCTTTGGCTACGAGCGCACGCATTTGCTCAATCTCGGCGGTGGTGGGCGGACGATTGTCTGTACCCATCACTTCACGGCGCACGCTGTTGTGCCCGATGAGGGAAGCTACGTTCAGCGAGATACCATTTTTGTCTAAGGTATTAAAAAAAGATTTTAAGTCTATTTCCGAACTGCCGCAGTTGCCAGTTATGATGGTGGTTACGCCGTCGTATAAAAAATTATCAGCGGTCGGAATTTGTATAATGCTTCCTTCCACGTGTGCGTGTACATCAATGAAGCCTGGCGCTACGATATATCCTTGTGCATCAATTACTTGTTTGGTTTTCTGCGTATCCAGATTGCCGATGCGGGTAATTTTTCCTTTGCGGATGCCGATGTCGCCAGCATACCAGGGATTGCCCGTGCCATCAATGATTCTGCCGTTTTTGATAATGAGATCGAATTTGCTTTGCGCAAAAATGCCGAGAGAAAACAGGCATAATAGAGCTGTGAGGGAAAACCATTTCATACCAATTTGTTTTTTATGAAAATTTGACAATGAGACGGTTGCAAAAATTCCCTCTTTATTTTCTAAAATAAAAATGGAGGAATAGTCAATAAGCGGTTTTTATAGCCACTTCGTCATCAATATCCGCTTGTGATCCTGAAAGTCGAAATTGCGATACAGCGCGCGCCCGGCTTTGTTGTCGGCTTCTACTTCGAGATGAATAGCTTTGACGCCCATTTCCCGCGCTTTTTCGGCGATAAATTCGATGGTTTGTCTGCCAATGCCGTTGTTGCGGTATTCCGGGAGCACATACAGCTCATCCAGGAAGGCGTCGCGCCCTTTGAATTCGAAGCTGAAACCCAGCGTAAGCACGGCGTAGCCTGCGATTTTACCGTTCGCCATGATCAGCCACAGTTTTCCCAAATGGGAATCCTCAATAAACATTCGAAGATTTTCTTTGGCCACAACAGGCTCAAAGGAATAATTGCTATCGCTGTAAAAATCCTGTTGCATTTTTAATATAACATCAATATCATCTGTGCCGGCTGCAAAAAAGTTCAAAGTCATTCGTTCCAGGGTTTAATTATCAGGTCGTAAATGCAAAGTTGCAGAAAAGTGTGCATATTGTCATTTTAAAGAGCAAAAGAAAATTTCTCAGAATTTATTTTGCCGGGGAAGCCAAATTTTTCAGAACTTAGGCTCTTGTTTTCGGAATTTTACTGCAAAAAATATAAGAGATACCTTATTTAAATTGAATCCTTGAACACCTTATTTTTAAACTTTGAATTATGAAAAATCGTAAAATCCTCCTGACGGAAAAAGAAATTCCGACCCATTGGTACAACATTGCCCATGATATGCCGAACAAGCCGCTGCCGCCGCTGCACCCCGGCACGAAAGAACCTATTGGCCCTGAAGCGCTTGCGCCACTTTTCCCGATGGAACTTATCAAGCAGGAAGTGAGCACCGATAAATGGGTGGAAATCCCTGACGAAATTCGCGACGTATATGCTCTGTGGCGCCCGACGCCGATGTTTCGTGCCTACAATCTGGAAAAAATGCTCGATACGCCCGCCAAAATTTATTACAAATACGAAGGCGTAAGCCCTTCGGGTTCGCATAAGCCCAATACGGCTGTGGCGCAGGCTTATTACAACCAGCAGGAAGGCGTGAAGCGCATCACCACTGAAACCGGCGCCGGGCAGTGGGGTAGTGCCCTGAGCTTTGCCTGTAATTTGTTTGGCATTGAGTGTGAGGTGTATATGGTGAAAATCAGCTACCAGCAGAAGCCTTACCGCAAGGTGATGATGAATACCTGGGGTGCCAAAGTGTACGCTTCGCCGACCAACCTGACCGAAGCCGGCAAGAAAATTCTCGCCGAAGACCCCAATTCTCCAGGTAGCCTGGGCATCGCCATTTCGGAAGCAGTGGAACGCGCAGCCATGGATGAAAACACTAAATATGCATTGGGTAGTGTACTCAACCACGTGCTGATGCATCAAACGGTCATCGGACAAGAAGCAGTGGCACAAATGGAGAAAGCCGGTGACCTACCTGATATCGTGGTGGCGCCGTTTGGCGGAGGTTCCAATTTTGCAGGCATCAGCTTCCCTTTCCTGCGTCTGAATTTGGAAGAAGGCAAGAAAATTCGCTGTATTGCGAGTGAACCAGCTTCCTGCCCCAAGCTGACCAAAGGCGTTTTCCGATATGATTTTGGCGATACGGTAGGCATGACGCCACTGCTCCCCATGTACACGCTGGGGCACACCTTTGTGCCGGCGCCCATTCATGCGGGCGGACTGCGTTATCATGGTGCGGGTGTAATCGTCAGCCAGTTGCTCAGAGATAAGCTCATAGAAGCGCGTGCCCACGATCAATTGGAGTGTTTCGAAGCAGGGGTGTTGTTTGCCAAAGCGGAGGGTATTATTCCTGCGCCAGAGACCAACCACGCCATTGCTACCGCTATTCAGGAAGCGGAGCGCTGCAAACGCGAAGGTAAATCGGAAACCATTCTGATCCATTTGTGTGGTCATGGCAATTTCGATCTGGCATCTTACGAAAATTACCTTTCCGGTAATTTGCAAAAGCACGAAATCACGCAGGCAGAAATCGAGGCAGCCATTGCACTGATTGATACGCCGGAAATCATTTAAATGAATTGAAACCTTGCAAGAGCGTGGGGGCGAAGGGAACGAGAGAGCTCTGCCCCCATTCCCGAAAAAATTGCAACAAAAGCTGCCGATTCTTGGTTACCTTCACAGCGTGACTTTAGAATTATCAACTTACAATCATGAGCACATCGCGAGATTCTATTTTTGACAAAACGCTCGACCCGATCTATCAGGCATTATTGTGCTTCGGGGCGGCGTTGGTGGTCATACTGGGAGGCAAGTTGGTCAATGTGATCGGCTTGATGACGGTGTCCAATCGCTTTCCCTGGATGACTTCGGCGGCTTTTATCCTGTTTTTTGCTATGTTTAACAGCGTTTTTTCGCTTTCCGCAAAAAACACCACTCAATACTGGGGGCGTAGCATCTATAGTTTTATGGGGTTGGCGGTGCTGTCTGGGTTGATGGCTTATCTGTTTTCTTCACTTTCCATCAACGAAGCCGGCTCTTATCGCTGGATTTATTTCGTACTCACTTTGGGTTATTTAGTATTTCTTTCTATCGTGACTTTTATGCGAAAAATTGTAGAATTCGCTCAACGCGAAGAATGGAACCATCCGCGCATTCGTCAAAAAAACCGAAAAAAATAAATCTGATTTCCCTCGATTTTACGTAAATAGTTATCAAAGTCTTAATGCGTTAGAAATGTAGCCCGGCCAACATTTTCAGAACAGGTTTATTGCGAACTTTGAAAAAAATTCAATTTATGAAACGAGTACAATGGATTGCTCTGACAATCTCCCTTTTCAGCTTTATTTCCTGCAATCAGGCGCAAAAAAAAGCGATGGGTAACCATGAAAAAAACACCTCATCGAATGTCGTTTTCCTTTCTTTGGAAGGAGATACGCTCAAAACAGTGAATAAAACAGAGGAAGAATGGAAAGCACAACTTTCGGAAATGGAATACTACGTGATGCGCCAGGCTGGCACGGAGCGTGCTTTCACCGGTGAATACTGGGACAATCACGAGCATGGGGTATATCTTTGCCGCGCCTGCGGATTGCCGCTTTTCAGCTCCGATACAAAGTTTGATTCCGGTACCGGCTGGCCCAGCTTCTGGGAGCCGATCAAGGAAGGCAACGTTTTAAGTAAAATGGATACCAGCTATGGCATGGTACGCACCGAAAACGTCTGTGCGCGCTGTGGCAGCCACCTGGGACACGTTTTTGAGGATGGGCCAAAGCCAACTGGCTTGCGGTACTGTATGAACTCCGTTTCG
>CAZQTF010000250.1:0-5036 GCA_964596135.1 uncultured Saprospiraceae bacterium | reverse complement strand
AGGTCATTCTGTCAATGAACTCAATTTTCAAAATTTATGCGCTGCGTAATATCAGGTACAGGTTATATAACATCCTTTCAGAATATAGCTTTCGGGTTCAGTTATTGCACATTCGTTATCTGAATGAAAATGGCGAATTGTATGCTGACAATCTGGCATTTATGATTGAACCCACCGATGCGATGGCTGCTCGGCTCAATTGTCATGAGAGCGAGGCAAATGTAAAAAACACGAACTTGCTTCACCCTCAAGTATATGCAGATATGCTATTGTTTGAATATATGATCGGTAATGTGGACTGGGATATAACCATGCGACATAATACCAAACTGCTTCGCCCAACCCAGGGTGGCGCCTACATTCCCGTACCGTATGATTTTGATATTTCCGGGCTGGTGCGTGCACCCTATGCTGCTCCGCAAACCCGTATGAATCAAAGGTATGTTGGTCAACGCTTGCTGCTCGGCGAGTTTGCCAGTGAAGCCTTCTTTCAGGCGAGTGTTCAGCACTTTCTGGAAACGGAGCAAGCGATTCTGAGTGCTTGTGCAAATGATCCTTTGCTGGAAGAAAAAGAGCGAGAAAAAACGGTTCAGTATTTACGACCCTTTTTTGATCGTATCAAGCGGCAGAACTTATCTTTAAATAATTTTTGATTGTCAAATTATTTAAAAAATATCCGCCGCGCGACGGAATTATTTATCATAGTGTAACCTTGCCTACACTTTTGAGCAGTTTTCTATGGCATCTTTGCAGAAAAAAACATGAAACGGACAACCACCATCATCTCCTGGGTTGCGCGCATTGGAGCGGCTGCCATTTTATTGCAAACATTGCTCTATAAATTCACCGCTCACCCCGACAGCGTTTTGCTGTTTACCAAGCTGGGCGTCGAGCCTTACGGGCGCATCGGATTGGGCGTTGTCGAACTGGTCACTGCTATTTTGCTGCTCATTCCACGTACGGCGTGGCTTGGTGCATTGGTTGGTCTGGGGATTATCAGCGGCGCAATTTTTTCGCATTTGACGATTCTGGGCATCAATTTCAATAACGATGGCGGTGCACTGTTTTCTTTAGCGGTTGCTACTTTTGTATTCAGTGCCATTACTTTATACATTCATCGTAGTGAAATACGAATCCCGTTTTTGCGTAAGCAAATCGCTTGAATCTGATCGTTCTACTTCTCGGAAATCAATGTTTTCGGTTTGCGTCGTTTTAGTAGCCAGTTGAAGTTGCTATTGATAAAAAATACGCCGGCCAGGATAAAAGCTGCAGCCATCATGGTTTGGGAGGTGAGTTGTTCATTGTTCAACCACCACCCCAGCACAACGGCAATGACGGGGTTTACGTAAGCGCTGGTCGCCACTTTTTCGGGTGAAACCCGCACCAGCAAGTAATTAAACGCTGAAAATGCCAGGATCGAGCCAAGCACGATCAGATAAAACCACGAGAATATTGATTTGGCAGAAACCGCAGCCGGATTGAATTGCAAATACTCGCCACTGAGCAAGCTGACCGCCGTCAAAAACATACCGCCCGCCAGCATTTGGGTAGCCGCCAGTTGCAGAGAAGACTTCGGCAGATCAGCTTTTCCGATAAAGACCGTCGCGAAAGCCCAGGATACAATGCTAATAAAAATGACAACGATGCCAAGCGAAGTACTCTGACTTGTAAGGGAAAGGTCCTGCCCAATAAGTAGAGCGACCCCCAGGATACTGAGTGTAATTCCCAGAATGCTGTTCCACGCCGGGCGTTGCTTACGGATTAGCCAAACCAGCACCACCACCACTAGCGGATCGGCGGCAACGATAAGCGCCGCTATTCCAGTATCCACATATTGCTCCGCCCACACCACGCCACCGGTGCCGATCGCCAGCAGTAGGATACCCGAAATGGTAGCATTGCGCCACTGTTTTCTCGTGGGATGCTGTATCCCCAACAGCCAGCCGATGCCGTACATTAGCAGACCCGCTGTAATGAACCGACTACCCGACATAAGAAAGGGTGGGATGGTTTCAATCGCCAAAAAATTGACCAGATAGGTGGATCCCCAAACGATGTAAATCACCGCAAAAGCACCGACAATTAGTAGAATATTCCGATTCAGCATAGTAGCACGATTGAAATCCGAAAATTATTCGGAAAATATTTGAAAAAACCACCGAATCCAGGAAAAAGTTTTTTATCCGGAATGCAGTTGAAACTTTTTACTCCGTACAGGATTTTATATTTTTGTCATTGGCAATAACACAAGCTAAATTGCGACCCCGTAGTTCAACGGACAGAATAGAAGTTTCCTAAACTTTTGATCCAGGTTCGATTCCTGGCGGGGTCACCAGGCTTCACATTGTGTTTTTTTTAATTTATTCTCAAACAAAAGCCAAACCTCAGCCGAACATATCATAGCCTCATTCTAATCAAAATACTCATTCGCCATGAGAGTGCTCGTTACACCGATCGTTTGTTTGTTGCTGTTGGCAAGCTCCGGCATTGTTGCTCAGGATTTTATCCTGCAGGGGGAATACTGGTCTTGCCCATCAGACAATGATTCCATAGGTTTTGCGGAGTGGAACAAACGGCTGCGCGCACAAGCGACGGCGTTGTCGTACACTGGGTTTACTTACCTGGGGGTACCTTTGCCCAACGACAGTCAACAAGTGAAATTTTCTAAGCTGGTCGAGGTTTTGCGCAATGCAGGAATAGAACTGGTTGCTGATCTTGACGTTCCAAAGGAAGGCGATATTTTCCAGCCTATTCCGCAGGCAAATTGGCTGCGCAACGATTTTCAGATCAAAGGGTTTCGCCTTCAAACCAAAGGCGAACCCGATCCATTGGTCGTTGCAAATTTCATTAATGAATGCCACTTAAAAAACAACCCGCCAGAACTGGTCTTTGCCGATATTCCGGAGTGGCAGAATGCAGGCAGACTCGCAAACTGGATCGCTAAAGTGACCAATAACCTCACGCTGGAGGCACGTACCAATGTAACGATGCGGGCGTATGATTACGTGTTGCGCGAGGCGTTACGTCGCGCCTGTTCCGACCAGACATACGACGTCCGCCAGATTTACAGCCACAGCCTTCGCGACGCTACGGCGCTCACCGGTTTTAATGTCGTCACACTGGTTAACGGCGCCAAATTTGAGAATCAAAATGGCAAAACCGGCGACTGGGATGACCCGATCACCAATTCATTGCTCGCTTACGCTTATCTGCTTACTAATAATCAGGTGGGATTGCCCTCCGTTTTCTACGGCGATTATTTCGGGAGTGCCGATGCAAAAGCTTTGCAAAACGATATAGATCAACTGATTCGGGCGCATCAGGAGTATATTTTCAACGCGACATCCATCGAATATCTTAATCAACCCAATACCGATCGCCAAAGTATTTACTTATCGGCGCAGGAAGGCGCAGACGCTTCACAAACCATTGTTTTTCAAATAGATGGAACCAAGACGCCCGCCGGGCTGGCAGCCAAAGGTCGCCGCGATGTACTGGTGGCCATCAATTTTTCGGATAAACCGTTAAAGCTAATCCAGGAAATCAATATGTCCAATGTGCGTCCTGGAGATGTTTTTACCGATATTCTAAAAAAAGCCTGGCAAACATTCACAACCGTAGCAAATGATTCTATTCACAACGTGCCCAATGCCGTTTACATCGAATTGCCGCCGCGTTCTTATTCGATCTGGGTACAGGGCGAAGCGGTTGCTGTGCTGCACAGCCCGGTTGCGCTCCGGGTGGAGGCACTGGATACTTACAGCGAAATCAGCTGGGACGTGCCGCCAGGGCGCGACCATAAAGGCTATGAAGTGGAAAAATCGGTCAACGGTGGCGATTTTGTAAAAATTGCCTGGATAGATGCCGTGAATGAAAGCAACGCCGGAGCATCATATCTGTACATTGACGAAGACCGGCTGCCGGAGGAAGAAGTGGCTTATCGCATCAAAATGGTGAATCAGAAAGGGGGTTTTGAATACACCGCCGAAGAAGCAAGCAAGTCTTTTATCCAAGAAATGAAGTTTGAAATTACCAATTGCGAACAACGCGGTGTCAAGGCAATCAAGGTGAAGAGCAATTTTGCCGACCAAGGCGCACTCACCGTTTACAACGCGAAGGGAATCATGGTGTTGTCCCAAAAAAAAGCCATCCGGCGGGGCATAACCAATATCAAACTCGATCTTTCCAATCAGCCGCTCGGTGTTTATTTTGTCAAAATTTCCACCGGAAAAAACAAAGAATGGTTAAAGAAAGTGGTGAATTTATAAAGTATTGTTTGTAACAAACAAGCAATTGGTTGTTAACAATTCATTGATCGTTTTGCAACTCATTAAAAATCAAAAATTTATTTTAGAACTTATTCTTTACGCAAGCAAATAAAATTATTGAGCGCATCATTCATTCAATAAAGTTACAATATGACAAGCCGCCACGCCGGCTGTCTCCGTGCGCAGGCGACTGCCGCCCAGACTCACCCCCCTAAAGCCTTTTGCTAATGCCTGTTGAATTTCTTTTGGTGCAAAATCCCCCTCCGGACCGATGAGGATTGTCGTTTTTTGCCCTGGCAGACATGCATCTTTTAAGTGCGGATTAGCATCCGCTCCAAGATAAGCAATAAAGCGCTGTCCCTCCGTGCACTGATTGATCAGCGTTTCCAAGGGCGTCAGATCATTCAGTTTTGGAAGCGTGGCTTTCAATGATTGTTTTACAGCCGCGATCAGGATTTTTTCCAGACGGTCGAGGCGAATCTGCTTTCGTTCAGAATGTTCGCACAATAGCGGCGTGATTTCGTCAATGCCGATCTCAGTTGCCTTTTCCAGAAACCATTCAAAGCGGTCTATATTTTTGGTTGGCGCAATGGCAACGTGCACGCGGTAAGGCTTGTGCGCTTCCTCCTCGCGCTTCAGAATGCGGATCGCACATTCTCTTTTGCCAATTTCCGAGATGATACCTTCGTAAAAAAAACCTTTTCCATCCACAAAATGAAGGAGATCACCAGGTTTCATACGCAGTACCTGCGCGCAATGCCTTGCCTC
>CAZQTF010000249.1:0-5049 GCA_964596135.1 uncultured Saprospiraceae bacterium | reverse complement strand
CCTCCGAATTGCGCGGGTCAACGACAATTTTACCGATGTGCTCGGAATTTTTCAAACCCACATTTTTCCAGCTTTTACCACCGTCTTCCGATTTGTACACGCCATCGCCGTAGGCTACGGAGCGCTGGTTGTTATTTTCGCCGGAACCGACCCAAACGACATTGGGATTATTGGGGTCAATCGTGACACAGCCAATGGAATAAGAGCCTTGCGCATCGAACAAAGGCTCAAAAGTCAAGCCGTTGTTCACGGTTTTCCAAACCCCGCCAGAAGCTACGGCAATGTACCACACCTTTGGGTTGTCGGGTTGCACGGCAATATCGGCGATGCGCCCGGAAGTAATCGCCGGACCCACCGAGCGGAATTTCAAGCCGGAGAGCGAAATTTTGTCTAAGTAATGTTCTTTCTTTTCTTCTTTGGCAGGGCTATCTGTTTTTTTCTTCTGAGCAAAAGCCGAAACGGTAACCAGCAACAGGATTGCCAGCGAAATGGATTTAAAGGCGATTCGTTTCATTTTATTACAATTTAGATGGTTGAATTCGGTTAAACACTTTTCATTTTTACCGAGTAAAATAGCACATTTTGCACAAATAAAAGAAAAATAGGGGGATGACATATAATTTTTCCGGTATCCCGGTATTTACAATTTTCTCTACTTTTGTGCCATGCAGAACGCCGGCTTGCAGATATCAAAGGAAAATAAATGGCTGTTTTACGGCTTTGGCGTGATCACACTGCTTTGTGTCTTCGTCGCAGCCATTACGCAATGGTACTATCTTATTGGCGTACCAGCATTTTTGCTATTGCTGTATTTTACAATAGTTGACTTTCGCACGATTTTTTTCCTGTTGCTGGCTTTCATTCCCTTATCCACCGAAATTACATTGCCCAATGGTTTTGGCACCGACCTGCCCACCGAACCGCTTATCGTTGGTCTGATGGGCGTATATCTGCTGTACATTGCCCGCCATAGCGAGCGCATGGACGCCGGCTTTTTCCGGCACCCGGTTACGCTGTTGCTGCTATTGCATCTCGGCTGGATTTTGATCGCCACCATTCTATCCAGTCTGTTTTTAGTGTCGCTGAAGTTTTTGCTGGCAAAATTCTGGTACATTATCACCTTTTATTTTTTAGCCGGTATGTTATTGCAAAAACCGCAGGATATTCGCCGCATGTTTTGGTTTATTCTGCTCCCGTTGCTGCTGACCATCACCGTGATTCTGGCGCGCCACGCTACGTTGGGCTTCACTTTCGAGTCGGTTTATCGGGTGCTAAGTCCTTTCTATCGCAATCACGTCGCGTATGCGGCGATCGTGGCGACTTTTGTGCCATTTGTTTGGTTTATGCGGCAATGGTACAAGCCTTATAGCCTGATGTGGTGGTTTCTCGTGGGGGCACTTTTGCTGTTGTTGGTGGCTATTCAACTTTCGTACACGCGGGCGGCGTATGCCGCAATTTTTGTTGCTGCGGGCGCTTATTTCGTTATTCAATTTCGATTAATCAAAACCGTATTGGTAAGTGTGACCATTTTAGTAATTTTATTAACTGGCTTTTTAGCAATAAATAACCGCTATTTAGACTTTGCACCCGATTTTGAGCGCACCATTACCCATACGGATTTCAGCAATTTGCTTGAAGCGACTTACCAAATGGAAGATATTTCCACGATGGAGCGCGTCTATCGCTGGATTGCCGGGGGATATATGAGTAAGGAAAAACCGGTATTTGGCTTCGGGCCAGGCAATTTTTACAATTTTTACTGGCCGTACACCGTGCGCAGTTTTGAAACCTACGTGAGCGATAACCCCGAACGATCGGGCATCCACAGTTATTACCTGATGACGCTCGTAGAGCAGGGGTACATTGGGCTGACCATTTTTATCCTGATGTTGTTTTATGTTTTTATTCGCGGCGAACGAATTTACCATCAGACGGAAGACCCACGCCGAAAGCAAGTTGTGATGATTGCGCTGCTGACGATCGTGGTTATTTCTACATTGCAACTCATCAATGACTTATTGGAAACCGACAAAATTGGTCCTTTCTTTTTTATGGCGATGGCGATCCTCGTCAATATAGATATTCAAAACAGGCATCAAACGCAGTAGGCATAATACGCCGGAAAACATCATGATCATAGAACTGATCCTATCAGAAATATGGTGGAAGCCGTTCGCAATATAAAAACAGGCATTCGCACTTTTATAATTCTGCTTCGATCTTTACATTGAATATCCGTTCAAAATGACTTACAAATCTCCCAGCATGGGACGCAGCAAAACCTCCTCGATACATACGGTAGGACCAGTGTTCCAGGCATTCCAGATCGCCTGTGCAACTTCTGTCGGATCAATGAGCCGATGGTCGGGCAGCTCCACGCCCGCCCAGGAATTAGTAAGGGTAGAGCCAGGTAAAACGGCGGTTACTTTTACGCCTTTGTCTTGCAGTTCCAGCCGGAGGCAACGAGTAAAGCCCAGCATAGCGAATTTGGTGACGGTGTAAGACCCGGAATCGGCAAAAGCTTTGAGGCTGGCAATAGAGCCAAGATTGAAAATGTGCCCTGTGCCGCGCTCCACCATCAGCGGCGCGATGGCACGCGTGAGGTGAAAAGCACTGTACAGATTGAGATTCATGAGATTTTCGAGCACATCGTCGGCTTCGGTGAGCATTGATCCCTGAACGAATGTGCCGGCGTTGTTGATAAGGACATCCACTTCCTTCCAGTGCGTTCTGATCAATTCGCCAAGACGCTGCACTTCCGTTTTTTTACTCAGATCGGCAGGAAAAGTAAGGATTTCGACGCCGGCGCAACGGCTTTCCAATTCTGCTTTGGTTTGATTTAAATCGGTAGAATTGCGAGCAACGAGCGCAAGATTAAAACCCTGGCGCGCAAAAATGTCGGCGGTGGCGCGCCCGATGCCTTTGGTAGCTCCGGTGATGATACAGTTCATGTTTTTAGCAGTTTATCTATTGATTTTAAGGTAAATGTTTATTTACAAAAGTTTGTAAATAAACACAAAAACAAGCCGCTTTTCCATAGTATAGCAGTTGGCTTTTCAAAAAAATGCAACTTGTTTTGGGGTGTTATTGTTGACTAAAAGGTGCTGTCTGAAAGTTCGGGTTAGCGAGTTTTACAAATTTGCGCTATTTTTGGCACTTCTAAACAATGTTGTAGAACCAGGATAACATGGATCTTAAAATTCTCTACCATTTCGGTCGTTACGTAATGATGCTTGGTACGGCGCTGGGGCGACCGGAAAGTTGGCGGATGTACTACAAAGAAACAATGCGGCAAATGAACGACATCGGCGTGGGATCGCTGATTATCGTGGTGCTGATCTCGATCTTTATTGGAGCAGTAACGGCGGTGCAATTTGCCTATCAACTCGACGGAACGCTGGTGCCGCGTTATTACATCGGCTATATCGTGCGCGACAGTACAATCATTGAGCTGGCGCCCACGGTGATTTGTCTGGTGCTGGCAGGTAAAGTTGGTTCCAATATGGCGGCAGAAATCGGCGGAATGCGGCAGAAAGAGCACATTGACGCTATGGAGATCATGGGCCTAAATACCGCAGCGTATTTGGTGCGACCCAAAGTAGTAGCGGCGATTATTGTCATTCCCATGCTGGTGGCGATTGGCGCATTCGTGAGTATCATGGGCGGCTATCTGGCATCAGTGCCTACCGGACTGATGAGCGATGCCGAATACATTCAGGGGGTTCGCTCGTTCTTTTTGCAGAAAAATGTGCGGATGATGTTTGTCAAAGCCATTGTTTTTGCATTCATTCTAACAAGCGTTTCCTGTTATCAGGGATATTATGTAAAAGGCGGAAGCATTGAATTGGGGCGAGCAAGCACCAATGCTGTCGTTTTTAGCGACATTATGATTCTACTGGCAGATTATTTGATCGCCGTTTTATTGACTTAAATATAACTATGATATTATTTACAAATCAGCACATCCGCATATTATATGATAAAGGCGCAAAACATTCATAAATCCTTTGAAGGGAATGAGGTATTAAAAGGGATCACGACGGAGTTTTTACCTGGAAAAACCAATCTCATCATTGGGCGAAGCGGCGCCGGGAAAACCGTGCTGCTCAAAATTCTGGTCGGATTGCTTACGCCCACAGACGGCACTGTTTTTTATGACAAAACCGACTTCTTTAGTTTGGACAAAAAGCAGAAGCGTGCCCTACGTATGAAAATCGGGATGCTTTTTCAAGGGTCGGCACTGTTCGATTCGATGACGGTAGAAGAGAATATCCGCTTTCCATTGGATATGTTTACCACCATGACCGCCAAAGAAAAGCAGAAAAGAGTGGATTACTGTCTGGAGAGAGTAGAGCTTTCTGGCAAGAACAAAAATTACCCCTCGGAGATCAGCGGTGGGCAGCAAAAGCGGGTGGGCATCGCCCGAGCGATTGTGCTGGAACCCAAGTATTTGTTTTGCGACGAACCCAACTCCGGGCTTGATCCGAAGACAGCTTTGCTGATTGACGAATTGATTAAAAGTATCACCGTTGAAAACAACATTACTACCGTGATCAACACCCACGATATGAATTCGGTGATGGAAATCGGCGACAATATTATCCTGCTGTACAAAGGCGAGATTGTGTGGCGCGGCAGCAACCAGGACGTCCTCACCAGTGATAATCAAATACTCGAAGATTTTATTTTTGCATCGCCTTTTTTGCAACGCTTGAAGATGGCTGCGTTGGAAAAAGGGGCTACCCTCTCCAAGTAATAAACATTTGGGGAAGACACCCGGCTATGATTGGATTAACAAACTTTAGAGTTCTTCATCTTCCTCGTGTTTTCCTTCCATTTGCCGCGCCTGGCTTCCTGGCTCGGACGTACCAATTACATCCCGATGAATATTACCACTAAGCCGATCTTATATAATTCTCCAATTTTTTTTTGGCTGATGTTTTTGTTTGTTTAGAAAAAACGGTAATGAGTCAAAATAGTGGACGAGATTTCGCAAATCTTGAAGATTTGCGAAATCTGAAAAGCAAATCAACCGATTTGACCCACTAC
>CAZQTF010000248.1:0-5054 GCA_964596135.1 uncultured Saprospiraceae bacterium | reverse complement strand
CTTGAAAACTGTGTCAAATAGAGCATAATATGATACGAATACTTAGAATAAAATAATCATCCCGACACCGTCTGGCGCCGAAGTCGCATGCCGTATCAAGTCTTTCCATTCAATATTACTGGAAGAATAAATCGTGTAAAAAGTGGCATCCAGAAGCAATAAAAAGCCCCCCTGAAACATGAGCGATTTGCCGAAACCACGCAAAACAAAATCAAATTTTTTGTTATTTTTACTATGCTCATATAATAACAACCCGCCAATGGTATAGGCTACATCCAGTCCCGTATTGAGCATCATGAGTTTCTGCGCCCGATAGTGATAATTTACGGAAGACGCCAGATCGAAGCCGGTTGGATTGGTATGATTGGCAAAGTGCAGCATCGCCCAGGCAACGCCCAGGTTAATCATATTCCAGGCGGCATTCATGTGATGAAAAGATTCCGGCTCTCCGTCCTCGAAATGATACGTCAAATAACCTCCGATGATAATGTTGGCAAGCGCCCAACCTCCGAGAATATAAGCGTGAATACGGGTAACTTCCAGGCGCTCCAGATTGAGGTGCAATAATGAAAGACTATCGGGTTGTGCAAATAAAACAGTGGCAAAAAGGATAAAAAATAAAGTAAGCGGAAGAGTTCTCATTGTTCTTAATTGTTCCTTTGCCAATCAAATTTTCTTATCATAATACCGATAAAGTAAATAAAGAGAAAAAGCCAGAATAAGCGAACACGGAAAAGCCGAGCCAACGCCCAAAGGCGCAATCGATACGAGAAAAATAATCCCACCCAACGCGCCGAGCTTAAACCAAAATCCGCGCAACGAAAGTAAAAAGGCTACCGTCAACTGACCGATGGCAATCAGCGAGACCATCCATTGAACATGCCCGGCAAACCAGCCGTTGATAAATGTCCGATAAATAGGCATCGCCATAGGTGCATATGTAATATACGACTCCGGCGCTGTATTTGCCGTGTAAGCATTGACGATGCTTGCAGCTAAAAAAATGAATATCATGGACCAGCGTGCCCACCGAGGCACTCGCCATGCTGCCCACAACACCAAAATCGCAATTGCATTGGAAGCCAAATACGGGATAAAATATTCTTGCAGCAGCATCACCGAAAATGATTGATTGTGCACAAATTTGTCGCCCTTATTTCTATTTTAAAATGACTTGAATAATACCCGGCAATGACTTTTGTCAATCCATTCAGGCAAACAAAATCAATAAGCCCACGATGGCAATGTAGATTAAAAAATACAGCAAGACCCGGCGCCGGTCAATGTGCTTGAGGGTCATTGCTTGTTCTTGGCCCTGAAGCGCCATTTTATTTCCAACAATAATAACCCGGAGCATAATCGCAGCAATCAAAGCATAGGAAAGTAAATAGATTCGATCCATGAGGACCATGTCACCAACATCGGGAAGTGCATCGCTGTAAGCCTGCTGCAAAAAAACGCAACTCAGCAACCCGCCAATGGGTAGCGAAATTCGAGCGTCAATGTAATTGGGATGCACAAATAATCCTCCTAAGCTCGCCAAAATCACCACCAGCAATGGAAGCATAAGTTTCAGACCGAAGTAGCTAAACGGGCGGTTGATGCCCAGATGAAAGGTAAAATTGCTGAACGCGGAGCCGGTGCGCCCCGGTTCGCCAAAATTTGTGTCGTAAAAATTACTGTTGGTGCGAATACCCGCGCCGCTGATCTCCCAGCCTGGTATCAATAAGTCTTTGCGGAAAAGAACGGTACTTGTATCGGGCAAATACACTAAGGAATCGAGCGGGTAAGTCACATTTTCAATACGGATATCGAGTTCATGCGCATCCAAAGGAAAATCATCAAGTGCAAAAGAATGGTAAAATCGCCCTTCCACTCGCATACCATTGTAATAGTAGCCGTCGGGGAGTTTGAGCGGTTCCTCGTGGAAGATATTTTGCGTAAAGCCCCATTTTTCTACGGCATTTACAAACTCAATGTTGGTGGGGTCCAGCTTGCCTTTCCATTTAAACCACAGGTAGAAATCGGCATAAAACGAAAACTCGTCAATGTTCAGATCGTACAAATTCATCAGATAAATCCCAGTGTAAACCTTTTGGGCTGGTTTGGGAGCCTCGGTTGACTGCGCGCGCGCGCCAGCGATCCATAGCAGGCAAAACGCCAGCCATATTGTGAATTTTCCGCTTTGTTTTCTCATTCCGAAATTCTATTTTCAATTCATAATCGAGGCTTTACTGCGGCTATTTTCCGAATTCTGCCATAATGGTCTCGCGCATTTTCAGCAATTCCGATCGCTGCTCTTTTTTCAATCGCTTAGCCCGTGTTTTCCGGCGCATTTTTTTATAAAATTCGAGATACAGCATTGCAAAATATCCTAACAATGGCATCAGAATCAGCCAGAATAGCAGCACCGGCGTTGCCAAAATCACCAAACCAATCAGCCAAAGAATCAGCCAGATCAAATAAGCCCCCATCGCTACCGCCCAAAATACCGGTGCATAAAATTCCGGGCGACGAACGCGCTTATCGGCGATCCGTTTTCCCAGCAACACGGGAAGAACATTAAATAAATATCCGACCGCAAACAGCGGCAATCCCAGCAACAGAAACAGTATTGCCCAGAGCGAAACCCCGCCGCAAAGAAGCTCGGCATCTGTGATTCCGGCTGTCTGCAATTGTTGAAAATACTGCCTGGCACTCGACAGTAAGGACAGCTTTTTCGTCGGATCCAGTTCATTGACACGGTCGGCTACCGATTTTTCGTACACCAGCGGCTCACGGGTATTGCTGACGATCGGGAAGATTGGCGCTGGGCGATGCGAGCGATCCATCTGCAGGAGATATTCGGTCAATTCATCGTCGTCTTCTTTTTCAATAATGATGATTCGTTCCAACATGCGCTGACGCAGTTCTTCTGTAAAATCGCTGGCTGTCTGGTTTGGATTTTCGCGGAAAGCGTCGAAATAATCACGTGCCTTGAGTGGTTCACCAAAATCAATAAAAATTTCCGAACGCGGGTGTTCTGCATACGTATAATTGACGCCCACCGGCACGATGTACACATCTTCCAGTTCCGGGTAGCGTTCCAGTGCGCCGAAAGCAATGCGGGCAGTACCTTTTTGTAGGGGGCGCAGGCGCTTTTCGTGCTCAGCCCTTCCCTCCGCCAAAATCATCAGCGTTTTGTTTTCGCGTAAAGCGTCATAACAGAAGTCAAACGTTTCATAATTGTTTTTTACATATGCATAACCGCGATCGCGCGCGCGATAAACTGGCAGCATGTGCAAAGAACGCAGCAAAAAATTATAAAGCCCTTCCTTAAACAAATCGCCACGCACCAAAAAATACAAAGGGCGATCCAAATGACACGCCAGCACGCACGGCTCCATAAAGCCCGTGGGATGATTCGCCGCCAGAATGACCGGCTTATTTCGAGGGATATGCGCGACATTGGAAAGATGAATCTTTCGGTAAAAAACACGGATACCAACGGTTGCAATAGGTCGTACGGTTGAATAAAGCATACCTTGAATTCTCCTGATAAAGAAGCAAATTTATATTTTTAGATCATAGTTATGCCCAATTGCTAATATTAATTGTGACGAAAACAAGGGATAACGAGCAAATAACCTGCCATAATTCCTTAATTTCGCGGCATGTCGGGGAAAAAGTATCTCATCGTAGTAGGCGGACCGACCGCCAGCGGCAAAACCAGCTTCGCAGTATATCTGGCAAAGCATTTTCGCACGGAAATTATCTCCTGCGACAGTCGCCAGTTTTTTCGGGAAATGAAGATTGGCACTGCAAAGCCCACCCCCGAAGAAATGCAGGGTATTCCGCATCATTTTATTGACAGTCACAGTATTTTCGAGCCATACAGCGTCGGTGATTTTGAAAAGGAAGCTCTCGCATTGTTGGATATTTTGTACCAAAAATATGACCTCGTCCTTGCCGTAGGTGGCTCCGGATTATACATCAAAGCCCTCTGCGAAGGACTGGATTCATTTCCGGTTATCCCCGAGGCAATTCACCGGCAGGTGCGTCAACTCTATACCGAGCAAGGGCTGGAAGGTTTGCAACAAGCCGTACAACAAACCGATCCTGAGTATTATAAAATGATGGATCGGCAAAATCCGCATCGGCTCATTCGGGCACTGGAAGTATGCCTCGCCGGAAACCAACCTTTTTCTGCTTATCGCAAACAACAAAGCAAACCGAGAAGTTTCATACCGATTTACATTCAGATAAATCTGCCGCGCACAGAACTGTATGATCGCATCAACCATCGCGTGGACAATATGATGGAAAAGGGTTTGTTAGACGAAGCACAGTCGTTGTATCCATATCGCAACCTTCCTACCCTTCAGACTGTTGGCTATCAGGAATTATTCGATTATTTGGACGGAGTAATTTCTTTGCCGGAAGCAATTGATAAAATCAAGCAAAACTCGCGCAACTATGCCAAACGCCAACTTACTTGGTGGCGCCGCGATGGTTTCTGGCAAACTTTTCACCCCACACAACTCCAGGAGGCTATTCAGTTTGTTAACAAAAAAATTCAAAAAGACACCATAAAAAGTTAATGTCACAATAATATAATAATGATCTGGAAACAATCATTTACACTTGAAGAGATCAATCAAATGTCACAGCGCACACTCATCGAGCACCTGGGTATTGAATTCACCGCTTTCGGTGAAAATTACTTAGTCGCCCGAATGCCAGTGGACGATCGTACCGTACAACCCATGCGATTACTGCATGGCGGCGCAAATGTAGCCCTCGCAGAAACCTTGGGCAGCTTAGCGTCCGTGCTTTGCCTCGACAATACAGAAACCCAGATGCCCGTTGGCATAGAAATCAACGCCAACCACCTGCGCCCCGTCACCAAAGGCTTTGTGTATGGACAGGTGACGCCGGTTCGCATTGGCAAAAACATACATGTGTGGAATATCGAGATCAAGGACGAAGCAGATAAGTTAACTTGTGTCAGCCGCATAACAATTGCTGTTGTACCAAGAAATTAGAAATTGCGTTTCTCATTTTATATTTTTCGC
>CAZQTF010000247.1:0-5054 GCA_964596135.1 uncultured Saprospiraceae bacterium | reverse complement strand
TAGAAATGCCCGGCAACCTGAACAAAGTTTGCTTGACAAAATTACATCATTCTTCCTCCATTATTTATTCTTAATCTGAATGATTTCCGCCATGATGCTCAGCGCAATTTCCTTTGCGCCTTTGGCACCAATGCTCAGCCCCACAGGCGCATGTATGCGGGCGATGGTGGCTTCGTCGAAACCCGCTTCGCGCAAGCGTTCCACGCGTTTTTCGTTGGTGCGTTTACTACCCAGCGCACCGATGTAGCCAATGTTGGAGCGAAGCAAAAGATGTAGCGCCTGGTCGTCAATTTTTGGATCGTGTGTGAGTAAAACCGCGTAGGTATAAGCATCCAGTTTAAAATCGGGCAATACCTCGGCGGGCCAGTCCACGATCATTTGATGTGGCACATCTGGAAATTCGGTCTTTTCAGCAAATACCTGGCGCGGATCAATCACAATTGTTTGAAAATCAAATATTTTTGCCAAACGAACCAATTCCGCTGCAATGTGTGCCGAGCCAATAACAAGCAGTTGGAGCTTGCGCGGGATCACGCGGGCAAACCAGGTTCCTTCCGGTGTTTCAATGACCTGACTTTTGCGTTCGGTCCAGACTTTTCGGGCAAGTTGACCATTTGGCATTAACGATGGATCGGCATCTGGCAAGAAAAAACATTGTTCCACAAGCTCCGTGCCCAAGCGGCTGAGCAGCACGCCGCCCCGGTTTTCGCGCAAAGCGTGGAGCAGGAGTTCCTGCACTTCGCCGTTAGGAAAAGGTTCTACCAAAACATCGAGTTCGCCGCCGCACATCAATCCGACCGACCACGCATCGTCGTTGGATATGCCGTAATGCAATTGCCGGGGCACGCCGATTTCGAGCACGTTGAGCGCTTCTTTGACCACCGCATTTTCCACGCAGCCGCCGCTCACCGAGCCTGCCATGTCGCCGTTTTCGCTTACCAGTAATACCGAGCCTACCGGGCGCGGCGCAGAGCCCCAGGTGCCAATCACCGTGGCTACAGCAAATTTTTTCTGTTTGGATAACCAATCTTCAATGATTGGGAATACGTCGTACACTTTCGTTGTTTTTTGGTAAAATTACATCACAATTGGTTTTGAAGTGGCAAAAGCTCGGTTTGATTTTGCAAAAGGAAGACAGTCGGCGTATATTGCGATCCGACTTTAGAACGTTTGATCTGTGGAAATTAGAAATAATCGAATGATGAAGACAATCTTTAGTGTACAAAACTGGCTGATCGCATTTGTTTTGCTGCTTGCCGGACCGGCTTCGGCACAGGTTCTTTTTCCGACCGATCCTATCATCGTGGAAATGGAATGCGAAGAGATGCTCGTAAAAGAAACCGAGCTGTTTCTCAATCGTGGCGATGTGCTCAATTATTTGTGGACCAGCCTCGCCACCGGCGATACTACCTCCGAATCGAGACTCAAAGTGTTCAAATCCGGGCTTTATGCAGTGAGCATTCTCACTTCGCCCGACAGTCTGACGCTAAGGGATACGGTACAGGTGATCTTCGATGCCAAATGCTGCCGCCTGATCATGCCGAACGCTTTTACGCCCAACGACGACGGACGCAACGACCGCCTGCTGCCACTCATGCCGCAAAATTGTACGATCACCGAGTTTGAGATGCAGGTATTTAATCGCTTTGGCAAAATGATTTTCCAGACCAATGACCCCGACAACGCCTGGGATGGTAAAGATGGCAGCAACGCCGCCCCTTCGGATGTATACGTGTTCTGGCTGCGGTACAAAGCCATCGGCAACAACAATGAATACAGCGAAACCCTGAAAGGTGATGTGACGCTGATTCGATAACGCTGGGTTCTTGTCGTGGATGTCTGTTTATTTGTAATAAATTGTGAATATGCTTACCGCTATTCATGAGTGAGCAAAATAATGTAATATTTTTCTAACCTAAAACCCTTAGGCATTATGTTTCAAAATCATTTACTTTCCATACTGGAGAAGCGTTTGCGCTTTTCAATTTTTCTGGTATTGGTCATTTTTGTTGGTGCTCAGGCACAACAAAATCCGGACGATTCTTTGTTTGTACGCGCACACTATACCAAAATGGAGCGCATGATCCCCATGCGGGATGGCATAAAGCTTTTTACTTCTATTTATATACCTAAGGATATTTCGCCGACCAATCAGTATCCGATTATTATGACCCGCACGCCGTACTCTTGTGCGCCTTACGGCGAAAATGAATACTCGCCCCGCCTGACACAATACATCCATCTGGCGCGCGAGGGTTATATCATTGTGTTTCAGGATGTACGCGGGCGCTACATGAGCGAAGGTGAATACGCCGACATACGTCCGCATAATCCTAATAAAAAAGGTAATGAAAACGACGAAAGCAGCGACACTTATGATACGATTGACTGGCTGACTAAGAACATTGATAATAATAACGGTCGGGTCGGGATTTTCGGTATTTCTTACCCCGGTTTTTACAGTACAACTTCCATTCCTGACGCGCATCCCGCATTGAAATGCGTATCGCCGCAAGCACCGGTAACCGATTGGTTTATGGGGGATGATTTCCACCACAATGGCGCGTTTTTCCTCATGGATGCGTTCAATTTTTACTACGCGTTTGGGCAGCCGCGTCCGCAACCGACGACCAAAGGCAATCCGGGATTTGATTTTAAAACGCCCGATAATTACGACTTTTTCCTACGGGAAGGTACCTTAAAAAATCTGACCAGTAAATACATGCAAAATGTCAAGTTTTGGAATCAGATGATGCAGCACCCGAATCTCGACGATTTTTGGAAAGCCCGCAGCATCCGCCCGCATCTGACGAATGTGAAGCCGGCAGTCATGGTCGTTGGCGGTCTGTTCGACGCGGAGGATACTTTCGGCGCCTGGTACACTTATCAGGCGATTGAAAAGCAAAACCCCGGCGCGAACAATCGTGTTGTGATGGGTCCCTGGTGCCACGGCTGCTGGTCGAGCGGCAATGGCGATTTTTTGGGAAATATTAACTTCGATAGCAAAACTTCTGTATATTATCGGCAGGAAATTGAGTTACCCTTTTTCAACTATTATCTAAAAGATAAAGGAAAAATGGAAACCGGCGAAGCCAGAATATTTATCACGGGTGAAAATACCTGGCGTACCTTCGACGCTTGGCCACCTTCTGGCGCCATAGCCAAGAAGCTATATTTCCATCCCAATGGAAAGCTGTCATTCGATGCTCCTACCGGCAAAGATCAATTTGACGAATACGTTGCCGACCCAAATAATCCTGTGCCTTACACCGAAGATGTGCACCTCGGGCGCACCCGCGAATACATGACGGACGACCAGCGGTTTGCTGCCCGCCGCCCGGATGTGATGGTGTACAAAAGTGACCTCCTGACCGAAGATGTAACCATCACCGGACCGGTTTTCGCCAATTTGTTCGCTGCTACCACTGGCACCGACGCCGATTATGTGGTCAAACTGATTGACGTTTTCCCGGATGAAACCTCCAATGTGTCTGATAATCAAGCAGTACCAATGGGCGGCTACCAAATGCTGGTGCGCGGGGAGGTATTGCGCGGTCGCTTCCGCAAAAGCTTTGAAAAACCCGAGCCTTTCACGCCGAATAAAGTAGAAACGGTCCGTTTTCTGCTGCCCGATGTAGCGCACACCTTCAAAAAAGGGCATCGCATCATGATTCAGGTGCAAAATTCCTGGTTCCCGCTGGTAGATCGCAATCCGCAGAAATTTGTAGATATTTATCAGGCAAACGAAAGCGATTTCCAGAAAGCCACACACCGTATTTACTTTGATCAAACCAGACCATCGCACGTAGAGGTGATGGTGTTGAAATAAAATTTATAGATACTCGATGCCAGATAATATCAGACTTAAAACTGGAATGTCTGACATCTGGCATCTTCAAATCTGGCATCCGTGGAACAAACTATCCTTTTTGAAAAGATTGGCAACGTTGCCAAAATCACTTTAAACCGCCCGAAGGTGTACAACAGCTTCCATCGCGAGATGGCGCTGGAGCTGCAATCGCGGCTCGACAGATGCAAGGATGACGCTGAGGTGCGCGCTATTTACATCACCGGCGAGGGCAAAGCCTTTTGTGCCGGACAAGACTTGCAGGAGGTCACCGGCGAGGATGCACCGTCATTGACCAAAATTCTATCTGAACATTATAACCCCATCGTTACCCGGATTCGGGAAATTGAAAAACCAATCGTGGCAGCGGTCAATGGCGTGGCAGCGGGCGCCGGTGCCAATATTGCCTTAGCTTGCGACGTAGTAGTCGCCGCCGAATCGGCGAGTTTTATTCAGGCATTCAGCAAAATCGGGCTGATCCCGGATAGTGGCGGTACTTTCTTTCTGCCGCGACTGATTGGTTGGCAACGCGCTTCTGCTCTTATGATGCTGGGCGATAAAGTCTCCGCCAAAGACGCCGAAGCGATGGGCATGATTTATCAAGTTTTTCCCGATGATAAATTCGCCGAACAAGCCTGGAAATTAGCGGAAACACTATCGCAAATGCCAACCAAAGGCTTGGGCTACACCAAACGCGCGCTGAACCATTCCTTGAGCAACGACCTGAATCGCCAGTTGGCAATCGAAGATGAACTCCAATCTGCCGCCGGGCAAACCCGGGATTACGCCGAAGGCGTGCAGGCTTTCCTCGAAAAACGAAAACCGAATTTTACCGGTGAATAATGATCTGGATATGTAATAGGCAGTACTTGATCTTACAATTTGATTGAATGGAATGTTGATAATCTCTTACAATTCGCATTCTCATTCCCAAACCCTCCGTTTGAGTGCCTAAGAGCATCTGTCATATTTTCTTTTGACTAAAGACATGTGTGTTTGAAAAATCAAATCTTGATTATTTCACATTATACAACACTTTATACAATTTGATATTTTGCCCAAACTCAATTTTACACATCCTGTTTCAAAGAACTGATTTTAAACCAATTATTATTTAGTGCGTAAGTCCTATTACAACACCAGAATTAATGCATTTTAATAACTGATATTACGCAGCGCATAAATTTTGAAAATTGAGTTCATTGAC
>CAZQTF010000246.1:0-5063 GCA_964596135.1 uncultured Saprospiraceae bacterium | reverse complement strand
GCCAGTAGCGTGGTAGCCAGTTTGTCGTATCTGCCGATCAGCATACTCACAGTAGCCGCAATAAGCGCTGCACCAGAGACATACACCAGTATTTCACTACCGAAAGCCGCGCCGGACATGGCTTTGGCGTTCATAAAGTGAAAAATCCCGAAAACAGCAAATGGAATAGCATACAAATACTTGCCAAGGTTGAGGACAGCATTCATGATGTTGTGATTTTAGGTGTTAAAACATTAAATGTAAATGTAGCTTGTTTTTTTCTATTTTGGAATATTTGGTTTTAAAAATATTTTTCACAAATTTTTATTTGATTAAAAGTGATTTTGCAAAATATAAAGAAATAGATTTTTTTAAGGTATTTCCTTCTGGAAAAGGGGAAATAACCCTCTGAACTTTCGCCGGCACGATTCGTTTATTGAATAAAAAATTAGCGGAATCCGATTATTTTTACTGGCTTTTTAAAAATAATGATAAAGTCCGGCAACATTCCTTCTTGGACGGGCATCGGATTCTAAAAAGGCGTATATTTGCAGTCTATGAAGAATATCAGGAATTTTTGTGTCATTGCACATATTGATCACGGTAAGAGTACCTTATCCGACCGTTTATTGGAATATACCAACGCTGTTTCCAAACGAAATCTGCTGGAACAAACGCTCGACAGCATGGACTTGGAACGCGAGCGCGGCATCACCATCAAAAGCCACGCGATACAGATGTACTACGCCCACAAAGATGGGCAGACTTACACTCTTAACATGATTGATACGCCAGGTCACGTGGATTTTTCCTACGAAGTATCGCGTTCGATTGCCGCCTGCGAAGGCGCGCTGTTGCTGGTGGATGCGACCCAAGGCATTCAGGCTCAGACAATTTCTAATCTTTATCTTGCCATTGAGCACGATTTGGAGATCATTCCGGTGTTGAACAAAATTGACATGGAGAGCGCCATGATTGACGAGGTGTCGGATCAAATCATCAGTCTGATCGGTTGTAAAAAGGAGGAAATTTTGCTGGCGAGCGGAAAAACCGGGCAAGGGGTAATGGATATTCTGGAAGCGATTGTGAATCGTATTCCACCGCCCAAGGGCGATCCGGAAGCGCCGCTGCAGGCACTCATTTTTGACTCGGTGTTCAACTCATTCCGCGGGGTAATCGCCAACATTCGCATCGTCAATGGTACTTTGCGCAAAGGAGACAAAGTGCGTTTTTTCTATACAAGTCCCGATAAAGTATATGAAGCAGATGAAATTGGCATCCTCCAACTAGACTATATCCCTAAGGAAGAACTTTCCGCCGGAAACGTGGGCTATATCATCACGGGGATCAAGGTGTCGAAGGAAATCAAGGTAGGCGATACGGTGACGCACGTGCAACACCCCTGTAGCGAGGGAATTCAAGGCTTCGAGGACGTAAAGCCGATGGTATTCGCCGGAATTTTCCCAATTGACAACGACGATTTCGAGGATTTGCGCGATAGCTTAGAAAAACTTCAGCTCAACGACGCCTCGCTGATCTTCGAGCCAGAAACCTCCGCGGCGCTGGGCTTTGGCTTCCGTTGTGGCTTCCTCGGCATGCTGCACCTCGAAATTATTCAGGAACGCCTGGCGCGTGAGTTTAACCAGGACGTGATCACCACGGTGCCCAACGTTTCTTATTTTGCATATTCCAAAAAAGGCGAAAAACTCACCATCCGCACGCCAGCGGATTTGCCCGATCCGACTCTGCTGGATTTTGTAGAAGAACCCTACATCCAAGCGCAGATTATCACCAAACCAGAATACATCGGCGCGATCATGACCCTGTGCATGGAAAAGCGCGGCATTCTGACCCGGCAGCACTATCTCACGGAGGAACGTGTGGAACTCACTTTTGAAATGCCATTGGCGGAGATCGTTTTCGATTTTTATGACCGGCTGAAGTCTATCTCTCGAGGTTACGCTTCTTTCGATTATCAGCCGTTGGATTATCGCCAGTCGGATTTGGTGAAAATGGATATTCGCCTCAATGGCGAGCCTGTAGATGCGCTCTCGGCGCTGGTACACCGCAGCAAGGCAGAGTCTTTTGGTCGGAAAATCTGTAAAAAACTGAAGGAACTTCTCCCGCGCCAGCAGTTTGTTATTGCTATTCAGGCTTCTATCGGCGCTAAGATCATTGCGCGGGAAACGATTTCGGCTTTGCGCAAAGACGTAACTGCCAAATGCTATGGCGGTGATATCACGCGTAAGCGCAAGCTGCTCGAAAAACAGAAAGAAGGTAAGAAGAAGATGCGCCAGATCGGTTCGGTCGAAGTGCCGCAAAAGGCATTTCTTGAAGTTTTGAAGTTGGATTGAAAAATCCGGAGTGAAATAGTATAAGCCAATGTCGTTCTGCGGGACATAAGAGGCGTTGGTATGCTGAAAATTCAGGTCAATCTAAGTATTGTCTGAATTTGAACAGGCGTTTAGCAATGAATTAAATAATAAAAAATACAGTTGGCTGTGGGATTCTCTCTGTTCCCGACAGCCAACACTTTTTTAAGACCAACGTAGTCGGTTCTTCGTTTAATGAAAGCCCAAATATGTGTAACTTCCCCTGCTTTGCTTTCAGAAAAATCAAATTAGTCGGATGTAAGGGGGAACATCCGAAAAGTGCATAATATTATACGCACGAATACCTCCACATCTTCTTTTAAGAAGATGCTAAATAAACTCTTAAATTGTTACTCCGAATGAAATAACAATATTATAAATATAGTTTTTGGGAATAAATACCTGAGCTTATTGCAAAAAAAACGCCTTTGCCCTGAAGGACATGACTATTTGCAATTACACAGAGGTATAGTGTTTACAGTGAGATTAAAAATTGTTGGAGATAAGTTGTTTTTATAAAACTATGTTCGTAGGGATATTTAGAAAAGCTATCTGGGGTTTGTTTTTACTTGATTTGCGGGGTTGACGAGAATTTTTTAGTTTCTTCTCAGGGCTTGTTTTCTGTTGCGCTGGATAATATAATCAGAGGCAACAATTAACCCTCCGCCCACGAAGAAAGCTCCCAAAGCAATGTAAAGAACTAACATGGTTGTGCAGTTTTTTGATTTGGTATAATGAAATTTGTTTCGAGACGATAAGTTCATGAGGGCACCGCTAAGATGCGGAAAAAGTTTTTTTGATCCTAATTTTTGAGGTAAATTTTTAGCGAAATTTTAGAAATTTTGGGTAGTGGGTCAAATCGGTTGATTTGCTTTTCAGATTTCGTAAATCCTGAAGATTTACGAAATCTCATCCACTCTTTTGACCCATTACCAAATTTTGCACAACACCATGGCTCATCTTAAAAATAGAAATACTGGAAAAACGGATGATTCGGGAATGGTCAAATTTTCAGCAGCTCTTTTTCGTCATTCCAATTGTTATCGCTTTCCTCTGACAAATGATTTGAAGGGAAAAAGCTTATGATTAAAGCCCTTGAGCAAAATATTGAAAACAGAAACCTGTTCTTGAAATACATCTCGTTGGATCTGCGATAGCAGTATTTTCTGTAAGCTTTTCGCTACATTTTACCGTTTGCGATCAGCAACGCCACCGTGGGGTGATCGCTGCCGCCGAGTGGTTCGATCGTGATATTCAGCGCCTGTGCGCGATCAATGACGCTGATCTCCTGCCAGTGAGGATTGGCATTTGTCAATATCCCGGCATTAATCATCTCGCCATCCACATCCGCCCAAATTTGATACTGTTTGCCTTGCGGAGGGGGAGGCATATTCACCATTTTCAGGTAAGCGTGGTGTGTTTTTTCATTCCAGTACACTACCACATGCGCTTCCGGTAATTGTGCTGTGCCCTGAAGATGAACCGTCCGCGTATCGTTGTTTTGTAAAAAAGCAACAACCCGCTGCGTATCTTCATGCTCCCGGCGAACGTTATCGCAATCTTCCTGCAGTGCAACGAAGGCTTCGGATAGACGTTGGTAATCATTTCGCATTTGTTGATCTTGCCATATGAGCCATCCAATAGCAGCCACCGCCAGAAACATAGCTGCTGCCTGGAGGCGTGGTACTTTCAGATACTTCGCTCCCGGCGTTTGGGAGACCGAAGCATGCCTTTGCTTTTTCGCTTCCTTATTTACTTCTGACAGCACTTTGTCTTTCAAATGAGTAGGCGGGGTCACCGTATATTGCATTGCGTATTGCTCGATAGCTCGTTGTAAAGCCTCGATCTCAGCCTGAATTTCGGGAAAGGCTTTGGCATAACGGTCCACCTCCTGCGTTTCCTCCGGGGTCGTCAGTTTTAGCACATATTGTTCCAACAGTCCTGATGCTAAAAATCGCTCCTTATCCATATGCTCTTTAAAACTTCACACATTTTTTAGAATCAAAAAAGACTTTTCATAAAAATAAACAGCTACAAAGCGCTAATAACCAAAGCGTAACATTATGTTCTTCAAATAGTTTACGAAGTTCCCGCAGTGCGATGCGCAGGCGGGTTTTGACGGTGCCGAGAGGAACATTGAGACGCTCGGTGACTTCAGCGTGGGTATAGCCTTGAAAATAGATCAAATCAATCAGAATGCGGTGTTTTTCGTCCAATCCGTTCACCAGTTTGTCAAGTCCGATGCATTCCGGATTGGGTTCTGCCCTCAAATCCGGCGTATGATAGATGTCCTTATCCAGTGTCTGAACTCTTCTATTGCGTCGAAATGCGGCGGAGCGGGTTTTGTCGATTGCCGTATTTCGGGCAATATGAAGCAACCAAGTAAAAAGCGTTCCTTTGGAAGTGTCATAAGCGGAGCCATTGCGCCAGGCTTTGACAAAGGTTTCCTGCATGACATCTTCGGCAACCTCTTTCGAGTGTACAATGCGCAGCACAATACCATACAATGCTGGCGCATAGCGGTCGTACAACAAGCCGATTGCCTGCTCGTCCTGTTGTTGCAATAGCGTAGTAATCTGTGCGTCTGATATTTGCATGTATTCTTTGGAAAAGAAGGTGGCAATTCACAACGCCACCTCCTAAGGTGTTACTTTGTCAAGTTGCAGCTATTCTTAGCATGAAAACCAAACAACGGGGATTCAGAAATGTTTA
>CAZQTF010000245.1:0-5179 GCA_964596135.1 uncultured Saprospiraceae bacterium | reverse complement strand
TCGCGCGGCACATTGGTAAATGGATGTACATCCCAGCGGTCAATATCAATATAATGTCTGGGCGCTTCATATTTAGTGGCATAGCGACGCTTGTCAGGATCGACGGCATGTTCGGTAATGTATTCGATGTGTTTTTTATAAAACACCATCATTTCCGGAGGTAGTGTAAACACCGCCATACGATTGATGCGGCGATGCCCGAAGAAGCCCCATTTGGGTGGAATGATAAAACTGGCGCAGAGGATTACGCTGAGCAACAGCAACGATGCGTGGTAAATTTGTCGTTTCATACAAAGTTCAAAGTTCAGTAATCCAAAGTTAGAACAATTCCGGCGAGCGAGCAACTACTACATATCAGAACTTTTTTCAAAGAAAAACTCATATCCCCATAATATTTTACTAAATACCCGATGCTGAATGAGCATAAAATCTTCGCTGTTCCAATCTAAGAAATAACGCTCCACCGCGTCGGCGCCGGGGAGTTGGGTAGCTCCGGGATTTACTTTCGGGAAAATAGGATATAATTTCACAACTATCTCATTTCCAGCCTTATCCGTCAAAGATATGATACTAAACGGAACCAATTGCAAAATCGAATCGCGCCGCGGATTCTGGTTTTCAAATGCTTCTGCGCCCAGGCTTTTAAAGCCTTCGAGATAAGCTTCTACCTTGCCCGGGTTGAGCGGGCGATTAATAACAGGGGTTACATCATAAAATGGCTTCACATCAAATTCACTGCCAATGCGCTCCAGCCGAAACGATTTATTCTTTTGCTTGGGATATTCCACGCTAACCGACTGAATATCATCCTGATCAAAATTAAAAATTGTTTTATCACGCCAGTCTTCGCCCACCAGATTATACCGAAACCGCAGGTTGCCTTCCCAGCCCGGAATGTACGCTACGTAAGGCTGTTCGGCGCCATCCATAATCATATACGTGCCACGCTCATCAGGCGTAGAGCCACCCACATAATAAGCTTTTAATAAATTGCCATTTTTATGATACAGCTCGACCTTTAATCCGTTCGTCGCCAGATCGATTACCATATTTTTTACGGCAGCCTGGGGCGGTTTGTACTTCACCTGCACCCGCGTAATGGCGTCGAGCAGATTGTCCATTGCATTCGGGCGGGCTTTGTACTTGCCATTGTAGCGCCATTCATTTTCCTGCCGTTCCAGCATGGTCGTTACACCTTTACGGTCGGCGATAAATATCTTGTAAATATCATCGGCGTTTTCTACCGCAAACCGGCGATCGGCGCCAGCCAGCGTGGTTTTGTCGTCCTGCTGCGTCCGTAAATACCACGTGGTAATGCCGCCCAAGGATAGAAATGCGAGTAGTAATATGATTGTCCGTTTCATTTCATTCTTGATTGAAAACTTACGATCAGTAAGTAAATATGAGACAGGATTTACATAATGGACAGGATATGGTAAATCCTGTATGTCCTGTCTGTCAATTCTTTATCGGGCGAAACGCCGTCTGCGTATCCAGTTGAAAATCAGACCAAAAATCACTAAAAACACGAGCGGCAAGCCGAGGTTGATCACCTGCCAGGTGCGTTCCTGTGCCTGAGCGCGCACGGTATCGAGTGGGCGAAGCTTGACTTCTTTGCCCCGCGCTTCGATCACGCCATTGGCGTCAATCAGGTATTCCAAGGCGTTGACCAAAAAATCTTTGTTCACAAACTGATACTGCTCGAACTCATTGAATCCCAGCGGCTTGTAAGACTGTGCCTGCGGGTCAATACCGTTTTTGGCCACATCGCCGTCCGATACCACGATCATGCGCGTGGGCACGCTGGCAGTCTTATATTCCACCCCAATCTGGCGCAAACCGGATAGTAAATCTTCCGTTACCCGATTTTCAAACACAGAAGGAAAGGTGCCCTCGAGCAGCATGGCTACCGGCTGACCGGGCTTGTCAAATTTGACGGGATCCAGATCATATCGCAAAAAGTCGAAATTCATCTCCAGCGGAATGTATTGCAGGCGACTGTTGGGCGACGATTCCAGTAGAACGGTCTTTTGCAGATCGGTTTTGGTGCGAATGGTGGTATCAATCGTACTCGCATACAGAAAATTCGTCAATCCTAATCCTTTGACTATCCGCTGATTAGAACGGGACGTTACCACTAAATGATACGGATAGCGGAAATAATCAAACTGCGGCGCATTGCCCACCATGCCCGTCGCCAGCGGAATGCGCGAACACCGCATGTCGAGGATTAGATTGGGCTGAATACGAATGCCGTATTTGAATAGTTGGTCATCCAGTTGCAAGTCATACTCCTTCGGAAAAAATTCGCCGGTACGCAGGCTGTCCAAGTCCACGTTGAGTTTGTCAATCAGCCAGAGCACCTTGCCACCATTCATTACATACTGGTCAATTTTGAATTTGTCCCGCTCAGAAAACGCAGTGCGCGGCTTTGCGATGATCAGCGCCGACAACTGATCCGGCGGAATGGTCACCAGACTATCCAGACGCAGGCGACCGGTTTCGTAAAACGAACGCAGCGTTGTTTCCAGATCGGCAGTTTCAATCGGCGACAGTTCTCCGTGCCCGGTGGTAAACGCAATGACCGGTCTCACCGGCGATTGCAATCTCTGGATGGCATTGGCAATATTATATTCAAGAAGCGCAATCGAATTATTGAGCACAATATCCGGCGGCATGCCCGGCACTTCGTTGCCCAGCAACTTTACATTCATATTACGCCCTTTGTAATAAATCTGGGCATAGGGGTAAATAAGTTGCACACTGGTCTGGTCGTTGTCTTTCACACGTAGCGACACTGGGATGATGCCCTCCTTGCGCAGTTCTTCCCGACGGGCGTTGATCTGCTCAGTAGCGCCTTTTGAGGGGTCGTCAAATTCATATTCGACATATCCCGAAATACCCCGAAAATCATCGAGCAACTCGCGCGTTGCCGTTTGCAAACGCTTGAATCCCGCAGGAAATTCGCCATCCAGCAGCACTTTGATGTACACCACATCGTCGAGATCGCGCAGCAACTGTTTGGTCGGATCAGTCATTGTAAAACGCTTATCCTCCGTCAGATCGAGCGTAACAAAAAAAGACCGTCCTCCAATGCGGGCATTCGCCAGAATGTTGATAAAAACAACGACTCCGACAAAAAGTACGAGGTTTAGAATAGACTGCGTACGACTGGCGGTTTTACTTTTTGTTTTCAACATAATTCTATAATAAGAATCAAAATTCCATGATTAATGATAAATAATTTCACCATTTTCTCCGTTCCAGCGAAATTAATGTTAACATTATAAAAATAGCAATCACCGACAAAAAGTAAACAATATCGCGAGAATCCACGATACCCCGGCTGATGGAGTTATAATGATATTCCATTCCAAGCATTTGAATAATGTCATCCGATTTTCCGACAAATACCGGCAGGCCACTGAACAGATCGAAGCCCCAGTGAATTAGAAAACAAAGAAAAGTAGCCAGAATAAATGCCACGATCTGATTGTTCGTAAGCGAAGACGCAAAAACGCCGATTGCCACGAATGCTCCGCCAAGAAAGAGCAAGCCGAAGTAAGACCCCATGATGGCGCCGCTGTCGAGGTTGCCTTTGGGCGAGCCGAGCTGATAAATAGTATAATAATATAGTAATGTTGGCAAAATGGCAAATGTCACAAGCGCCAGGCTGGCGAGGAATTTGCCCAATATGATGGACAAGTCGCTCACCGGCTTAGTCGCCAATAGTTCAATAGTGCCGGTTTGCTGCTCTTCCGCGAAGGAGCGCATTGTGATTGCGGGAATAAGGAACGCGAAGATCATCGGCGCAATGTCGAACAACTGGTCGAGCGTAGCGTAGTTGTATTGCAACAAACTCGTGTCGGGAAAAACGAACAATACCAGCCCCAGCGCCACCAGAAACATCCCGATGACGATATAACCCATCAGTGAGCTGAAAAAAGTATTAATCTCCTTAAAAAAAATACTCACCATATTTTAAATATGAGATGTTTTAGATGTGAAATATGAAATGTAAAAACAAAGCCATTTCAATTTTTTTATTATTTCAAGTAAACTTCATTTCGATCCACATAAATCAATAAACAGCGAAATAACTTTTCATCCGCTTCTTCAAGTGACAAATCTCGAACGGTATTCCATAATTGACGGTCATCTTGAATCCAAATGAGTAGATTTTGGATATTAAAATCTGCCACTTCCCCGGTTTGAAAATGCAACATCCGTTCCTGCTGTACGGTGCGTTCCACGGGTACTTTCGCCTGGCGGTAAGGTCTGCCATTCAACGGGTTATAAGCTTTAACCTCCACTGTATCAATCGCTTCGTCCTTGTATTTGAAATAACAAATTTTCCCGCGCACGCGTAACCCGGCAAAAACCGTTGCCGCATCCGTTATTTCGCCTTTCGGCAAACGGATATAAGGGATGCCCCCGAGGCAAATTCCCCAAATCTGCTGTAAATCAATTATTTGTTGATCTTTTTTGATATATTCCACCTGCGCCACAAATCCCTCGTCGCTCGTTGCCAGCCGGGCATTTACTTCTTCCCAGGTGTAGGACGGCTTATTTTGCTGAAAATCAGTAAAATTTACATAAATACCATCTTTAAATTTAAAGTTTTTGGTCAGCAATGAGCTATTTGGCTGTGCCATAAGGCTGCGCCCCAGCACAAGCAAACCGACAATAGCGAAAAAACACACTATTTCGTACTTCGCACTTCGCAAATCGTACTTCATTTGGTCAGTTTTTGAAAAACATCTTCCACGCTCACCACTTCCTTGTGCATTTCCAGTAAGGTTAAATTGTGTTCCACTACAAATTTGTGCACCGCCGAGCGCACGTCCACATCCGCAGCGGCAATGAGTTGCCAGCGATTTTTTCCAAGATCATTTACTTGTTTGACTTTGGGAATGCCTGCCAGCAATTTCTTATCCGTCTTTTCCGCAAATTCGACCGTCACTACCGACTCCCCTTGCACCTTGCTTTGCAGTGCTTCAATCGGGTCGTCGGCTACAATTTTGCCGTGATTAATAATCACCACGCGATCGCATAGCGCCTGCACTTCCTGCATGATGTGCGTAGAAAAAATCACTGTTTTCTTTTGTCCCAGTTGCTTGATAAGGCTACGAATTTCTGCTAACTGATTAGGATCCAAGCCCGAAGTCGGTTCATCCAG
>CAZQTF010000244.1:0-5288 GCA_964596135.1 uncultured Saprospiraceae bacterium | reverse complement strand
ACCAACTGCAGCTTCATTTTCTTAATTCTATCCTCCAACCGCTCCGAGCTCAGCTTCTCCCGCAGCCGATCCACCATGATGGGGAAGGCGAAAGGCGTGGCTTTATTGGGCTTGCTGAGGATGATGTGTTGCTGATTGATACGGCTGAGCGCAGCGCGGAGGCGGGCTTCTTCGAGTTGAAAGGTCATCACTTCGTCGTATGCCTGGTTCAGCAGTAAATTATTAGGCTCGTAATCCTGGAACACCTGAAAAAAGAGCTGGGCGGAAGATTGCAGGTGCTTGTCTTTCTTCTGGTTGCCGGGGTAGCCTTTGAATACCAGTCCGGCGATACCGGCAATGTCGCGGAAGCGGCGCTTCGCCATTTCGACGGAATTAATACTGGACTGAATGTCCTGGCTTAGTTTTTCGGTAGCGAACAAATTCGCGGCAAGCGCATCTTCGATGGGAATTTCAGAATCGGAGAGCAATTCAAACCCGTAGTCGTTCATCGCCATGGAAAAGCTGATCGGCTGCAGCCGGGAAATGCGATACGCCAGCAGCGCGCCCATGCCCTCGTGCACGAAGCGCCCCTCAAACGGATACATCACCAGGTGATAACCTTCGCGGCTTTTGAAGTATTCGATCAGAAACTCGTCGCGCGCGGGCACGTGCGAGCGCTCACGCTGGAAAGCAATAAGCGGTTGCAGGGTTTGTAATTCGATATCATGAAATTCATTTTGTGCCACTTCATCCATTTTCAGCCGCAGAAATTTCGACAATTCCGACGATAGCGGCATCCGCCCGCCCTGCCAGGACGGCACTTTGCCCTTGCTTTTTGGGCTGCGACGCACCTGCACGGTCATCTCTTTGATGCGCACGAATTCCAGGCTGCGACCAGCAAACCAGAAAACATCGCCGGGTTTGAGCTGCGAAATGAACCACTCCTCGATGGTGCCGATATAGCCGCCACTCACATATTTCACGCGCAAATTCGGATCGCTTACGATGGTGCCGATGTTCAGCCGATGTCGCAGCGCGATGCGTTTGCTTTTGACTTTATAAGCACCGTTTTCGATTTCTACTTTTTTATATTCATCATAAGCGGTTAATGAATCACCACCAGATGTAATAAAATGCAGAGCCCACGACCATTCTTCCTCCGTGATACTACTAAATGAATACGTTTTTTTGATTTCGTGATAAATTTCCTTTGGGCGAAAGCCCTCCGACACTGCAAGGGTGACCAGGTATTGCACCAATACATCGAACGAACGGATATAAGGCAGACGACTTTCCATCTCGCCATTGGCAATGGCTTGGCGCAAGGCAGCTCCTTCCATCAGTTCCAGTGAATGCGTGGGTACAAAATAAATGCGGCTGAGCGCTCCCGGCTGGTGACCGCTGCGTCCGGCGCGTTGCATGAAGCGCGCGACGCCTTTGGGGCTGCCGATTTGCACGATCGTTTCCACCGGCCGGAAGTCCACGCCCAGATCAAGGCTGGAGGTGCAAACCACCGCTTTCAGCGTGCCTTCGTGCAGGGCATTTTCGACCCAATCGCGGAGTTCGCGACTAATTGAACCGTGGTGCATGGCAATGGCGCCCGCCAGATCCGGTGCGGCTTCCAGCAGATTTTGGTACCAGATTTCGCACTGCGCACGGGTATTGGTGAAAATGAGCGTGCTTTGGCTGTTTTCGATGATCGGAATGACTTTTTGCAACAGCTTGATACCCAGGTGCCCCGCCCAGGGGAAGGTTTCGACTTCATCCGGCAGCACGGAAATGACTTCGATTTGTTTTTTAATATTAGAGCGGATTACTTTATCAGATGCCAGGTTTTTATTTACAAAAACCGCTTCAGGTGTAATATTTGGCAATAAAACATTTACTGCTTCCTCCATGTTGCCGATGGTGGCAGAAATACCCCAAACTTTCAACTCTGGCAGGATGCCTCGCAATCGCGAGAGCGCCAGTTCCATCTGCACGCCGCGCTTGGAACCAAGCAACTCGTGCCATTCATCTACAACAACTGTTTTTAGGCTTTTGAAAAATTGCGGATAACCTTTGGTCGCCAGTAGCAAATGCAGGCTCTCCGGGGTGGTGATGAGCAATTCGGGCGGTTTTTTCTTTTGCCGGGTGCGCTCGGTCGAGTTGGTGTCGCCGCTGCGAACGGCAACCTCCCAATTCAAACTTAATCCTTCAATGGCGCGCTGGGCAGCTTGTTGAATTTCTTTGGTCAATGCGCGAATCGGGGTAATCCAGATCGCTTGTAACCCATTATCGCTTTGTCCAAAATTGTCGGGGTTATTTTTGATGAATTCCAATAAAATCGGAATCAACAAAGAGTAGGTTTTTCCGCTGCCGGTAGGGGCATTCACCAGGCCGCTTTCGCCCGCGAGATAGCGCTGCCAGGCTTCCTCCTGAAAGGGGAAGGGTGTCCAGTTTTGCTGAGCGAACCAGTGGTAGGCGCGTTGCAGGAGTGCTTGTTGATCCATCGAAGGGTAGAACAGGAAAATTGCAGAGAAAGTTTTTTGTAAAAAGAAGCCAGAAACCTTCCATCGTAACATTTGTCATTGCTCTAATTCGAATGAAACGGCTACTTTTGCAGATAAAAATGCCACTGCATTTGCGAGTGTTCAAAAATTGGAACTGGGCTTATGTGCTCGGAGAACTGGTGCTGGTAACGCTGGGGGTTTTGTTGGCATTAGCGGTAAGCAACTGGAGCAACCGAAAAACAGAGACAAAAAAAGAGGCTTTCCATTTGCAGGATTTGGAGCGAAGCCTGCGGTCGGATCTCGACGAATTGCGCGCCATCATTGCCTTCCACGAAGCAACCGAGCAATCGTGCATGTTGCTGTACCAACACTTGCTGGCGGCTAAGCCCTGGCAAGACACGGTTACCAAGTGGATTAGCCATACGGGTGATTTTCTTCCCTTTTTTCCGCAACGCGCCGCTTTTGAGAATTTAAAGTCTTTGGATTTTAACCTAATCAAAAATGATCAGTTGAGGGCATCTATTTTTCAGGTTTATGAGGAGCGTTTTGAGCAACAACGCCTGTCCGAACAAGCACTTATTCGCCGAATCGAGCAGCATTGGATACCGATGCTTTCTACCAAAGTGCGCATGTTGGAGGATTATAGTATTGAGCCAGTGGATTATACCGCTATTTTGCAGCAGCCACAGTACCGAAATTACCTGGGACTCCTGCAAGGGGATCATAATCGTATTGTAGGCGTGGCGAAGGTGGCAGCGATGGATGTGGAAATTTTGATTAGGCAAATCGAAGTGGAACTGAGCAGGATCAATGCTGGGAGGCGACGCACACAGGAACCACGCACCGTGACCATGCAACTGGAGGGCTTTCCACAAGCCAAAAAAGTCGCGCTTTCCGGTACTTTCAACAATTGGCATCACACCAAAGATATGATGCAACGAAATGAAAAAGGCTGGCAACTTACACTCTCACTGAAACCAGGCGTGTACATGTACAAATTTATTGTGGATGGCGAATGGATAGAGGACCCTGCCAATCCCGATGTTATTTTATCGGAGTATGATAATTACAATTCGGTTTTAAAGGTGCAGTGAACCTTTTTGGGAAAAAATTAAATCGCCGGAGCGATCCTTACAGACCGCCACGGCGATTCCAACAATCCCATAAACATGTCGTTGCATGTTTCTTTTTTAGCTATGCGATTATGTAACGCTCTACCTGCCGGTTTGTATTGCATGAGGAGGTAAAGATTTACCACTTTTCCGATAAAAGATTGTTTTTGCTCGTCGAATGCTACTTTTAAAGTAGCCATTGGAATTTTTCCCAAAATGTTTACCTTTATTCGGCGTTTCTGGAATCTCCAAGACCAAGACTTAACACCTAAAACCTGACTTTATGGAACAAAGCAAACGATTGCTATCGCTGGATGTCTTTCGGGGCATCACCATTGCTGGAATGATTCTGGTAAATACTCCTGGTACATGGGAATATGTGTACCCGCCGTTGCAACATGCCGAGTGGCATGGCTGCACTCCCACCGATTGGGTTTTCCCGTTTTTTCTTTTTATTATGGGCGTAGCTGTACCGCTGGCATTGGGTAAGCGTATTGAGCGGGGCGACAATCGTGGCAAGATCATGGGCAAAATTTTCCGGCGCACGCTCGCCATTTTTGCGGTTGGGCTTTTCCTGAATGCATTTCCGAAGTTTGACCTTGTCAACGTCCGTATTCCTGGGGTGTTACAGCGCATCGCGCTGGTCTATTTCTTCTGTTCGCTGATTTTTGTGTACGTCAAAGGCTGGCGGGCGCAGGTATGGCTAAGTGCAGGGCTGTTGCTGCTCTACTGGTTTTTGATGGCGGTGGTGCCGGTACCCGATGGCAATCCGCCCAATTTGCAACCAGACACCAACTTTGGCGCCTGGCTCGATCGCACCATCCTGGGAACCAATCACTTGTGGAAACAGGCGGTCACCTGGGACCCGGAAGGATTGCTCAGCACGATGCCGGCAGTTGCAACGGGTATGATTGGCGTTTTCACTGGGCTTTGGCTCAAAACCAATCGCGATGACTACCAAAAATTGACGGGCATTTTTGCCATTGGCACGATTCTCGTGGCAATGGGTTTGACATGGGATGTGGTTTTTCCGATCAATAAAAAAATCTGGACGAGTTCGTACGTACTATACGTGGGTGGCGTGGGGCTTTTGTTCCTGGGCGTGGTGTACTGGCTGGTAGATGTTCTGGAGTACAAAAAATGGATTAAACCTTTTGTGGTGTATGGCACCAACGCATTGTTCGCGTATTTTATGTCGAGTTTCGTGGTCAAGCTGATGATGATTCCCCAGTGGAAATTGCCCGATGGCAGCCCCCAAAACCTCTACGGCAAAATTTACTACGATGTATTTGAGCCTTTGTTTGCGTCGCCATATAATGCCTCGCTGGCGTTTGCCGTTGCGTACGTATTGTTTATAATGGGCTTGACGTGGATTTTATACTGGCGAAAGATATTTATAAAGGTGTAATGGTTGGCGGTTTAAAAGTGAGCAGCATAGCGGTAAGCAGTTGACAGGAGTCTAACACCTATTGTTTAAATCATAATATCTGAAATTCTGAAAATGATTATTTTAATTCAAATTGACACGACAGGTACGGGCTATAAAATCGGCTATCAGATCGGGCAATGGCTGCCAATGCTGATACTGATGGCAGTATTCATCTGGCTGTCCGTTGCCGCTTATCAGCGCAATAAAAATCAATAAATATATCATATTCGAATCATTTATTACATTATGTTTAACCGACGGAAATTTATCGTAAAA
>CAZQTF010000243.1:0-5349 GCA_964596135.1 uncultured Saprospiraceae bacterium | reverse complement strand
TGCAATGTATAATTCTATTTCCATGATGGAAGTTAACTATTTTGCGTAACTCCTGATCTAAAAACTTGTTGGCGTCAAAAATAAATGATAGGTCGTCAATTGCCTATCATTTGTCGTCAATTACAAATGATATTTTGTTAAATATTTATCATGTGTCGTTAAAAATATATCACATGTCGTCAATGATATTTCAAATATTGGCAATGACAAGGCATGTTATATTGCCGGCAAGCCAACTGTGAAAGGCGGTTTATTTATTAAAATGAACGAAACTTGATAAAATTTTGCCGACATATCAAATCGTTTTACCGACAAATGACATTTTGAGGGTTAAAAATGAAAATTGTTTAGCAATATATTATGTATTTATAACAAAAAAAGGGTTTGAGTATTGTTGTAGGGCAGATGTTTGAAAAGATTTACCAAATCTTTAAGATTTAGTAAATCTGTTTTTGAGCAAGCTTTACATAGTATATTTTTTTTAATAGAAACAGTAGCATACAAATCATAAAATGTTTAATTTTAGGAGGTTAAAATTATTTGTTACACCTTAAAAATGAATTTGCACATGGCACGAAGAGATTTTTCTATCGTCGTACCAAGAAATCCTGAATTGCTTATTGCCCTCGCCGACAAAAACCTGCAAAAGCATTATCAGGATGGCGCTGCCAGCAAAATCAACCAAACCCTGGCGCAACAACTTCAAGTAAAATTAGATACTGCTCGCACCGAAAACAACCGCCGCAACGAACTCGACCGACTGAAAGAAAAACTGAACGAAGAACGGAATTTGCTATTGGGTCTGCACGATTCACAAAACGCCTTTACAGAGGGTACGGTGTTTTATTTTGTGGCTGCTGCACGCGACATCCTTCTGGGGC
Organism: uncultured Saprospiraceae bacterium; assembly: GCA_964596135.1. Classification (GTDB taxonomy): domain Bacteria; phylum Bacteroidota; class Bacteroidia; order Chitinophagales; family Saprospiraceae; genus JADJNW01. The sequence continues at coordinate 4,468 of CAZQTF010000243.1, read as the reverse complement.
ACTACCGCAGCAACGAGCGGATGCTCGGCGACTGGGGCTTTGTGGTCAACTCGCCCAAAGGCGCAGCCCAGATTATCATTCCCCGCAATGCCGATGCCTTGATCGCGCTGGCTAAAAAGGTGATGGAGAAACATTATATGGACGGCGAGGCAAGTTTGCTCAAGGATTTGGCTTGGGATGTCCTGAACAACAGACTGTACGAAGCCGAAATGAAGCTGGAAGAAGCTAGAAAGGCAAACCGCGACAAGGAAAAAGCGACGCAAATGCGCAACATCGCCCTGGGGATTGACAAAGGACAGACTTCCAAAACGCCGAATACCGTGAAATATATCGTAAAAGCCATCCGCGATGTATTACTGGGTACCTACAGAGGCAGGGAGCAGGAGTTGGGTGACTGGGGCTTCGAGGTGAATCGGAGTACGAGCAATGATGCGGAAGAACGGGAAGCCGCCGAGTAAAAAAAAAGAAAGATTGAGGTGTAAGCTTCAACCTTTCAAAAAGTATTTACCCAAAAAAATCTTTAATAGTGCCACACCTCAGCGGTGCGGCACTATTATTTAATTCCCTTTCCAGGGGAAAGCCCCGCAATCCAATTTTAATATGGTAATGAGTACTTCGGCAATTACCGGAGCACACCTGTCATCCGGGTTATCTATGGTTAATACAAGCGTCACGAAGCCACGACTGACCGCATCTTCGCCCGGTGTATAGGTTCCGGCAGCAGGGTTGGTTGCATCCAATCCTTCCAAGACGCCATTCTGGTTGCCGGGTTCTTTGATTGTCCAGGTATAGCGTAGATCAGTTGGGTCGCCGACGTAAACAACTCCTTTGAAGATATCTGCCAGTGCTACTTTTTGGGACAAGCAAGCCGTCTGTGGCATCAGTGGATTGATTGCTATTTTCGGGCTTATTTCTATTTGCTGACTTACCGCCTGCACACAACCCGGGATGGTCGCTGTTTCTTCAGCAGCATTGACGGTGTAAACAACGGTAAATATGCCTTCGCCCAAGGTTTGTGGATTAAACTGGGCGACTGGATTATTATTAATGGCAAACACCGCCGATTCCGGTGTTGCAGCTATTTGCCCGTCGCCACGATCTACTGTTCCCATCAAGGTTACCGCGGGTTCTTCTACGCAATAGGTCGCATCCAAACCGCTGATTGCTGGGGTGGGGTAGTAGCAGCGATTACTGATGGATAAAATAAGATTTGCATAGGCAGGATTACCGGTCTCGCGCACGCTTACACTGTACCCTTCATTATCTTTATGAATAATTTGTAGCCTGTAAATATAACGCATTCCGTTCATGGTATTTACAGAACCAATATAGCTCAAGGGTGCTCCGGGGGCAAGGCGCGTCAAATCTCCTGGCTGTGCCAGCGGATTGGCATTGGTTGCAAAAGGGAAAACACTGCCGCTTGCAATTTCCCAGGTATCGCCGGCAGAAGGGGAAATGACAATGATTTCATCATCAAACAAGCCATCGGCAGCAGGGCTGACGCAGTTTTTGAAAAATTCCGCGCAGCGGAAAAAATTTTTCAAAAATTGACGTCAGTCCGGTGTTGTACGATGGTGCCGAGCGTAGCGAGGCGCCGAGTGCAGCACCGGCGTCAGCCCTGCTGCCGTTGTTCAAGATGCCGAGCGCAGCGAGGTATCTTGAACAACATCGGTGGAAGTGCCATTAGGGATTACACCTGTATTGTTGCGGCAGGTACAAGGATCAAATATTTCTGGCGGGTTTTGGGTTTGCATCTGGAACTGCTCAATAACAGCGCTAATTGCTCGATCTGTTGAGTCGGCATCTCCAGCAATTGGTATGGGTAGCACGGTAAGCGTCGAATCATCCAATACCGGCACAACCAGATTATTACCATCCAAATCGGCAATGACAGCGCCAGCGGGTACACGCAAAGTGAGCGTGCCTGCGGTCGTCGGTGTCACTTGTACGGTGAATACGCCCGGACTCGTTTCTGTAATCGTTCCAATGCTGACCATGGACGTGCCGGCGTTGTTGAAGTCGGCGGCAGCGACCGTTATTGCATTGATATCTTCATTAAATGTGATGGTATAGGTAAGCAGAGTGCCCGCCGGTACCATATTGTCGGCATCTCCATCCTCTATGTTGGAAATCAAGGGTGGCGACCCTGTTACAATATTCCGTTTGTATTGAACGCCGATGACCTCGTTTTGCGCAGTGTTGAGCGTGCAAATAGCAATCTCTTCCTTCGACACATCATTCAGAAAATGAAAGGTGGTGATCGTATCCGTTCCCAGGGGAAGCACCTGTTGACCGCCGATGGTTGAGATAGGTATCCACCCAAGTGGCGTTACTTTTACATCCATATCAACTGATTTGTATTCGGTTTGTTTTTTTCGCAGCACATCAAAGTTGCCACCAGGAATTGCCAGTGTGCCATAGGCATCAATGCTTGCAAGCCGTTGATACGTAATCCGGATACGGAAGGAGTCGGCAGTGGGCGCGAGGTTTAGCAATACAGGGGGCGCAATCGATGCATCGAAAGCAGTCAATACATTGGCAGTACTTTGGCGGATGTCAAAAAAATTGATCGGTGCCCAGCTTTGCTCGAGTCCTGGCTGATTAATAAACAATAAATTCAGGCCCAAACCCAGTGGATCCTGACCAAAATAGCCCATGTCAAGCACCTGCGTACCAGTGACCTGCCAATATACTTGGTTAGTCGAATTTAAAGGACTGAACCGGACAGACGCTGCAGGGAAAGAGCCAGAAGCCGTACCTCCTTGTGGATTTAGCATGAGCTGATTCCATAATTGGGTTGGTTGGAGATTACTCAAATCCCAATTTTGAGGACCACCGGGCGGGGTAAATATCTGATCAATCGCCCCGGGCTGGTTGCCAAAGACATAAAACAGGGTATCGCCCGCAGCAGGAAAGACCGAATCGGTGATCATGATTTGTGCGTGGATGCTCGTGCAAAAGGTGAGCCAAGCAAGCGTTAGAAATAAGTAGTGTTTTTTCATGCGTTTGATTTGTTAGCACTCGTTTATAAGGTCGTTTCCATTGTTTTGGGATGTGCTAATAACTATTGGTATTGTGTCGTCTTAAAGCGAATGATTTCATGGGGCGGCAAGCTTCAATCTGTTTATATGCGCTTATCCGTTACTGCCTGATTTGACGAATTTAAACTTATGGGGATAGAAAGGCGCTTCAAATATAAGCGAAAATTCAAATTTGGGTAAGTATTTTTATCTGGTGAGGCTTTTTACTAAAAATTGTACTTTTGCACTTTGTTTTTAAAATAGTCGAAACTCAAATAGTTATTAGTCAAATAATCATTAGTTAACTGTTTGACGAACGACTGACAGACTAATGACTGAATAAAAATGGGATTTAAAGAAGAACTCAACCGTCGCAGAACTTTTGGGATCATCAGCCACCCCGATGCAGGGAAGACGACTTTGACGGAAAAGCTGCTGCTCTTTGGTGGCGCGATTCAGATCGCCGGAGCGGTGAAATCCAATAAAATCAAGAAAAGCGCTACCTCCGACTTTATGGAGATCGAGCGGCAGCGGGGTATTTCGGTGGCGACTTCGGTGATGGCGTTTGAATACAGAGGTTTGAAAATCAACATCCTCGATACACCCGGTCACCAGGATTTTGCGGAAGATACCTACCGGACATTAACGGCGGTGGACAGTGTGATCGTGGTGATTGACGTAGCGAAAGGGGTGGAAACCCAAACCGAAAAGCTGGTAGAGGTATGCCGTATGCGCAATACGCCGATCATCGTATTTATCAACAAACTTGACCGCGAGGGACTGGACGGCTTCGATCTGCTGGATGAAATCGAGCAGAAGCTGGGCTTGACGGTGCGTCCGCTGAGCTGGCCCGTGGGCATGGGACAGCGTTTTCAGGGCGTGTACAGCATGTATGAAAAAAAGTTGGTGCTCTTTCGTCCGCATAGCAAACAGGATACCGATGAGAAGATCGAAATTACCGATCTCAGCAGCCCGGAACTGGAGAAGCATGTAGGCGAGCGCGCTGCAAATGAACTCCGCGAAGAGGTCACTGTGATCGAAGAAGTATATCCTGCCTTCACCCGCGAGGCATATCTGAAGGGGGAGTTGTCGCCCGTTTTTTTTGGATCGGCGGTGAATAACTTTGGCGTGCGTGAATTGCTCGATTGCTTTGTGGACATTGCGCCGGCGCCGCTGCCCCGCATCACCGAAGAGCGTCCGGTCAATCCCAACGAGGCTAAATTCTCTGGTTTTGTCTTCAAAATCCACGCTAACATGGACCCGAACCATCGCGACCGCATTGCGTTTTTGCGGGTCTGTTCGGGTATCTTTCAGCGCAATACAAATTATCTGCACGTTCGGCAAGGTAAGAACATGAAATTTGCTAACCCGACTTCCTTTATGGCGGACAAAAAAACCGTTGTGGATGAGGCGTATCCCGGCGATGTTGTTGGGCTTTACGACTCTGG
>CAZQTF010000242.1:0-5369 GCA_964596135.1 uncultured Saprospiraceae bacterium | reverse complement strand
TGGACGCAGATGGCACGGTGACGCTGCTGCAAACCGAGCGGCAGGTGGAGAATGGGCTACGTATTGCCTGAGCCTAACTGGTAAAGCCTCAAGAAATAAATATAATTTTAATTTGTGTAAGTGAGCATTCTTAAAAAAAATATAGTTTTGTCTGGCTCAGATTATTGATATTCAAATGATTAGCGTGTAGCGCAAGAAATACAGCATCCATCCGTTTTTTGTCATTTTCTGTCAAATGAGCATAATCTGTTTACCTATTCATGCCGAAAAGCGTTCTTAGAGTGGAAAATCTTAGAACGTACAGTTTATGAAAAACTTCGCCTTTCTGTTGATCATAGTCTTAAGCATCCGTCTCAACGCCCAGGAAGATTGGATTTGCAAAGACATTGATGGCATTGCCGAGATGGAAGCGCAGGCACACGCCGATCTGCTGCAACTGCGCACCAATCCCTTTACCAACAACTATGATATCAAATACTACCGCTTTGAGTGGACGGTGGATCCTCGAGTTTACTATATTCAGGGTACTGTAACGACTTATTTCGTGCCGGGAGAAACTAATTTTAATGAAATTTATTTTGAATTGTCGGATGTATTTACTATCAATAGTGTAAAGTATCATAATCAAAGCGTAAATTTTACACTCCGCAACGACGATTTATTACAGATCAGCCTGCCGGATGTAATAGCCAGCGGAACGCTTGATTCTTTATCCATCACCTATGAGGGTGTTCCCCGGCGTACGGGTTTTGGTTCCTTCAACCAAACGTTTCATGGCAATACGCCAATCATTTGGACACTTTCCGAACCCTATGGCTCCAGAGACTGGTGGCCCGGCAAAATGGATCTGGATGATAAAATTGATTCGATGGACGTCATCGTCCGCACGCCTAAACCCAATCGCGTAGCCAGTAATGGTTTGTTAATCAGCGAGATAGAAGACGGCGACGATCGTATTTTTCACTGGGGGCATCGCTATCCGATTGCCAGTTATCTGATCGCCATTGCGGTGACGAATTATACCTCATATTCTGATTTTGTGCCTTTGCCAAACGGTGACTCGCTGGAGGTGCTCAATTATGTGTATCCTGAAGATATGAATTTTGTGACGTCGCAAACCCGCCGTACCGTGCAGGCGATGCAATTGTTCAACGAACTGTTTGGCGTCTATCCTTTTGCCAAAGAAAAATACGGACACGCACAGTTTGGTTTTGGCGGTGGGATGGAGCATCAGACGATGAGCTTTATGGGCGGCTGGTCGCAAAGCTTACAAGCGCATGAACTGGCGCACCAGTGGTTTGGCGATAAGATTACCTGCGGCAGTTGGCAAGATATCTGGCTTAACGAAGGCTTTGCTACTTATCTCGAAGGGCTGACCCAGGAAGCTGGCATCGGCACGCTTGATTTCCGGGTGTGGCTGTTGGGCAAAATCTTTAGCGTTACCAGCTCTCCGGGCGGTTCGGTGTGGGTGAATGACACTACCTCGGTCAATCGTATTTTCAATGGGCGACTGTCTTATTCCAAAGGCGCGATGCTGCTGCATATGCTTCGCTGGAAACTTGGTGATGAAGCTTTCTTCCAGGCGATTCGCAACTATTTGAACGATCCGCAGTTGGCATACAGCTACGCGAAAACCGCCGACCTGCAGCGCCATCTCGAAGGGCAGAGCGGGCAGGATTTGACCGAATTTTTCGAGGATTGGTTTTATGGAGAGGGGTATCCTTCCTATCAGATCGAATGGGCGCAAAGCGAAAATATTGTCCAATTGATTATAAAACAAAGTACTTCGCATGCTTCGGTGGACTTTTTTGAAATGCCGATTCCGGTTCAATTCAAAGGTGCAAATGGCGAAGTACAAACCTTGCGCTTCGAGCATACCGTTTCTTCGCAAACCTTCGAAGTCAATATTCCTTTTAAGGTGACCGAGGTGATTTTCGACCCCGATTTGTGGTTGATTTCTGCCAATAATCAGGTAAACCAGGTGCTGACGGCTACCCAGGAATTGCAAAAACTGGCGGCACAAGTGCAGGTTTTTCCGAATCCAGCTAAAGATCAAATGATCATTGACTGGAAAAATATTGCAACAACCGTTTGGCAAATTGATCTTTTTGACACGAAAGGGAGCTTGGTTCGGCGAATACAAGTTACCGATCATCAGAAAACCCTCGATGTTTCCGAATTATCTTCAGGATTGTACGCATTGCGAATTCAAACAGAAATTGGCGTGATCGCCAAAACCTTTGTCAAGCAATAGGAAATTGGGTGATAATTGCTATTTTGTAGCAAAAAATTGCAAAATGGCAGATTTTGACAGAAGACAATGGCTCAAAACCGCTGGTTGGGCAGGCGCGTTCTCCTTGCTCGGCGGCGCCAATTCGCTGGCGAACAACCTGACCCCGTCGGGATTAAGCGTAGTCGCCCATAATACGACCAATGGTATTATTCGACTTAGTTCCAACGAAAACCCTTACGGTCCGTCCGGCAAGGTACGTCAGGCGATGATAGACGCATTTCATGAGGTGTGTCGCTACCCTTTTGGCTACTCGGGAAAGCTGGCGGACAAAATCGCCCAAAAGCACGGTGTGACCAAAGATCATATCGTGATTACCGGAGGCTCCACCGAAGGCTTGAAGGCAGCGGGCTTGATTTACGGTTTGCATGGGGGAGAAATAGTGGCCGCTGAGCCGACTTTTTTGTCGTTGATGGAGTACGCCGAGCAGTTCGGCGCTTATGTCCATTACGTTCCGGTTGATAAGCATCTGACGCACGATCTCGAGGCGATGGAAAAAAGGCTAACCGGCAGTACGCGCTTAATTTTTGTGTGCAATCCGAACAACCCGACCGGCACACTGCTGCCTGCCGAAACGATGAAAAATTTTTGCGAAAATCTTTCCGCTAGAATGGTCGTCTTCGCCGATGAAGCGTATTTCGATTACATCACCGAACCAAACTATCCTTCAATGGTGGAATTGGTCAAGCAAGACTTAAACGTGATCGTTTCCCGCACGTTTTCCAAAATTTATGGATTGGCAGGTATCCGTCTTGGTTATTTGATCGCCCGACCAGACATTGCACAGCGCCTTCGCGAGAGCGTGATGGCAAATACCAATGTGCTGGCGATTTTCGCTGCGTTGAAGGCAATGGAAGACGAAGAATTTTACAAGTTTAGTCTGGAACAAAACCAGGCAGGTAAGGAAATTATTTATAAAGCGCTCGATGAACTGAATCTGCCCTACATAAAATCGCACGCCAATTTCGTCTTTTTTAATGCCGGTAAAGACATCCGTGAGTTGCAGGGTGAGTTTTTTATGCGCGGTATTCAGATTGGGCGCCCGTTCCCGCCATTGATGGAATGGTGCCGCATCAGCACTGGTACGATCGAGGAAGTACAGGCGTTTGTAAAAGTGCTGAAGGAAGTTGTTTAAAAACCAGTTACACACAAAAAGCATACTGTTGTTGGTAGCAGGACGTTTTTCGTTTAAGTTTTGGATTTACCTCGTCAAAACCATTATACCTTTTTGTAATTTACCCGTCCAATTAATTTAAGGAGACGATGAAACTGCAAAATTTTATTCTGACGGTAATTTTAATAGTCGCGGCAATGGTTGCCCATTCGCAGGAAACCATCCGCTATCTGGTGCAAATGGACAATATTCAGCACCACGAAATTGAAGTAACCATTGAGTTTTCTTCGCTTCCACAGGGCGTATTCGAGGTGCGTATGCCCAACGCTTCGCCCGGACGCTATGCGCCTCATGCTTTTGCCAAAAACGTGTACAATGAAAAGGCTTTTAATAGCAAAGGCATAGCGATTCAATTGCATAAATCAGACATCTCCACCTGGCAGATTGCCGGACACGACGGCGCCGTGAAATTTCAATACACGCTCTACGCCAATCACGGCGATGGAACCTACGCAGGTTTCGACAATCGCAAGGCGATCATGAACATGCCGGCTACTTTTGCCTATGGCGTGGGACAGGAAGAACGCCCCATCGAACTAACTATTGACCTGAGCAAACACTCCGACTGGCGGGTGGCAACGCAACTCAAGCAATTGGCTGCCAATCGCTTCTGGGCACCAAATTATTATTATTTTTACGACAGCCCGACCACTGTGGGCGATATAAAATTCCGCTCGTGGGAAGTAGCATCAAGTGGTAAAACTTATACCATCGAAATCGCAATGATGCACGAGGGCACCGACGAAGAATTGGACCAGTACACCGAAATGGTGAAAAAAGTAGTAGCGGAGCAGCAAAACATTTTTGGGTCACTCCCCGATTTCGACTTTGGCAAATACACTTTTTTGTGCAATTACAATCCCTGGGTGTACGGCGATGGCATGGAGCACCGCAATTCGACTATTTGCAATGCAAACGCTAGCCTTGCCACGGCTGCCGACCGCCTGATCGGGACGATCTCACACGAGTTTTTTCACTGCTGGAACGTAGAACGCATTCGCCCCAAATCACTGGAGCCATTTGATTTTGACCAGCCCAACATGTCGGGCGAGTTGTGGTTTGCGGAGGGCTTCTCCTCCTATTTCGACGATCTCGCGCTGTGTCGGGCGGGCATTCTCTCGCCGGAAGAGTACCTTGCCGGTTTGAGCGGTACGATCAATGCGGTAGCCAATTCGCCGGCACGCAAGTATCGCAATGTGATTCAGATGAGCCAGCACGCGCCATTCGTGGATGCGGCAGTTTCCATTGACGAAAACAACTACGCCAACACTTTCATCAGCTACTATACCTATGGCTCATTTCTCGGACTGACGCTTGATCTTAGTATTCGCAACCAATTTCCCGGCAAAAGCCTCGACGATGTAATGCGCTACATGTGGGAACATTTTGGCAAGACTGAAATTCCGTATGAAATCCCCGATTTGCAGAAAGCTGTAGCCACGGTGACCGGCGACGCCGCGTTTGCCGCCCATTTTTTCAATCGCTACATTTATGACAGCTATCTACCCGATCCCAAGGCTTTGTTGGCGAACATGGGCGTGACGGTGGAAACCCAGAATCCCGGTAAGCTTGATTTTGCCAACCTGCGGGTTCGTTTTCAGAAAGAAGGCATTGAAATTCAAGGAAATATCCTGGAAAATAATTCTTTGTACGAGGCAGGATTAAATCGGGGTGATAAAATCGTTGCCATTGATAATCAGATTATTAAAAGCATAGACGAATACAACGCTATGCTGGAAAAATTGAAAATCGGAAAAACGTACAGCATTGTATTCGAACAAAATGGCATAATGCAAACCTCCAAATTCACTGCGAAAGAAGACCCTGCGATGTCGGTAAAAATAGATGAAAAAGCCGCGGCAAGCGCCCTGAAAAAACGCAGAGACTGGCTGAAACAATAGATGA
>CAZQTF010000241.1:0-5372 GCA_964596135.1 uncultured Saprospiraceae bacterium | reverse complement strand
TTACAAAGAATAAAAATCAAAACAGGCAAATTGTTAATTGCTGATGATATAATGATCTCAGAATCAGTAATTAACAATTTCTTATTTTAGAAGACTTGCAATATCCACAAAATACATCTAACTTTGCCTCTCGAATTGGCTACCGGTCAGCTGTCTTGCCCTCAAAATGCTTCAGTTTACTGCTTTGCCTTCTACGTTTCTAAAATTCAAAATTTCGTATGAGCATCGAAATGAAACGTTATTTCGATGACGAACAATTCAATGAAAAAAGTAACCTTTGACAACCTGGTACTGAGCCAGGACATGCAACGCGCCATCCAGGATATGGGCTTCACCGAAGCTACTCCGATACAAGCCGAAACAATCCCGCTGATTCTCGCCGGGAAAGATGTAGTAGGTCAGGCGCAAACCGGAACGGGCAAAACCGCCGCTTTTGGCATTCCCTTGCTCGAATTGATTGATGACAATGAAAGGTCGGTTTCCTCGCTGGTGCTCTGCCCCACGCGAGAACTGGCGCTACAGGTCGCCCAGGAACTGAAAAAACTGGCGAAGTACAAACGCAATCTTCATATCGTAGCCGTGTATGGCGGCGAACCGATCCAGACGCAAATCCGCGCGTTGAAACGCGGTGCGCAAATCATCGTGGCAACGCCGGGGCGCCTCATGGACCACATGGAACGCCGCACGATTTCGCTGAGCAAAGTGGATATGGTAGTGCTCGACGAAGCCGATGAAATGCTCAACATGGGCTTCCGCGAAGACATCGAAACGATTCTCACCTCGGTGCCCGAAGATCGCCAGACGATCCTTTTTTCGGCAACGATGCCAAAACCGATTTTGGATATCACCGCCAACTACCAGTACGAACCGGAGTTTGTGAAAGTAACCACCGAGAAACTGACCGCTACAGCGATCGAACAGATGTATTTCGATATCAAACGCGATGCGAAACTGCCCACCATTGCTGCCCTGATGCAGTTGCACCAGCTCAAAATGGCAATTGTGTTTTGCAACACTAAAGCGCGCGTAGATGAAATCACCGAAGCACTTCGCAGTCAAGGTTTCAAAGCGGATGCCATCCACGGCGATCTCAACCAGCGCAAGCGCAATACCGTACTCGAAAGTTTCCGCAACGGCAGCACCAACATTCTGGTAGCAACAGACGTGGCGGCGCGCGGCATTGATGTAAGCGGCGTGGACGGCGTGTTCAACTATGATTTGCCGATGGATCCGGAGTATTACGTGCACCGCATCGGGCGCACCGGGCGGGCGGGCAAGTCGGGCAAGGCATTCAGCTTCACCTGTAGCAAAAGTGACCGCTATCGTTTGCAGGATATTGAAAAATATGCCAAAATCAGAGTCGAGCGCACGGAAGTACCGAGCACCAAAGAATTGCTGGAAAACAGCGCAGAGAAATTGTTCGGACAACTCAAAAACATCCTCGCCGAAGGCAGAGTACGCAACTACGAAGCCCTTGTCAACGACTTTTGTGCCGATGGCTACACTTCCTACGACATGGCCGTGGCGCTGCTGAAACTCGTCTTGCCGGAAATCAAAATACCAAAACCGGCAAAGGAAAAAAATGGCAGCGACAAACCGCAGTTTCGTAAAAAAGAACAGGACTTTAAAGGCAAAGGCAAGCGCGCCGGCAAGAAAAACCGCAAAGCCAAAGGCTTTCAGCCGGAATACAACTAAACACAGGGCATTGACCCAATGTTTTTGTCTTTGATGACAAGAAACGCTTTTGATCATATCAGATCAAAAGCGTTTTGTTTTTCCGAGTTCTTCCTAAATAAATGTCTTGTTATTTTGCTCGATTGCCATATTTCATTTAACAACAGGCTTGTTTTTATCATTAAGTGATATATCGCCTTTCGAATTTGTTGTTTTGTTATCAATGATTTATTTTTTCTTGTCGTCATATCATTCTTTCTTTTCTGATCTTGCCGAATTGCTATCAAGATGATTCTTTTTGATATAAGAGCGTTTATTTAGGATAGTATATGCAATGCATTTCTTAAAAATTAAAACGAATACATCAAATCATTATAGCAATACAACAGAACATCGCTTAATGAAGACGAAAAATGAATTGTCAAGATCGAATTTGCTATGGTATTTATCAAAACTTCAACTATTGTGAATAAACAAAAAAGGTAGGGCGTATAAATCAAATTCTGGCTGAGGCATTCCGTTCCTGGATTCAAACGCAGCGGACTTGCTGGAAAAGCCGTTGCATATTGATACAAAACAGGAAATTGGAAGGGATTAGTCAAAAAACACCGAAATTATTCGTACTTTTAGTCACAAGCAAAAGTAGCACTGATTTATGAAAAACATTACGCCGGCTCCCTGGCATTTGCGTGGTCAGGGGTACATTTTTGTGTACCGCTTTCCGGCAGCTTTTATTACTGACCAAGCGGTTATTTCTGCCAATTTGCAAGGCAAATGGCGCCCTTCCTTCGGTTTCGTAATGCTGGTCAATTATGAATCGTCGAACGTTGGTCCTTACGGTGAATTGCTCTTTATTCCCGGCAAATTTGATCATCGCAGAGGTACGCGCTATTCGATTACCAAAATTTACGTTTCCAATGAAGCGAGCATGGCGAGCGGTCGTGCCAACTGGGGCATTCCCAAAGAAATGGCGGCATTCGATTTTGTAGAACAAGATTCCCATACCACCCAGGTGCATGTAACAACAGCCGGGGAAATATTTTTCCGGGCGACCATGCAATCAAGAGGGTTGCAATTTCCATTTAGTACAAATTTGCTGAAGATACCGTTGGTGCAGGAATTGGACGGGCAGAGCTTTCACGTCAGCTTTCGCGGCAAAGGTAAAGGCAGGTTTGTAAAAGTACTGGATTTACAGGTGAATGCGGCTTATTTTCCCGATATTGCCGCCATCAAACCGCTGGTCACATTGGAAATAAAGGATTTTGCCATTGAGTTTCTACCTGCGATCAAGTTCTAAAAATGAATGATGCAAATAATTCATGATAAACGGTAAATAAAAAAATGATATGACACCCGACCAAACCATAATTTTACAAACCCAGACCTGGATACGCGAAGTGGTGATTGGCTGCAATTTCTGCCCTTTTGCCGGGCAGCCCTATCATCGCGGCAGCATTCATTATGAAGTGGTGCGTTCAACGCAGCCTGAAGCTTGCCTCGAAGCCTTGATTCAGGAATGCATGCGCCTGGATGCTCATTCTGATATTGAGACAACATTACTCATTCTACCCGAAGGATTTAATGACTTTGTGGACTATCTCGACCTGCTCGATATAGCAGAAGCGCTTCTTATGGAGCAAGGTTACGAGGGCATTTATCAAATTGCCAGCTTCCATCCGGATTATCGCTTCGCCGATGCGCCTGCCGACGATCCGGCAAATTACACCAACCGTTCGCTGTATCCGATGCTGCATTTGCTGCGCGAAGCCAGTGTTGAGCGCGCCCTGGAAATGCATCCTGATCCGGAGGGTATTCCCCGGCGCAACATTGATTATGCCCGCCAGCGCGGACTGGCATACATGCAATTGCTTCGGGAAGCTTGTCTGTCAACAGGTTCATAAAAACAAGATGTCAGTAAATGATAAAAACTAAATAGCAGATGTAATATGATGCAAAAAGATGGGGTCAATACTTTTTATGCTGAGGATCGGGCTGCCTGGCGTACCTGGCTTACCGCCAATCATGATAAGGAAAAAAGCGTCTGGCTGATCATTTACCGCAAGCAGAGCCAGATACCCAGCGTTTACTACGACGAGGCAGTGGACGAAGCCCTGTGTTTCGGCTGGATTGACAGCAAGCCCAATAAGCGCGACGACGAGAGTTTTTATCAGTTTTTTGCAAAACGCAATCCCAAAAGCAACTGGAGCAAAGTCAATAAGGAAAAAGTGGAGCGCCTCATCGCCGAAGGCAAAATGACGGAAGCTGGTTTCGGGATGATCGAAATAGCTAAACAAACTGGTGCCTGGACCGCGCTCGACGAACTTGAAAACGGCGTGATCCCGGAGGATTTACAAATGGCACTGAATGCTAATCCAACGGCGAAGGTTTATTTTGAAGCATTTCCCCGTTCGGTCAAACGCGGCATTCTGGAATGGATACAAAACGCCAAACGCCCGGAAACCCGCCAAAAGCGCATCGAGGAGACCGTGACGCTGGCAATGCAAAATATCCGGGCGAATCAGTACCGACAATAGCCATATTGGTGTAATGAACAGAGCACGAAGAAAAAAAATCTGGGCTAGATGGTTATGGAAATTTTGATGGCTGTTTTAAACCGCACTTTTTTAAATAAAGCACTATAATCATTAAATCATGATGTTTCGACGCATTGTATCCATTTTTATCACACTTTTATTATTGGCAGCGACAATGGGAACCACCGACAAAGTAACCAAAATCGTTTTCTTTGGCGATTCCATTACCGAATTGGGCGTGAAGCCTGGCGGCTACATTGATCGCCTGAAAAATATGCTCGATGAGGCTGGTCTCAAAGACCAGTATCAACTCATGGGCGCAGGCATTGGCGGCAATAAAGTGTATGATCTCTACCTCCGACTGGAAGAAGATGTACTGAGTCAGCAGCCGGACGTGGTGGTGATCTGGGTTGGCGTAAATGACGTCTGGCACAAACGCTTGCTGGGTACCGGCACCGATGCGGACAAATTCGAGCGATTTTACACGGCACTGGTCAAAAAAATACAAGCGGCGGGTGCGCGCATCGTGATGGCAACGCCTGCTGTCATTGGCGAACGCACAGATTTCACCAACGAACTCGATGGAGATTTGAACCGTTATAGCCAGATCATTCGCAATATCGCTGCGCAATACGATTGCCCGGTGGCTGATTTCCGAAAAGAATTTTTGCAGTACAACCTTTCGAACAACCTGCAAAATAAAGAATCCGGCGTACTCACCTACGACCGAGTGCATCTGAATGATGCTGGTAATCAATTGGTTGCGGAGGTTTTGTACAAATTAATATTTTGACAACTAAAACATCAAAAAATAGAGCCTTTGTGACCATGTTCATATAAAATATGCTAAAAATCCTCTAAATTAGTGTCAAAATGATAGAATGGGTTGTGTAATTTTATATGCTATAAATTTTTTCTATGCTCAGCAGTGTCCGTATCAAAGCTATTTATAATACCTTGTTCAATGAACGGGTAAAACATTACTTTGAGCAGGTCATAATTATTCTGGGAATTATTGGTTTTTCCATCCATTTGCTGATTATTTTTTTATTTGATGCAGGTATCATCGAATTAAAAGAATCCCTGAAGCCTCTTTTCGCCAACCCCGTTGCCGCTATTTATACGCCTTTTTCTTTCATTCTTATCTATGAAGTTTATTTACTA
>CAZQTF010000240.1:0-5473 GCA_964596135.1 uncultured Saprospiraceae bacterium | reverse complement strand
CATTCTGGTCCAAAGTAGAATCATAAGCAATGCCGATACGGCGCGAGAAAAAAGGGCGAAGGTTTCGATCACCAAAATCGGCAAAGAGATCAGCGTTTTCCAGAAAAAACTGGCGCCGTTCGGGGAAGAATATTTCAAAGCGATCCAGGTTAGTCACTTGTTCGTCCACTTCCACCTGAGAGAAATCTGGATTAACCGTCACATCAAGGTTTAGCCCGGACGTAACGGCAATTTTGGCATCGCCACCGATATTAAAATCATAGTCCGGATTTTCCCGGATGCGTTGGTCATCATCAAAAAATTTCTGATTGTAGCCGCCCGCCACATACGGAATCAGGGAAATGTTGGCGCCCGGTTTTTTCAACGGCTGATCCCAGATCAGTTGTTTCATAAACGCCAGATTGATGATGGGGAAGTTGCGCGGAATGGGCGTCCAGGTCGAGCGCTCCGCATATTCGCTGTCAATTCGATAAAAATTGACATTCCAGATGGTACTGCCTTCTTTGAAACGAAGTGTTTTGAAAGGAATTGCCATCTCTGCAATCCAGTAGCCCTCGTAGGTTTTTGCCTCTGCATACCATTTATTGTCCCAGTTGAGCGATAGATCTTCACCGTTGCCACCACCATTGGCGATTAATCCTTCGCGCTGCACACCGAAAGGATTCACCCCAAACTGAAAAGCATTGGTATTGTCCTGAAAAGGATCTATCACCAGCGTGACACCGTCGTTGGCTTCTCCGCGGTAATCACGCCGCAAAGAGGGGGTCACGTACTTCCGCGCGCCGGGTAAATTGTACATTTTAGCGCCTACGTAGATGAAATTCTCATCATATGTTATACGTATTTCGCTCTGTGCCATAGCTTTCGTCGTATCGGCAGGGAAGTATTGCATAAAATCATCGGCAACCTCTGCGGTCTGCCAGTCCGGTTCATCAAGCACCGCATCGATTCGAATGCTGCCGGTAGCGTGTTTGATATGTAAAACGGGCGGGTTTTGACTCCAGCTTTGAGTAAAAACAAATAATAAAAGGCTCGAACACAGCAGTTTCAGATGTTTCATTTTGATACCAATTCAATTAGGCGTTGGCGTATTTTTGTCATCCATTTGACAAAAAAAGAAACTGTTTTTTTTCAGTGGTATTGGTACTTGTGGCCGGCGCCAGCACAAATATTCGACATCCTTAAAAAGAAAAGATGGAGTAAAAATGCCTGCATCGGCAAGGATTTTGGAAAATTCCTTCTTACTTTTGGTCCGAAAATTTTGAACACGATAAAAAGATGGAAACGACTACTAAAAATTCGACTGCCTTAGACTGGATCCTGTTCGCAGTGTTTTTTGTTCTTTTTATTTTGATGGTAATGTACGTATCCGAATGGTTCTGGGTTGTGCTGCCATTCATGCTGACGTATCTGGTAAAGGCTTTGCGCGCTATGTAAGCGCCCCTCATTGGTACTACTTTTCCAATAAATCCTTTTGCATGAAGTACTGAGCACTGCTCAGCTCAGATTTATTTTATCTGCAGCTCAATTCTTTTTCGTCGTGACAAAGGCATTTCTATTGTCCTTTACATAATCTGCCCATTCAATTCGCGTTATTACCTTAGCAAAAAACAAGGGATTCATGTTCAAATATTTTTGTCAGTTCTGCTGCCTGATCGTGCTGGCTTACAGCTGTAAAAGCAACTCCAATCGAGTAGAAACTATTGAAAACAAAGATCACGACGGCTATACGGAACGCTACCAGCGCCGCGTAAGCGATTATGCAAAAGAGGGATTGTATGTGAAAATTGATCCGCAGGGCAAAAAAGTAGAGGAAGCAACCTATACCAGCGATACGCTCCATGGTTGGCGCATTTTGTACTATGAAAGCGGAGATACGCAGGTGATAGAGAATTACCGGATGGGTAAATTTGAAGGAGAATACAAAATATTTTATCCTGACGGGCAAGTGAAACTAACGGGACGCTACGTACACAACCAAATGTCAGGCGCATGGCAGGGATTTTATGAAAATGGCGCTCTGAAAGAGGTTGTCACTTTTGAGCGTAACCAGGAAAACGGACCTTTCGTAGAATACTACCCCAACGGCAAATTGAAAGCGGAAGGCACTTACCTCAATGGTGACTATGAACATGGAGAGCTCAAGCTATACGACGAAACCGGAAAACACATCAAAACCATGATGTGCAACAAAGGTGTTTGCCAAACCACGTGGGAAGCTGAAAAAAATTGACATGCGAAAAACTTTACTCTTTCTTCTTTTCCCGATACTTTCAAACGTAGCACTGGCGCAGCTTGGCGGGCAGCAGGTTTTTAGTTTTCTCAATCTTTCTCCTTCGGCAAGGGTGACTGCCTTAGGTGGCAATCTCATCACCGTGCCGGACGATGATGTCAATCTGGCTTATGCCAATCCGGCGTTGCTCAACCCTGAGATGCATCAGCAAATCGCTTTCAACCACAATTTTCATCTCGGCAAAATTCAAAACGGCTACGCTTCCTACGGCAATTACTTTCCTGCTATCAAAACGACTTTCCACGCCGGTGTGCAGTATGTCAATTACGGCGAATTGGAAGCCCGCAACGAATTCAACGATCTGGAGAATACGTTTAAAGCTGCTGACTATGCCATTGCCATTGGCGCAGGGCGACAGGTGGACGAGCGCCTGGCGCTTGGCGCGAATGTGAAATTCATCACTTCCAAACTGGACGTGTTCAGTTCCACTGCTTTCACTGCCGATCTGGCTGCGATGTATTTCGATACCGCCAGCCGTTTCAATGCGACGATCGTTTTCAAAAATATCGGTACGCAGATCGTACCTTACCGCAGCGGCAATTTTGAGTCCTTACCCTTTGAAATTCAGGTGGGTATCTCCAAGCGGCTACGTTATCTGCCATTCCGTTTTTCCATCATTTATCACAATCTACAACGCTGGAACGTCATCTACGACGATCCCAACCGCGAAGATAACGACCTTTTTTTCGGGGAAGCGCCTACTGAAGACAGCGAGTTTGCTGTTTTTGCCGACAACCTGTTCCGGCATTTTATTTTCAACGGTGAATTCCTCTTCGGCGCCAAGGAAAATTTCCGCGTGCGTTTTGGCTACAATCACTCCCTCCGCAAGGAAATGACCGTGGAAAACTACGGCAGCCTGGCCGGCTTTACCTTTGGGGCGGGCATCAAAATTAACCGTTTCCGCATCGACTACGGCAGGATGATCTACCACATTGCCGGCGGCGTGAACCATTTGAGCATTCAGACCAATTTTCAGGAGTTTAAGAAGTAGTTAGCGCACCAACTTTCAATCTATTTCCGGCGTTAACATTTTATATTTGACAGCGAATCCCGGAGTTCTCCGGGGCGCTTATTCATTGATCAACAAAACGGAACACCCTATGCACATCCCGCTTCTACCGGATATTGTCATCATATTAGGCTTATCGGCGGTGGTTATTTACTTATTTCAAAGGTTGAAATTACCAGCAATTCTGGGTTTGCTCATTACCGGCGTGATCGTGGGACCCGGCGGATTTGGGCTTATCGGCGATGATACGACCCACGAAGTGGAGATGCTGGCGGAGATCGGTGTGATTTTGCTATTATTCATCATTGGCTTGGAATTTTCGCTCAAAACGCTGGCCTCTATTCAACGCACGGTTCTTATCGGCGGCATGATCCAGGTAGGTTTTACGATTCTCGTGACTTATTTTGGGGCTACGATGTTGGGCTTCAGTTGGGGCGAAGCGGTTTTTCTGGGGTTCTTGTTTTCTTTGAGCAGTACTGCCATTGTATTAAAGTTGTTGCAGGAAAGCGGCGAGATCAATAATCCGCACGGAAAAATTTCACTAGCGATCCTGATTTTTCAGGATATCATTGTGGTGCCGATGATGCTGTTCACGCCTCTGATCGCGGGTAATGGCGGCAATGTGGTAGAGGCCTTGCTCGGATTGATGCTAAAGGCTGCGCTGGTCATTGCTCTGGTATTGTTTGGTGCGCGTTATGTAGTGCCGAGGCTCTTGCATGAAGTGGCACACACCCGGAGCAAGGAATTATTTATTTTGACCATTATAGTCATCTGTTTTGCAGTAGCTTGGGGAACCTCTTCCATTGGTTTATCGCTTGCGCTGGGCGCATTTATGGCGGGTCTGATTGTTTCAGAGTCTGAATACAGCCATCAGGCGACAGGTATCGTGATTCCCTTTCGGGAAATTTTTACCAGCTTTTTCTTTGTGTCTATTGGCATGCTGCTGGATGTGCGCTTTTTTATACAAAATATCCTGATAATCATTGGGCTGACGCTCGTAGTGATGCTGCTAAAGGGTATTATTGCTTCACTGGCGGCGGTTGCGCTACGTTATCCGTTTCGCACGGTTATCCTGACCGGCTTGTCGCTGTTTCAGATCGGTGAATTTGCGTTTATCCTGTCGGTAACCGGCATGGAAAAAGGGCTGCTGGCAGAATCCACCTATCAGTTTTTCCTGGCAATTTCTATTCTTTCGATGGGGGTGACGCCTTTTGTGATGCAATATTCAGAGCAGATTTTCGGGCTTTTAAAAAAATCGCAACTGCAAAAACGGATGATACAATTTAATGAAATGACGACGGCGGCCC
Organism: uncultured Saprospiraceae bacterium; assembly: GCA_964596135.1. Classification (GTDB taxonomy): domain Bacteria; phylum Bacteroidota; class Bacteroidia; order Chitinophagales; family Saprospiraceae; genus JADJNW01. The sequence goes on along the minus strand of CAZQTF010000240.1, from coordinate 864 downwards.
GTGGCAAAGAGCCGAATACGCACGATCTGAAGGATCATGTGATTATTATTGGTTTTGGGGTTACCGGGCAAAACGTGGCCCGCGCCGCCAAGAGTGCAGATATTCCTTATGTGATTATCGAATTGAACCCAGAAACAGTCCGTGATTACCGGGCCAAAGGCGAGCCCATATTCTACGGTGATGCGATGGACACCTTTGTTCTGGAGCATTTGAAAGTATATAGCGCCCGGGTAGCGGTGATCGCCATTCCCGATCAGGTTGCTGTCAAAGCAGTGGTGATGAATATTCGTTCCATCTGCCAAACGGTGCATGTAATCGTAAGGACGCAAAGCCTTCGGGAAATGGAAGAGTTGTATAAACTTGGGGCAAATGAAGTCATTCCTCAGGAATTTGAAACTTCGGTGGAGATTTTCACTCGTTTGTTGCAGCGTTATCTGGTGCCGCAGGACGAGGTGGAAGCTTTTATTCAAGACATCCGCGCTGAAAAATATGAAATGCTGCGCCCTTTTTCGCATCGTCAGAAATCAAAAACACTGCTCAATATTCCCAATTTCAATCTTACCTGCCTGAGGGTGCAGCACAATGCCAATGAAGTGATTGGTAAACCACTGAAAGACAGTAATATTCGACTGAAATACGGTGTGAATCTGGTCGCGATTCAACGGGGCGAAGTTTTTATTACCGATGTGAAACCTGAAACGGAAATCTTGCAGGAAGATCTGCTCTACGTGGTTGGGGAGCCGGAAGCGATTGCGGATTTTAATAAAAAACTGAAATATTGATTATTACAAATTAGGGATAGATGATATGTTATTTAAAAAATCAACCGCCTTCTGCGAAGGCATCTCACAGGGTTTGAGCAGG
>CAZQTF010000239.1:0-5522 GCA_964596135.1 uncultured Saprospiraceae bacterium | reverse complement strand
TGGTTATTGCGAAGATAAACTTTTCTTCAACATAATATTTTTGAACAAGCTCTAACTATCGCCTGTACACTACACTCAGCCCCGACAAACCGATTATACTGACGCCAGGCACCTATACCGTTCTGGAAACGGAAGCCACCGAGTTCGGACTATTTAGAAACAGCCAGGTCAATAATTTGCCGGTTTTGCTGAATTTTGAAAAAAACAAAGACTATTTCTTCAGGATTTCAAGAATGGAAGAAGCCGTCATATTTGGCATACCAATAGGCGAGCTGAGCGAAACAGCGTTTAAAATGCAATTAAATTATTTGCCAACGATGTCAATCCAAAGCCAACAATCATAAGGCTTGATCCGATTTCCCAGTAAGTCGTCGTAAATAACCAGAGGGAAGATAGGAACATACAATGAATGGGTTGATACTATCTTCCCCCCAAAAGACTCATCTAAACGAATCATTCTAATGTTATTTTTGTTACCATTTTGTTAAATGCAGTCGTATGCTGCACAACTTTCGTATTTTTAGTTGCTAATTCCCAATTCATAGAAAAAACCCGATCATGAAACAACTCATTCTTACCCTGTTACTGGCAGTATTGGCAGGCGGTGTTGTCGCCCAATCCGAACATCCTGAAACCGTGCGGTTGCACTTATTACATAGAAGCAACGTGTGCAGTTTTCAATTAAAGACACATCTTAACCCCGACAAGCCCGTGAAACTTGCGCCGCAATCGTACACTATGCTGGAATTCGATGAAACGCAACTGGGCATTATTCAGGATATTAACTTTGCGGAACAAATGGTATTTTTTGATTTTGAAAAAGGAAAAGATTATTATTTCCGCATCAGCAGAAATGAAGATCAGGCGCCTGTAGTGCAGGAAATGAGCGCCAACGCGTTCAAGCTGGAGCTGCTTCTCGGCGGAATTGATATTTATCCGGTCAAATACCGACTGGCAACGGAAGTACCGCTTACCAACTAAGCGACTTATCAAAAACAGACAACTATGCAGCAAATCCGATCAATAACGCTGGGATGGCTCTTCGCCGTTACCGCTGTACACGTGCAAGCCGCCTATTTGCTGCTCCCCATGGATCATCAGTCGCAGCGCGACCATCTCAAAGCCTACGGCGTTACGCACTGGGTTTTGCAAAACAACGCCGAAGCCTGGTGGCTGCTCAATTACCGGGGCGGAAGCTTCGCGTTCAGGCATAATCCTCTTTTTGAAAAAGAGTGCATCACGCGTGGCGTCAGCTACGAGGTCATTGCCGATGCGCAATTCAGCCAAATCCTGGCGGAAATCGCCAATCCTGAAATCAATATGGATGCCATCAAATTGGAAGTCGCGCCGAAAGTAGCCGTGTACTCCCCCAAAAAAAACGAGCAGGGCATTGATATTCAACCCTGGGACGACGCCGTGACTCTGGCGCTGACCTATGCCGAAATTCCCTACGATGTAATTTATGATGAAGAAGTAATAAATGACGAATTGGCAAAATATGACTGGCTACATTTGCATCATGAGGATTTTACCGGTCAATTTGGGCGGTCTTTCCGGCGTTATATGAATCAGCCCTGGTACCGTGAACACGTGCGCCAGGCAGAGGAAACCGCGAAAAAACTGGGCTTTAGCAAGGTATCGCACCTAAAACTTGCTGTCGTGAAAAAAATCCGCGAATACACCAGTGGCGGTGGCTTCATGTTTGCCATGTGCTCTGCAGCAGACACTTACGACATTGCTCTGGCAGCGGATGGTCTTGATATTTGTGACAAAGAATACGATGGCGACCCCGCTGATCCAACGGCATCCGAAAAGCTGGATTTTAGTAAAACCCTCGCTTTTCGGGATTTCGAAGTTTCTATCAGCCCTTTCGAATACGAGCACGCCACAATTGACAACACCCGAAGCAGAAACGTGCCACCTGATCAGGATTATTTCACGCTGTTTGACTTCTCGGCAAAGTGGGACCCCGTACCTACCATGCTCACCCAAAACCACACGCGCACCGTCAAAGGCTTTATGGGGCAAACCACCGCTTTCCAGAAGCAGTACATCAAATCGAATGTGCTAATGCTCGGAGACAATAAGCCCGCCAATGAAGCGCGCTACATTCACGGCAGTTTTGGCGAGGGCACCTGGACGTTTTACGGAGGGCACGATCCGGAGGACTATCGCCACCACTTGCAAGATCCTCCCACCGACCTGAGTCTGCATCCCAATTCTCCGGGTTATCGTCTGATTCTCAACAACATACTATTTCCGGCTGCCAAAAAAAAGCAACGCAAAACTTAATCCCCAATAGCAGTTTTTATAAAAAATATCGTTTTGCTCAAAATCAGAACAATCCGTTTTGCTGTTATAATGAATGATTTAACCAAAAAATGTAAGACCATGCCAATGCGACGACTGATTGTAGTGCTGTTTCTGGCAATTTTCGCCTGCAAGATGCAGGCAGCCTATCTTCTGCTGCCAATGGATCCCGAATCGCAACGCGACCATCTCAAAGCATACGGTATCACCTACTGGGTGTTGCAAAATGGCAGCGAAGCCTGGTGGTTGCTCAATTACCGGGGCGGGAGTTTCGTCTTCAAACACAATGCCCTTTTTGAAAAGGAATGCATCACGCGCGGTGTGACCTACGAAATAATCGCCGATGCGCAGCTCAATAAAATCCTGGATGAAATCGCACACCCGGAAATCAATATGGACGCCATCAAGCTGGAAGTCGCGCCTAAAATCGCGGTTTATACCCCCGATAAAAACGAACAGGGCGAACAAATCCAACCCTGGGACGACGCCGTGACCCTGGCGCTGACGTATGCTGAAATTCCTTACGAAACTGTGTACGACGAAGAAGTACTGAACGATGAACTTGCCAAATACGATTGGTTGCATCTGCACCACGAAGATTTCACCGGACAGTACGGGCGCTTTTATCGCAACTACGCCAACCAGCCCTGGTACCGCGAGCACGTGCGCAAAGCGGAAGAAACTGCCAAAAAAATGGGCTACTCGAAAGTCTCTCAACTCAAACTCGCAGTTTCCCAAAAAATCCGCGAGTTCGTTGCCGGCGGCGGCTTTATGTTTGCGATGTGTTCGGCGACCGACACCTACGATATTGCCCTGGCAGCCGAAGGCATAGACATCTGTGCGAAAGAGTACGATGGCGATGGCGCCGACCCCAATGCCCAGGATAGGCTGGATTTTAATAAATGCTTTGCATTCCGAAATTTTGAGCTTTCGCGCAATCCTTATGAATACGAGCATTCCAGTATTGACAATAATTACGGCAGAAATGTATCGCCCGATCAGGACTATTTCACCCTGTTCGATTTTTCAGCAAAATGGGATCCCGTGCCCACCATGCTTACTCAAAATCATACTCGCACCGTCAAAGGTTTTATGGGACAAACCACGGCTTTCCGCAAACAATACATCAAACCGAGTGTATTGATCCTCGGTGAAAACAAACCCGCCGACGAAGCGCGCTACATCCATGGCAGTTTTGGCGAGGGCACCTGGACGTTTTACGGAGGGCACGACCCAGAGGACTATCGCCATTTTGTCAATGATCCGCCAACGGATCTCAACCTGCATCCCAATTCACCAGGTTACCGCCTGATTCTCAATAACATCCTGTTTCCGGCTGCCAAAAAGAAACAGCGCAAAACCTGATCAGCAATTGATAATTGGCTATTAATCAACTTTTAAAGCATTAAAGATAAGTAATTTATCTCAAGCAAAAACTATACTTGTTTTAGAACAATGCTCATGCAATTTTCGCTTTAAAACGAAGCAACTCAAGGATTCGCACCGTCCTGCGATTTTTCTGTGAATGTCAAATTAAACATTTCCAGTAACCTATTTGTACAAAATAATAAATATCAACATTCAAAAACCATGAAAAACCTGCGTTTTCTTTTGTGGATTTTGCTGCTGGGCGTCGGTTTCTTCGCCGGTGTAGCCTGGAAAAGCAAAGATGATGCCAAAAAAGCGGAAGAAACCACCGCAACTGCAACTCAAGTCGCCAACAAACAGGAAGAAAATGCCGCCAACCGAGCTACCACTGCCGGCACTGCGCTCAATCCGAGTGAAATTGCCACGATTCAGCTATTCGAACAAGCGGCGCCATCGGTGTGCTTTATTACCACCTCCAACGTCCGAAGAGATTACTGGACTCGCGACATTTCCGAAATCCCCCGCGGAACAGGCTCCGGCTTTGTTTGGGATCGGAACGGGCATATTATTACCAATTACCATGTGATTCAGGGAGCCGACCGCGCAACGGTAACGCTGGCAGACCGCACCACCTGGCAGGCGACGCTGGTGGGCATCGCTCCTGAAAAAGACCTCGCGGTGCTGAAAATTGAAGTGCCCAAAAATAAGCTTACACCTATTCCGCTGGGCACTTCCGATGATTTGCGTGTCGGGCAAAACGTGTATGCGATTGGCAATCCCTTTGGTTTGGACCAAACGCTGACCACCGGTATTGTGAGCGCCCTGGGAAGGGAAATAGAATCCGTTGCAGGCGTGCCGATTCGGGATGTGATTCAGACCGATGCTGCCATTAACCCCGGCAATTCCGGCGGTCCGCTGCTTGATTCATCGGGGCGACTGATTGGTGTGAACACTGCTATTTACAGCCCTTCCGGCGCTTCTGCGGGTATCGGTTTTTCTATTCCGGTGGATGCAGTGCGCTGGGTAGTGCCGGAATTGATTCAGTATGGCAAAATCAAACGCCCCAGCCTGGGTGTAGAATTGGCTCAAGCGCAATGGGAACAACGCCTGGGCATAGAAGGTGCGTTGGTGATTGACGTGTTGGAGGGCAGCGCTGCCGAACGTGCCGGCATCAAGCCAACCTACCGCAATCGTTACGGAGAGATCATTCTGGGGGATATCATCGTCGGCATTGGCAATGACAAAATCAAATCCAGCAGTGAAATTCCGCTGGCTTTGGAAAAATATCAGCCGGGAGAAACGGTGAAAATCAAAGTGCTGCGCGATAGCAAAACAGAAGAACTGAACCTGAAACTGGATGAGGCAAGGTAAACATCCTGCAATTCTAAGGTTCAGGGTATTAACCACGTGCTTTGCCAATGGTCGTTTTGCCATACGAACCAAGCCCGCTGATGCCCCTTGGGGTGGAGTGAAAGGCATTCAATTTCGGTGATTTCAAAAGCGATCACCACAAAATTGTCAAACGCAAACTCAGTTGCCGGAAGTTCGATTCCATCGTGCCAAAAGTCCGGTATCCCATTGGCATCATGCTCCGTTACTGAGCCGGGAGCCAGAGTGGAAGCGTAGTTTTTTCGACCCATTACTGGAAGACCCGACCAGCAGGTTTGTGCCAATGCATCTTTATGGTGCAATTTTGCCAGCCCCTGAAGGCGAATCTGAAACTGCCGGCGGGGATGATAAAAAACACAAGACAGTTGCTTATTTTGCTGCAAATGTGTTACCTTTGCGGCCCGAAAATCGGAAAAGAACAAAAGTGTTCGGTTTTGCCGGTCGGTTTTGCGGAG
>CAZQTF010000238.1:0-5561 GCA_964596135.1 uncultured Saprospiraceae bacterium | reverse complement strand
ACTGTTTCAATGAACTGATTTTTAGTCACTTATTATTTAGTGCGTAAGTCCTATTTTGAATAATCGTATTTTATTTGCTTTTCGGCATTTATTGAATCACCATTTTTACATCCAACGAACATCAAAACACCTAATAAAAACGTTAATACTTTCATTGTTTTCAATTTTGATTCTTGGAATTGAAATAAAAAATAGTCTTCTTTTTACTCTTCTTCGCTCTTCCCACTCTCAAAGTAGGTACGCACTTTCTTGGCAATTGCATCACCAGCAACCAAAGCAACTTCACTAAAAGATGCTTCCCGCAATTTTTTCACCGAGCCAAAATGCTGGAGCAATTTATCCGCTGTTTTTTCGCCAATGCCAGGAATTTCGGTCAATTCCGTACCCAAAAAGTTGCGCGAACGCTGGTCACGATGAAAAGTAATGGCAAAGCGGTGCGCCTCGTTGCGGGCTTGCTGGATGAGCTTGAGCGATTCCGATTTTTTGTTGATGTGCAATGGTACCGAGTCGCCCGGGAAGAAAATTTCTTCGAGTTTTTTGGCAATGCCGATCACCGTCATTTTGCCTTCCAGCCCCAGGGCGCGAATGCTGTTCATCGCGGCGCTGAGTTGCCCTTTGCCACCGTCAATGATGACGAGTTGCGGCAGCGCCTGCCCTTCATCGAGCAGGCGGCGGTAGCGGCGATACACAACCTCCTCCATCGAGGCGAAATCGTTGGGACCTTCGACGGTTTTCACGTTGTAATGACGATAATCTTTCTTGGAAGGCTTCGCATTTTTAAACACCACACAGGAGGAAACCGGATTCGTACCTTGTATATTCGAATTGTCAAAACATTCGATATGCATTGGTAACTCGTTCATTTGCAGGTCGTTCTGCAAAGTGCGCAGGATGCGCTCGGCAGGCGTTTGCTTACGGGTTTTGCTGGCTTCGTCGCGGCGCTTTTGCAGCAGATGGTACTGTACATTTTTTTCGGAAAGCTCGAGCAATTTCTTTTTATCGCCAATTTTCGGAACGGTGATTTGCAATTTTTCTACAATTTCTACCTCAAACGGCACAAGAATTTCCGGCGCAAAGCTGTCGAATTGCTCGCGCAAAATCGGGATGGCGTATTCCAGCAAATCGCGCTCGTCGTCGTCCAGATTTTTCACCAATTCCTGGGTGTGAATGTGAATCAACGCGCCGTTGACCACGCGCAGATAGTTGATGTATGCCTCTTTTTCGTCGGAAGCGATCGAAAAAACATCCACGTCGCGTACAGTCGTGCTCACCACCGTGGACTTGCTCTGGTAATCCTCAAAAGCGCTGAGTTTATCCTTGAGTTGCTGCGCTTTTTCAAACTCCAGATTTTCAGCACACTGCTGCATTTCTTTTTTGAAATGCTGAATCACTGCGCCAAAATTTCCTTTCAGAATGTTTTTAATCTGGTTAATTTTTTCATTGTAACTCGCTTCATCTTCCCAGCCTTCGCAGGGTCCCTGGCAGTTTTTGATATGATATTCCAAACAAACTTTAAATTTCCCGCCGGCGATATTTTCTTCCGTCAGGCTCAGATTGCAGGTGCGCAAAGGGAAGAGCTGCTTGATCAAATCTAAAATAATTTTCAAGCGAAACTTGGAAGTATAAGGACCAAAGTAAACAGAACCATCTTTTATTACATTGCGCGTAATAAAAACCCGCGGGAAGCGCTCATTTTTGATGCAAATGTAAGAATACGACTTCCCGTCTTTGAGCATTACATTATAACGCGGCTGATGCTGCTTAATGAGCGAATTTTCCAGCAGGAGTGCATCCGCTTCGGTTTCAACGATGGTAAACTCCAGTCGGTGCGCATGTTTTACCATCGTGCGGGTTTTGAACGGCATGTCCTTGCGGTCGCCAAAGTACGACGACACGCGGTTTTTCAGATTTTTTGCCTTGCCCACATACAAAATCGTATCATTCTCATCCAGAAAACGATAGACGCCAGGCTGAAGCGGCAGGGCATCGGATATAGTTTTAAAATCTTCCCAGGTCATGCTTGAAATTCCAAAATTTGTAGCTAAGATAACAAAACCACTTATCCGAAGTTTCTTAAATTTGAGAGTCAGACTATTTCTAAAATGACTCCAGAACAACTTACGGCTGAGTTTCAGCAAATTCGCGGGCAACTCCAATCCTATCTCCTGCGCGTCACGGCCAGCGCTGCGGATGCGGAAGATTTGGTACAGGATACTTACCTGAAAGCCAATGAAAAATTAGCCGGTTTCCGAGGCGAATCGTCTTTAAAAACCTGGCTTTTTGCGATTGCGTCCAATCTGGCCAAAGACAACCTCCGCGCCCGCAAACGCTGGACGGAGAACGTAACCGACCTCAGCAAAGCGGCGGCACTCTCCAATCCGCAGTTTTTTCAGGAAGCGATGCACATTCGGCACACTTCGCCCCAGGGCGCATTTGAAATCAAAGAACATATTGCATTTTGTTTTACCTGCATTGCGAAATCCTTGCCATTGGAACAGCAGATTTGCCTGCTACTCAAGGAAGTGTATGGTTTTAAAATCAACGAGATTGCGGAAATCATCGCTTCTACCGAGCCGATGGTGAAATATTATTTGCACGCCGGCAGATCAAAAATGATTCAGATTTTTGAGGGCAGGTGCGCTTTGATCAATAAAGACGGGGTCTGTCATCAATGTTCGGAGCTGAATGGCATTTTTAATCCTAAACAAAAATTGCAGGAGGAGCTGGTCAAAATCGAAATGGCGCGGGAAGCGGAAAATGCAGATAAAGAGCACCTGTTTGATTTGAGAATGAAAATTGTGCAGGAGATTGATCCTTTTGAATCGGGTGCCGCGGCTTTGCAACTCCATCATTTAGAGCACAATAGCAACGTGATGGAAGATTTTTTTGAAAAAAGTGCGGTTTAGCCTATCGTTTTTCCTCACCGGTTCGTCAGAGATTTAAAATTAATTCAAAACAAAAAACGATTCTCGATGACACCTTCTCCGCAAAAAGGCAAAGCTGCCACGGTAAAAACAACTTTTAGCCGCGAAACTTCGGTAAGTATTGATATTCAGGCAGATGCAGCCATTATCTGGACGCTGCTGACCAATGCTTCGGATTATCCACGCTGGAATTCAACGGTCATTTCCATCGAAGGCAATATCGCACCGGGTGAGAAAATCAAATTGAAATCCACGCTTGATCCAAAACGCACCTTTACTTTGAAAGTGAAAACATTTGAGCCGGAAAAACAGCTCATTTGGGGCGACGCACAAGGCAATCGCGTTTACGCACTCTTCGATGTGGGCCACGGAACGGTCGCTTTTTCGATGCAGGAGAAAATCGGTGGGTTGATGTTTCCATTGTACGCCGGTTATATCCCGCCATTTGATGCGTCTTTTGAACAGTTTGCCGCAGATTTGAAAAAAGAGGCGGAAGCTATCATGAAAACGAAATAGAAACAGGGGAAAGATTTCCGAAATTTTTGAAATTTCGGAAATCTTCGATATGTTGAATTACAACTACTGCTTCACTACTTGCACGTTGAGGTGGAGTCGTACTTCGTTGCTCACCACTACCGCACCGGCTTCGGTTACGGCGTCCCATTTCAGATCAAAATCTTTGCGATTGATAGTGCCATTGATTTCAAAACCGGCTTTATGCTGTCCGTAAGGGTCGGCGGCCTCGCCCAGGAAGTCAACGTCCAGTTCTACCGATTTTGTAATGTTGCGAATGGTAAGGTCACCTACCGCTTTGTATTTTTTGTCGGCAACTTTCGTAAAAGAAGTCGAACGGAAAGTCAATTCGGGATACGCTTCTGCGTTGAAGAAATCGTCGCTTTTCAGGTGGGCATCGCGTTGTTCCTGGTTGGTATCAATGCTGGCGATCTTAGCGCTGAAGTAGGTATTGGCGCCCTCAAAACCTTCGCCGGTTTGCTCAATACCGCCTTCGAACTCGCGGAAATAGCCCGTCACGGTGCTGATTACCAGGTGCTTAACTTTGAAGCTCACTTCGGAATGTGTTGGGTCAATTGCCCATTTGGTTGCTACTGCAGTCGTGGTTGACATGGACTTTTTTATTTTTTTGGTTTAAAAATGTAGTTTCAAATTTCAATGTTTAAACATCAATGATACAATGATGTTTTCTGAAAAATGTTAAATTTTAGTTAAGAAAATCTTGGCAAACCCTTCATCTTTCGGATGCGGTGATGAGTGTATTATTCTGAGCAGTACACTTCGAAGTATTTTTCCGCTTTTTAAGGTGAGATAAGTCAAGCTTCTGATTGCTAAAAATCACCTCCACTTTTTCAAAAAGGGCTTAATTTGAAGTGATTGATAACCTAAATAATTAAGCCATGTTCAAGTTAAGTTTTTCCAATACGGTTTTGAGATTTTACCTGATGATGTTGGTAGGAATCTTGGCAGTTTACACCAGCCAATTTTGGTTGGTTTATTTAGCTTTTGCTATTGCGGTAAGCGCCATCCTAGGCTATCGTATTGAATGGGGCACAAGCAAAGCAGAAAGCAAAGTGGTGAAAATCGGAGCTACCAGCGAGGAAATGAAGCGGAAGGCAAGTTAGTCTGCATTCACAATGTTGTTGGTTTGCATCTTATTCAATGAAAGAATAAGAAAGCACATTCAGTAATATGCTATTATTTAATACGTTTGAGTATAATATATCCTTCACCTTTAAGGGATAATGTATCCTTTTTTAATTCAAATGTATGCAAAGAAGATAGCATTTGAGTCAGTGTGAGGGCAAATTCGGTATCACAACATATCTTGGTGCATCCCAAGGGTGTAAAGGTGATTTTTCCGTCATCGGTTTTCTCATAATTTCCGATACAGTTGTTTACATCCAGCCGAAGGTTCAGCGATTTTTCATCCCGAAATTCCAGCACGTAGGTTTTAGTGGGTAAAAGTGTATTGGTTGCATTGGGTTGACGAAGCTCGAGCACCTTCCATTGCGTAGCAGCGAGCGATACCGTTTTTTTACCGCATTCGGAGGCACTCAACAAAATAACTAACCCAATAAAATAGCCCATTTTTTTCATAAAGGGAAAACTGTTTTCAGTTCGATTCCCTAAAAATACACTTTTAGGAACATATGATTTAAAAAAAAGAATATTTATTTGCAAATAATTGTTACACTAATTAATTTTGTACCAACTAATATTCCAAGTGTGACAGAATTTCTCCTGCTCAAAAAAACAAAAGGCGCGGCTGACTTGCCAGGTTTCGTACTCGAACGCGCCTCCAAGCGCATGAAGCAGTATTTTCAGGAACAATTGCAGCGGGCGGGTTGCGGCATCACGATTGACCAATGGGTGATTTTGCAAGAGTTGGAAAAGCAGGACGGCTTGAGCCAGTTGGAAATTGCCAAAGCAACTTTCAAAGACGCTCCGACCGTGACGCGAATCATAGACTTGCTATGCGAAAAAGGACTGACCCGCCGCATCGTGGATGAAAAAGACCGCCGCCGGTTTCAGATTGAACTCACGGCTGCTGGTCGCGCCAAAATCGCGGAGGCATTGCCGATCATCGAGCAAGCCCGTGAAAAAACCTGGCAGGGATTCGAC
>CAZQTF010000237.1:0-5614 GCA_964596135.1 uncultured Saprospiraceae bacterium | reverse complement strand
TTAGTAAGAAATATTTTTATATGATTTTTACAATCAATTTATTGAGTTTTTTAAAAAGAAGCTGCTTCCGACCTTCGCATCGAAAAACCTTTTGACGGTAATGTCAGAGGATTTTTTATTCAATCTTACCTGCTTCTAATGCCTGCGCAGCTCGTTTCGCCAGATCGAGCACAAGGGGAAGCAATTTACCGAAGCGTTCATCCTGCGTATGACCTTTTTTCCAGCGAGCATAAATTTGCTGCACGATTGCGGCGTTTTTATAAGAACCAAAGACGTAGTAAAACAGGATGTTGGAAAGGTTGCGACCGCTTAGTTGTGCGTAGCGTTCGATCACTTCGAGGCGGCTGAGATTGCCGGGGAGCCAGGTGACATTGAACTGCCGGAGCGTTGGGGCATCGCGGGCTTCGACCCAGTAAGCGAGCGTGGCGCCGAGATCCATTAATGGATCACCAATGGTCGCCATTTCCCAGTCCAGCACGCCCCGTATTTGATAGAGATCGGTGGGATCCCAAATAACGTTATCGTATTTGTAATCATTGTGCAATAGCGTTGGCGCCTGGCTTTCGGGCAGGTTTTTCTCCAGCCATGCTGCTACGTCATTCATTTCCGGAATGGTGTCGGTTTCGGCATGGTAGTAGCGTTTGATCCAGCCCGTCACTTGTCGTTGGACATAACCTTCGGGCTTGCCCAATCGGCTTAACCCGATGGCTTCAATGTCGAGTGTATGCAAAGTGACAAGATTGTCCACCAGCGCTTTCGAGGTTTGGTAAAACAGGTCTGCAGATAGATTCATAGCCGATACATTAGAGGGGCGCAGAATAACCCCCACAACACGTTCCATGATGTAAAACGGCGCGCCAAGGACGGTTTCGTCTTCGCAGAAAAGAATGGGGCGGGGGATTTTTGTATAATGGGGTTGCAGGAGAGATAGCATCCTGAATTCACGTTCCATATCATGTCCGCCTTTGACATTGGCACCAAATGGCGGGCGGCGAAGAACATATTCCCGATCAGCCGTTTTCAGGCAATAGGTCAGGTTGGAAAACCCTCCCGGAAACTGCGTAATTTCCAGAATTTTGCCTACTTCCGGCGTCTGCGACTGAAGGTAAGTATGGAGTGCATGGATATCCAGTTCTTCTCCTTGCCGAATGCTTTTTGATGTATCTAGTGGTAAGAGCGTCATTTTTTCACCATTGAGATGTTAATGTTTTTGCATGTCTGAGCCATATTTTTTTAAAATACTGCGTGCCAGGCTTTGCTTATGCACTTCATCCGCGCCATCCCAAATACGGGCGCCACGTTCGTGGCGATAAATCATAGAAAAAATAACGTCGTCGGTGACACCCAGCGCACCGTGCACCTGAATAGCGCGATCGAGCACACGCAGCACCATGTTGGCAGCGTATAGTTTTATCCCGGAAATCTGGTCGCGCACGGCTGCCTGTCCTACTTGGTCAATCTGATGAGCGGTATTCAGTACCAGCATTCGGGTGGCGTCAATTTCTATACGGCTCTCAGCAATAAAGCCCTGGATAAACTGCTTTTCGCCAAGCGTCACACCTTCCTCGATCTCTCGTGTAGCAGCGTATCGGCACATCAGATCAAACGCCTTTTCGGCAATGCCCACCCAACGCATACAGTGGTGAATTCGACCGGGACCAAGCCGTTCCTGGGCTAAGCGAAAACCTTGTCCTTCTTCTCCGATAAGATGAGAAACGGGCACGCAGCAATGATGGTACCGAATCTCGGCGTGGCTGAACCAGCCCTCTCCTGCCTCCCCAAAAACCGGAATATTACGCACCAATTCAAATCCTGGCGTATCAGTAGGAACCAGGATCATGCTGGCGCGTTGGTGGGGCGGCGCATCAGGATTGGTCACTGCCATTACAATGGCAAAAGCAGCGCCATCGGCAGCGGTTGTAAACCATTTATGACCATTAATAACGTATTCGTCGCCTTCGCGTACAGCGGTGGTCGCCAGGCGGGTGGGATTGGACCCGGCAAACTCCGGCTCCGTCATGGAAAAACAACTTCGAATACTGCCTGCGAGCAGGGGGTGCAAAAACTGCCCTTTAATTGCCGGAGAGGCAAATTTGCTCAGCAATTCCATGTTACCGATATCCGGTGCCTGACAATTGAACACGTAATGTCCGAAAAACGGTGCCAGCGCCAGCACTTCACTTATCTGACCAAACTCACAAAGCGTAAGCCCCCAGCCGCCCTCCGAAGCCGGCAGATGTAAGCCCCAAAGCCCAGCAGCTTTTACTTGTTCGCGTTTGGCATCCAGAATGCGAATTGTTTCGGATAATCGTTGATGAGAAAATCCCGCTTCGAGTGGCAGCAATTCAGTCTCAACAAATGCTCGCACTCGAGGTAGCAGATTTTTCAGCCGTTCGGTGGTAAAGATATTTTCCATAATGGCAAATTCGTCTGGGCAGTGATTTTACACAGACCAAGATAAGCATTTGCAGGCGCCCATCAAAATGATCTATTGGATCGGAGCGGTCGGTATCAATAATGATCGTATTGGTGCAACTTTAGATCCTCAATCAGGTTGATCAACTTCTCCCCGTAGTATTTATCGGTCGCGTAGCCTGCTTTTTTCAAGCCCATTGCCCAGCCTTTGTAGTCCTTTTTGCCTAATTGGTATAAATGACGATAGCGATCAGCTTGCAGCAGGTGGCTGTGCGCACGATAGCTTTCCCAGTCGCTTTTGTAGATGCGGAAAAAATCTTTGTGCGAATCGTCGGTGTAATTGCTGCAATGCCCTTTTTTACAGGTGCGGGAGAAGCACTTCATGCCAAAATGGTTGTTGTTTTCCAGTGCCAGCCGACTTTCGCCGGCATCGCTTTCGAGCAAGCCCTGCGCGAGAATGATGCTGGCAGGAATGCCAAATTTTTCCATTTCCGTTTGAGCGAGTTTCGTAAAACGCTTCACATAAGCGAGTTGCTTCCGGCGCTTGGCTTTGCGGGCGGCTGCGGAGTCGTAGGTGGCAAATTTTTCCCCTGTGTAGCTCATATTCGAGTAGGTATTGCCCCAGTTGTCATCTTTTGTAGCTTTATCCGGCGCTTTTTTCTTTTCGATCAAAGATACATTCATGGCACGGCTGTTGCTGTTGATGACATTGGTTGTTTCTTCCAAGGCAGAATCTTCATGCTGGGCGATTATCTCCGGCTGAATGGTATTCAGATACAGATCAATGCTCAGGTCTTTGCGATAGACAATGTACGCCAGCCCCAGCAGTAATGCACCTTTGAGCCAATGACGCCTCATGTTTTGTTTAAACCGCTGCTGTACAACTTTTATACCTGTTCTGAGGTCTATTGATATTGGAGTAAATCGCTCATTCATTCGAGGATAGATTTAATTCCCGAAATAAAATTTTTTGTTTTAAATATGCAAATTTTTAAAAAACTTTTTGTTTTGAAAATGAAAAAAATTTTTCCCGTCAAGCGGAAATGCGTGCAAACTTTTCTAAAAAATTAGCGTAGTTAATTGGCTTCCACTACCTTTGCGAAAAATTTTGAAAAAACAAGATCAATGAAAAAATTACTTTTGGTGTGTTTACTGTCTGGCGTCGCAACGGCTGTTTTGGCGCAAAAATATGGTCACCTCAATTTCGGCAATCTGGTCGCCCTGATGCCGGAAACAAAAACAGCAGACGAAAAGCTTAAACTCTATCAGGATAGTCTGGTGAACGAAGGGGAAGAAATGGCAAAAGTCTTCCAGGAAAAATACGTTGCCGCGCTGAAGGAGGTGCAAGCAGGAACGCTTTCGCCGCTCCAGCAGCAGCAAAAACAGGAAGAGCTGCAAAAAGAGCAAACAGAGTTGGCAAACTACGAGCAGGTAGTCGCGCAAAGTGTACAAGCCAAGCGTGCTGAATTGCTGGCGCCCATTGTCGCCAGGGCGAATAAAGCCGTTGAGGAAATTGCCAAGGAAAACGGCTATTTGTTGATTTTTGATACCAGCGTATTCAATGCCATTTTGTTTGCTCAGGAAACGGATGATGTTATGCCGCTGTTGAAGGCAAAACTTGGATTGCCCGACCAGCCGGCGGCTTCGGAAAAGAAAGAATGATACCAGGTTAAAAGTGAGAAGTCGAAAGTATGATTATTCAAGCTTTTGACAGATAAGCAATCTGTATTGACTAAGTACATCTTATTTATTAGAACATACTGTAATCCGTTAAACGGATTTCAGTGTGTTTAATCCGATGTAGATAGGGTTTGGATTTTTGGAATACCAGGGTGTCGGGGTAGGCGGCTACATTGCTCTGCATATTTTCGAATCTTCGCGGTTCTCCTGTATTCCAAAAATTCGAGTATTTACTTGAGTTTCTGCTGCATGCGCACAAAATCGTACAGCCTGCCGGCATCGAGCACGCCTACCAAAGAACCCGAAGTATCGTACACTGGAAAAATAGAAATGTTGTGTTGTTGAATCAGCAAAAACGCACTTTTCAGGGAATCGTTGAGGAGTAAGGGACTTTGACGGGGCTGCATGAAATGCCTTACCTGCTGATCAAAAGCTCTTTGCTTGACTGCTCGCATGATGTTTTCCTCCGTGAGTACCCCTTTAGGCGTCTGCCAGTTGTCAAAAACAATAAAGTTTTTCTCCCAACTATGGGTCACCATATCAGCGACCTGTTCCATCGAATCAAGTTCGTGCAGGCGGGTGAAACAGGGGCGAACTACATCTGCTACGGTGAATTGGTCGAGCGCACTGTCCATGCGCACCATTCGAAATTCCTGGGCAGCGGTGAAAAACACAAACACACCAATAAAAGCGGTGATCGGACTGGATTGCCAGATGCCATAGGCGAGCAATGCAATCGCCAGAAACTGCCCGATATAAGAGGCTATGCGTGTGGCTTGCATCCGCCCCAAACGCAGTGACAACAAGGCTCGCAGCACTCTGCCACCATCCATCGGGAAAGCAGGAAGCAGGTTGAAAACAGCCAGAGTGCCGTTTAGTACAATCAGACCAAAGAGGAAAAAGTCAATGGGCGTGAGGTCGCGCACAAAAACATTATTCGATTTATTCAGAATGCTGAAAAGTTGGAGACGTTGATCAGCCGTTATGAACAGCAAATAAGGAGAAAGCACCGCCATGATGCCCACGTTGACCAGAGGACCGGCGATCGCTACATAAAATTCCTGCATAGGCTTTTCGGGCAATCGGTCGAGTCGCGCCACGCCGCCAATGGGGGAGAGGATAATATCGCGGGTACTCACGCCAAAGCGACGCGCGGTGAGTGCATGACCAAATTCATGCATCACTACGCATACGAACAAAGCTATTACAAACATCACCGACCAGGCAATCGAGCCCCAATCCCAGTTTTCCTTAAAGCCCACGTAGAGTACCCACACAAAGATCAGCCCGAATGACCAGTGAATCTGTACCGGAATGCCAAAGAATTTTGCGATTTGGAAAGAGCCGCGCATTTAATTTTTTTTCGTCTGGAAATTGTTACACCTAAATTTAACGTAGAAAAAATTACATTTCTCAAAACACTAATTTGGAATTCAATGTTTTGAGAAAATTGAAAAGGGCAGTCCGACTTAACAACGAGACTGCCCACATTGCTTTATTAATCGTGTTAAAAAAAATT
>CAZQTF010000236.1:0-5625 GCA_964596135.1 uncultured Saprospiraceae bacterium | reverse complement strand
TCATCACATTTAGAGACGTTGTCTGTGCGGAGGAGAAAGAAATACGGACGATCAGGGAAAAAGAAAGAAGGAGGAATTTCATATTTTTCGATTAAAGATGTTCTGCAAAGATAAGATATTTTAAAGAGGAATGCCGGGCTTGACGTTTTAGGAAATTGTAAATAAACCATATGAATCCTTGTCTCGAGTATATTTACCAACGCGAAGGTAATCAACAGGAAATTATGCTGTATCTGCACGAATTGATTATAGCTTACCCGGAAGTGACCTGCAAAATTCGCTACAACGTTCCTTTTTACTATCGTCAAAGCTGGATTTGCTATCTTAATCCAATCAAGGGCGATTGCGTCGAACTCGTTTTCCTCCGCGCCAATGAACTTTCCAACGAGCAGCGCGCGCTCGATTTTAAAGACCGCAAACAAGTAGCCGGCATTACTTTTGCCCGGGCTGCTGATATTCAAGACGATATATTGTATGAAATTCTTCAGGAAGCGCTGCTGCTGGATGAGGAAGTGAAATATGCCTCGAAGCGCCAGCGCAGAAAATAGCATTACCCTTTCTTTTCGGTCGCCTTTTCATCGTTTACCCGCAAATTCAAAATATTCCCCATATGATAGCAAGTGCGGCAGCGCGGTTCGTAACGGTCTTTTTCACCCAAAACGACAGTGTCGCCCTCATCGGTGAGACGGTAGGAGTGGGTAGCAAGATTGCCACAATGCGGGCAGATGGCGTGCACTTTGGTGATGTACTCGGCAACTGCGAGAAGGTTGGGCATAGGTCCAAACGGGCGCCCCCGATAGTCCATATCCAGCCCGGCAACAATGACGCGTACCCCCCGCAGCGCCAGCTTCTGCACATTTTCGGTGAGTTCCATGTCAAAAAACTGCGCTTCATCAATGCCGACCACGTTTACCCCTTCGGTCAGCGCCAAAAGCCTGGAAGAATGCTCGATCGGGATGGACAGAATCGAATTGGCATCGTGCGATACCACGTGCGCATCATCGTAGCGGGTATCTATTTTGGGTTTAAAAATTTCCACTTTCTGGTTGGCGATCTTAGCGCGCTTAAGCCGCCGGATCAGCTCTTCGGTTTTGCCTGAAAACATGGAGCCGCAGATCACTTCAATCCAGCCGCTGCGTTGTCCTTTGAAATGTGGTTCGAGAAACATTGTTTGTTGCGTTGAGAGCGTTTAGAAGGTTTATTTTTGACTAAATTTTTATTGCCCCTTCTGAATTTACTTTACTAAAAAAAACGTTGAAAAGCTAAGTTAGATGTTCTGTCAGAATCATCCAACTGTTTATATTTGGGAATCATAAACAGACAATAGATATTAGACCTCAGATGTTAGATAGTCTGTCATCTAAAGTCTATTGTCTAAAGTCTAATATCTAAAAAGATGGATTTACAACAAGCCAAAATTTTGCTGGAAAAGATCAACTCTTTGCAAAAAAGCATTGCCCTGAATAAAGGACCGATTGCCGCAATCGAGCGCGATCTCATGCTGAGCTACATCCGCCAGCTATATGAAATTTATCTTGATTCGGACATGCCAGCGGTTGCCGTCAGTATTCCTGCCGTCGAAGAGACCAACATTTCGCCTAAGCCAACGGAGATAGAGCCGCCCCGCCGTGAATACACCCCACCAGTGATGAAAGAAAAGCCGGAACCGCCAAAAGTGACCGTGCCAAAACAGGAAACGCCGCCATTGCCGCCTGTACAACGCACCATTGCCAATCATCAGGCAAATTTCAGCGCATTGTTTGATTTCAAGCAGGCGCGCGAATTGTCGGAGAAGCTCGGGGAGCGCCCGATCACAGATCTGACCAAAGCTTTTGCAATAAATGATAAATTGTTGTATATCAATGAGTTGTTTGGAAGGGATGCCAATGCTTTCAACGATTCGCTTCGCACCATGAATAACTTTGAAAATATGGACGAAGCCCGGAGTTTGCTGATGAGTATGGCGGAGCAATACAATTGGGCGGACGAGGAAAAGCTGGAAATAGCCCAGGGTTTTATTCGGACCATCAGAAGGCGGTATGTTTGATAGCTAATAAAATAACATCAACAATCAAAATCAATTTATAAACAATCTACAATCTTGACAATGAGTAATATAGCGGTTTTTACATCGGGCGGTGACGCGCCGGGCATGAATGCTTGTATTCGGGCAGTTGTGCGCACTGCTTTGCACCATGGCATTGAAGTTATAGGGATCAAACGCGGCTACCAGGGCATGATTGACGGGGATTTTGTAAAAATGGAAGCGCAGTCGGTCAGCGGGATTATCCATTTGGGCGGCACGATCCTGCGCTCGGCACGAAGCGAGGAATTCCGCACGCCGGAAGGTCGGAAAAAAGCTTACGAACAACTCAAAAAAGCAAATATTGACAAATTGGTGGTCATTGGCGGCGATGGCTCTTTTCGCGGCGCCCTGACGTTCATGTCCGAATATCCCGATATTGCTATGGTTGGCTGCCCGGGTACGATTGATAATGACCTTTACGGTACAGATTTTACGATCGGTTATGATACGGCTATCAATACTGCCATGAATGCCATTGACAACATTAAAGATACTGCCAATGCGCACGATCGGCTGTTTTTTGTGGAAGTAATGGGCAGAGACGCCGGATTTATTGCACTTCCTACTGCTATTGCCACCGGCGCGGAAGCTGTGCTGATTCCGGAAAGCAAAACGAATGTGGATAAACTGATATCAACGCTGGAAAAAAATTTTCAAAGGAAAAAGAACTCAAGTATTGTGGTGGTTGCCGAGGGAGACGACGTCGGCGGCGCCTTCAAAATTGCAGAAGAAGTAAAAAAACGCTGCTTCGAGCGCTACGAAATTAAAGTGACTATCCTGGGGCACATACAGCGTGGCGGACGCCCTACCTGCTTGGAACGCGTACGCGCCAGTCGCATGGGCATGGCGGCAGTACAAGCGCTGATGGAAGGCAAAAATGCTGTAATGATCGGCGAAATCGCTGGTAAAATTGAATATACGCCTTTTGAAAATGCAACAAAACACCACATGGAATTGAACCCGATGCTGTTGGAAATGGTTGAAATACTATCGTAAAAAGGAAGGAGTCAGGTGTCGGATAAATATTATAAAAGATCTGGCTTCTCTGCTCTGACACCTGATGTCTTAAAAAAAGCCATGTTTAAAAACTTATCCATAAAATTCCGCGAAAGCCTGCTGTATCCGGCATACGTTATTGTTGCATTGTGGTTTGTTCATGCGATACAGGTTGTTCTTCATCTCGATCTGGCAACTTTCGGGGTACTGCCATTGCGCGAAGTCGGGCTGCGGGGCATTGTATTTTCACCGCTGATTCACAGCAATTGGGGGCATCTGATGTCCAACACGTTTCCGCTGTTTTTTCTTGGCGCTTTGACCTTGTTTTTCTACCGGCGCATCGCCTTTGCTTCGCTGCTGATCATTTATTTCCTGAGCGGATTGCTCACCTGGGTGATGCCTTTCCAAACAGGCTGGCACATCGGTGCAAGCGGCGTGGTTTATGGCTTGTGGGCTTTCATCATTTGCAATGGTATCTTTCGGCGCAACCTTCGTTCTATTGCGCTGGCGCTGATCGTCGTCTTTTATTTTGGCGGCATGCTCGCCGGAATCTTGCCTGGCGGTCAGGAATCCGTTTCCTGGCAGGGGCACCTCGCCGGACTACTGGCGGGGATTTTTACTTCTTTCTGGCAAAAGGAATCTATTGAAAAAGACGAGGAAAAACCCCGGTATTCCTGGGAAGACGAGCCGCAGGAAGAAACATTTTTCCTGGATCGCGATGCTTTTGAAAAAAGCAAAATCGAACGCGAGCGCGACCGCAACAATGACTTCTCAAACTGGTTTTCCAATCGGTCGTAATTACCGTATCATAGGGTTGCGTTTTTATTAAAATCAAGCATAATGATTGAGTGAATTTTTTAAAAAAACATGAAACGCTTTGCGGAGTTATTTACCAAACTGGATCAAACCAATAAAACCAACGCCAAAGTGGACGCGCTGGTGGGCTACTTCGCGCAAGCCGAAGATAGCGACCGCCTCTGGACAATGGCACTCCTCTCTCACCGGCGACCGCGACGCACTGTGAGTACCACGCTTCTGCGCACCTGGGCGGCAGTTTACGGAAAAATACCTTTCTGGCTATTCGAAGAGTCTTATCATGTAGTGGGCGATCTGGCAGAGACCATTGCCCTCGTGTTGCCACAAAAACAAAGCAAAAACGAACAATCGCTGACCTTTTGGGTCAACTACATCCGCAATTTGCAGGAATTGGAAGAAAGCGAAAAACAGCGCCGCATCTTCGATGCCTGGTCACAACTGGACTATGCCGAACGTTTTGTGTTCAACAAGCTGATCACCGGCAATCTGCGTGTGGGCTTATCCCAGAAGCTGATGACCCGCGCCTTGTCCAAATTCTCCGGCGTAGAAGAAAACAGTCTCGCGCATCGTCTCATGGGCAACTGGTCGCCCGATGAAACAACTTTTGACGCGTTGGTGCATGGTGACAACCCTTTGGACGATATCTCCAAACCCTATCCATTTTATCTGGCTTATCAGCTCGATGAAGATATTGCTGCACTGGGCGCCCCTGCCGACTGGCAAGCCGAGTACAAATGGGACGGCATTCGGGGGCAACTGATCGTGCGGCAGGACGAACTCTTCGTCTGGTCGCGTGGGGAAGAACTCGTCACCGAAAAGTTCCCGGAATTGGAGCCTCTGGCAAAGATACTGCCCAACGGCACTGTGATTGACGGTGAAATCATGCCTTTTAAAGATGGGCAGCCATTGCCTTTTCAGATATTGCAAACCCGCATCGGACGTAAGCATATTGCTAAAAAACATCTTGAGGAAGCCCCGATCGTGCTCATGGCGTACGATTTGCTTGAATGGGAAGGTAAGGACATTCGGCAACAGCCATTGGAAGTACGCCGAAAGCTTCTGCAAAAGCTGATCGAACAGCATTCTGCCGTTAGTAATACGCTGCTATTGTCGAAAGAAGTGCCGTTTGCAAACTGGGAAGAACTGGCAACCCTGCGGGAGCGCTCGCGGGAGCAATGTAGCGAGGGGATTATGCTCAAACACAAAGGTTCGTCCTACAAAACCGGGCGCAAGCGCGGCGACTGGTGGAAATGGAAGGTGGACGCCATCACCATTGATGCCGTAATGATCTATGCCCAGCGCGGCTCGGGGCGGCGGGCGAATTTGTACACTGATTTTACTTTTGCCGTGTGGAATAGCGAAGAATTGGTGCCTTTCACCAAAGCTTATTCAGGCTTGACCGATACGGAATTCAACGAAATTACCAATTGGGTGCGGCGCAATACCGTCGAACGTTTTGGTCCGGTGCGAAGCGTAAAACCCGAACTCGTTTTTGAAATCGCCTTCGAAGGCATACAGGCATCCAAACGGCACAAATCAGGCGTGGCGCTGCGTTTTCCGCGAATTAACCGCTGGCGCAAAGACAAGCCCGCCAGCGAAGCCAATACCCTTGAGGATTTGCGAGGACTGCTGGAGGCGCATGCTTAGCTGCAGAGGGGTGTTTTGTTTTAATATTTATTCACTTATTCATTTTAAAAATAAATTTTTAAATAAAAAAGCTCAACAAT
>CAZQTF010000235.1:0-5631 GCA_964596135.1 uncultured Saprospiraceae bacterium | reverse complement strand
ATGTGTTGCTGTTTGTGGCGGTATTTGCGGATTTTATAGCCAATGAAAAACCCCATTATTGCAAAATAGAGGGCAAAACGTACTTCCCCATTTTCAAACAATATGCCGTGAACCTGGGCTGGGCGCAGTGGGATGCGCAGTTTGTCACTGCCAATTGGCGGGAGTTGCCTTATGAGTCGGTCGTCTTCGCGCCGATCCCCTATTCTTACAATACCATTGATCCCCAAAATCTGAGTTATACCAGTCCTTTCGGCAGGCAAAATATTGCTTCGCTGCGCTGGCGGCACTGGTTGGGCACCGATATGATCGGGCGCGATGTGCTAGCGGGCATGATTGCGGGTACGCGCACGGCGATGTTGGTAGGCGTCATTTCGATGGCGATTGCTACGGTAATTGGCATTTTTTTCGGGGCGATTGCCGGCTATTTTGGCGACAAACGCCTGAAGGTGTCGCGTATTCGCTTGATTTTGAATATCCTGGGTATGCTGTTGGGTATTTTTTATGGCTTCGTTATGCGCAGTTATGCTTTCAGCGAAGGTCATTTCCTCCAGGAATTTGCCAAAAGCCTGGGAATTTTGTTGTTTATCTTGCTGATTGTCAATGGTGTGGCAAGTTTGCTAAAACGAATGCCAGCGTTGGGCAAAAAAGTGGCCCTCCCGGCAGATATTCTGGTCATGCGGCTGGTTGAAATTGTAGATTCGATCCCAAGTTTACTGCTGATCTTGTCGGTGGTGGCAGTCATCAAGAAACCCTCAATTTTCTACGTCATGGCGATCATTGGGTTGATTAGCTGGACGGGAATCGCTCGTTTCATTCGGGCAGAATTGTTGCGCATTCGCAGCCTGAGCTACATCGAAGCGGCGCGGGCAATGGGATTCAGCGACCAGCGAATCATCCTGCGGCATGCCTTGCCCAATGCACTTACCCCCGTGCTCATTACCGTTGCATTTGGTGTGGCGAGCGCTATTTTGCTGGAGGCGTTTTTGTCATTCCTGGGCATCGGCGTCTCGGCGGATCAGGTCACCTGGGGCAGCATGCTCAATGTAGCGAGGTCGCGCTTTTCCGCCTGGTGGCTGGCTGTTTTTCCGGGGCTGGCAATTTTCGTTACGGTCACCTTATTCAATCTACTCGGTGAAGGCTTGACCGACGCTCTGGATCCCCGGCAAAAGTAGATTCTGTTTCATGTAATCGGCAACGCTGTAGAATATTTGATTTCGGTCATTACAAAAGAACTTTGAACATTGCCAATATTATCAAGCGCCGCTAAAATATTCATAATAAAATTCTGATAATCAGACATGTCTCTGGCAATTACTTTTAATAGATAATCATACATGCCGGCGATATGATAGCATTCAGTGACTTGCGGCAGCGAGCGTACTTCTTTTTCAAACTGCACCAGATACGGGCGAGAATGTTCTTTCAGCTGCACATTGCAAAAAGCCCCCAGCGAAAATCCCATTTTCATTCGGTCTGCCAGGGCTACGTACTGTCGGATGTAACCGCCTTCTTCCAGGCGCTTGATGCGCTCATAAACGGGCGTGGTCGTCATGCCGAGCCGGGCGGCGATTTCTTTATTGGTCAAATGTGCATTTTCCTGTAACAGCGCCATAATGCGGAGATCGGTGGCATCTAACTCTTTCATGTTTAGAAAATTTTTCTGTGAAAAGGTTATTTTACAGAACAAAATAGAAAAAATAAAAATTAAAAAAGCAAATCGTGGTTTTGTTTTCTGCGAGTGATGAATGTCATGGAATTTTATTCTGAAAAGATTGAAATTTGACGAAATCAAGTCCTAATCGAATAAAAAAAGAACTATGACGAATCATCATTTCCATCCTGAAAGCCTGATGATGAGCTACGGCTATAAGCCCGAACTCTCGGAGGGCGCGATCAAATGTCCGATATTTCAAACGTCCACCTTTGTGTTCCGCAGCGCAGAGCAAGGAAAAGCCTTTTTTGAAGTGGCTTATGGCTTGCGTGAGCAGGGCAAAAATGAAGAACTGGGGCTGATCTATAGTCGTTTGAACAATCCTGATCTCGAAATCCTGGAAAATCGCCTTACATTGTGGGACAAAGCCGAAGACTGCGCCGTGTTTGAAAGTGGCATGTCTGCCATTTCAACGGTGTTGTTTGAATTCCTGAAACCGGGGGATTTATTGCTTTACAGCAGACCCTTATATGGCGGCACGGCGCATTTTATCAGCGAAGTATTGCCCAAATTTGGTATCGAAGTGATGGGCTTTCGGGCCGGAATGAGCGAATCGGAAATTCTGGCAATGCTCGACAAATCTGATATGCGGGACAAACTGGCGATGATTTTTGTAGAAACGCCGGCGAATCCTACCAACGCCATGATTGACCTCGAGCTCATGCGCTGCCTGGCAGACGATTGCTCCAAGCCCGACCAACGCGTGCTGGTAACAGTGGACAATACCTACATGGGGCCGCTCTGGCAGCATCCGCTGCAGTGGGGCGCCGATCTGGTGCTGTACTCCGCAACCAAATACATCGGTGGGCACAGCGACGTAATCGCCGGTGCTTGTCTGGGGTCAAAAGAGCTTATTAAGCGAGTAAAAAATCTGCGCACTTTTTTGGGCAATATGGCGGGACCCTGGACGGGCTGGCTCCTGCTTCGCAGCCTCGAAACACTTAAATTGCGGATGGAACAGCAAGCGCAGAATGCACAAGTCATTGCTGAGTATCTGGCGCTGCATCCCAAAATTGAAACTGTGCATTACTTAGGATTGCTTACAGAACTGGACGGCGAGCAGTACGACGTTTACCGAAAGCAATGCACCTCGCCGGGCGCGATGGTGTCGTTTGAAATCAAAGGCGGGGAGCACGAAGCTTTCACTTTTCTCAATAGCCTGAAAATGGTAAAACTGGCTGTAAGCCTTGGCAGCACCGAATCTTTGGCGCAACATCCGGCTACCATGACCCACGCAGGCATTCCAACTGAAGAAAAAGAACAAATGGGCATCACAGAGAACCTCGTTCGGTTGTCCATAGGGGTAGAAAATGTAAACGACTTGTTATGGGATATCGGGCAGGCGCTGGATAAAATAGCCATTGAAGCAACTGCCGAAATGGAGACTTTTTAAATAAAAATTTCATCGCCGGGCATGCGCCGCGCATCACCCGGCGGTGATTATCAATAAACCAAATCTACGGGCACATCTTCAAAATATTTGAGCGCTGGACACCAGTCGTACTTTACTTTGCCTGTGAAGTTATTTTTTCGGATCTGCAGCCACACCTCGCATTTTTTGCCAAAATGATTGGAAAAAGACACTTTGAATGTCACTTCATGTTCAAATCTAATAGGAATGCCGTTGATGAATACGACCGGCGCCACAAAGTTATATGGATAGGAGTAGAAGCGCTCTTTTAAAGTTGGCTTTCGGATAGAGACGAGATTGAGATGGTATTTTTCCAGTACCATACGAATATCTTCCCGATATATCTCCATTTGCCGGAAGGCATTCCAATGTGATTTCCAAACATTCCAGACAATAAGAGCAAGCCACAAAACCGGCAAAATAATATACCAGAATTTCATATTACCTGATTTTTGTATGACATGAATAGCGCCACCTTGCGCCAGGCGTCTGTCTTTTTAGTTATAGCCCTTTTTAAAGTTTTAATTTTGCATCAGGCATCTCATAAGGATGAGTACGCAACTTTTTACTAATTGTTTCGCTTTTAATGAAATAGGATTATCAGAAAGTACGATTTATGGAAAAGAAATTTATTGAACGGTTGTTCCAGTCGCATCAGAACGCAGCGCAAATCCCATCGCCGCAACAGGTGTGCAACTGGCTGAACGGGCTGCTGCAGATCCTGTTTCCCGATCTTGCCGATCGGGAATATCGCAATATTCGTGAGTTTGAGCAGCACTATAACGATATTAAACTGGAATTATACAATATCCTGAAAACGATAGAAAACAACCTACCCGACGCTCCTGAAGCGATCGAAGAAGCCTTCCTCGAGCGCCTGCCGTGGGTTTACGATTTGTTACAAATGGATGCGGATGCCATTCTGCAAGGAGACCCTGCGGCTGTGAG
Source organism: uncultured Saprospiraceae bacterium (assembly GCA_964596135.1). Lineage (GTDB taxonomy): Bacteria > Bacteroidota > Bacteroidia > Chitinophagales > Saprospiraceae > JADJNW01. Next base: position 1,561 of record CAZQTF010000235.1, on the reverse strand, counting down.
CAAAACCGAAGTAATTCGAACCTATCCGGGCTTTCGGGCGATCGCGGTTTTCCGGCTGGCGCACGAATTCTTCCGACTGGGCGTACCGCTGATTCCCCGCATCCTCACCGAGCACGTCCACGGCGAAACCGGTATTGACATTCACCCGGGTGCTACTATTGGCGAGCGGTTCTGCATTGATCACGGCACCGGCATCGTTATCGGCGAAACCGTAGAAATCGGCAACGACGTAAAAATTTACCAGGGCGTGACGCTTGGCGCCCTGAGCGTGCGTAAGGATTTAGCCAAAATCAAGCGACATCCCACCATCGAAGATCGCGTGGTGATTTACTCCGGCGCAACGATACTTGGCGGCGATACCATCATAGGACACGACAGCATCATCGGCGGGAATGTCTGGATTATCAGAAGCGTACCGCCCCATTCCAGGGTCTATTATCGCCAGGAAGAAGAGGAAGTGATCGGTTGAGATTGGAGCTTGAATGTCCCCAAATATTGTTTTGCTTTTTGATGAAAATCATATTGCAAGACTGATTTTTCTCATTTTTTATTCAAAATCAGATTTTTACCTTGTATGTAGCCTTAATCTAAACATTTTCTTAACCAAAAACACAGGCTATGTTACAGGTATCCGTTTTTAATGAATATGCGCAGGAATATGATGCGTGGTTTGAAAAATATGCCAACGTATATGAATCTGAGCTGATAGCCATTAAGCAACAACTGCTCAAGCTGCCCGAAAATATTTCTGGTGTAGAAATAGGCGTAGGTGCAGGTCGCTTTGCCGAACCGCTGGGCATTAGGGACGGCGTAGAACCTTCGGAAGAAATGAGCATTATGGCTACAAAGCGCGGCGTGGAAGTGATGAATGCCGTTGCAGAAGACCTTCCTTACAAAGATATGCACTTCGATTTTGTATTGTTTGTTACCATTTGCCACTTGGATCATGTGCCAACGGCTTTCAAAGAAGCCTGGCGCGTGCTCAAACCGGGCGGTTCGATTATCGTTGGGTTTATTGACAAAAACGGCGAAATCGGCAAAGAATATGAAGCTCGCCGACCGTTTAGCCATTTTTACAAACAGGCTACTTTTTATTCAGTAGATCGGGTGCGCGACATGCTGACCGAAGTTGGCTTTAAAGACCTGGAATTTACGCAGACTTTATTTGGAAAACTCGATGATATCCAGGAGGTTCAAGCGCCGAAAGAGGGCTTTGGCGAAGGCAGCTTTGTCGTGGTCAAAGCGACCAAAAAAGGCTGACCCGTGTATCGAATTGAGTTGTTGCCACATACGGCAGATGTGCGCATTTTGCTGGAAGCAGATAGCGTGGCTGAATTATTCCAGGCGGGCGTACAGGCCATCAGCGGAATCATAAAAGAAGGTTTTTGCGAAGATGAATTGGATTGGATATATTCAGAAAGGATTGATATTCAATCCGTTGATCAAACGGCGCTATTGATTGATTTTCTGTCGGATGTGCTGACGGCAAGTCAGACGCGTGGTATTATTTTTTGTAAAGTAGAGATTAAAAAACTCGATGAATGTAATATCGCTGCGGTCG
>CAZQTF010000234.1:0-5656 GCA_964596135.1 uncultured Saprospiraceae bacterium | reverse complement strand
CTGCGTGTGAGACCGGCTTGGGTAAGGTAGCCAGCGGCGAAGGCTTGCTGGGTTTGTCGCGGGCATTTTTTTACGCGGGTGCCGACAATCTGTTGGTTTCCCTCTGGAAGGTGCAAGACCGCGCCACCGCTGATTTGATGGTGCAGTTTTATCAGCAACATTTGAATGGAAATTCCACGATATTTGCCCGCCCCCTGCGTCAGGCAAAACTCAATATGATTCGCTCGGAGGCATTCAGTCATCCGTATTACTGGTCGGCGTTTGTGCTGATTGGGAATTGAATTCTGTTCAGAGCAGAAGAAAAAATTTAGATTCTTCTTCGTAACTTACGCATAAATTTTCCGATTCATGCTGCTATTATCCGATTGGTCGCTCCCCGTCAAAGAGCCTGTGCTGTTGTTTGCCATTATTTTGCTGGTGATGCTGATCGCTCCGGCAATTCTGCAACGAATACGCATTCCGGGTATCGTCGGGCTGATTCTCGCGGGGGCGCTGCTCGGTCCGCATGGTTTTAATGTGCTGGCACGAAGCGAAGAAGTAGTGTTGCTTGGTACGATTGGTCTATTGTACATTATGTTTTGGGCGGGTTTGGAAATTGATCTGGTTACTTTTCGTAAAAACCGGCATAAAAGTTTGGCTTTTGGAATATTTACCTTTACTATCCCACTCACATTTGGAATTTTTTCGTCGCATTATATTCTGGGATACAATTGGTTAGCGTCTGTTCTGTTAGCAAGCATGTTTTCAACGCACACGCTGATTTCCTATCCGATTGCTAATCGGTTGCGGGTCACTAAAAATGAGGCGGTAACAATTACTGTTGGCGGAACCATCATCACCGATGTGCTGGCGTTGCTGGTGCTGGCTGTCGTTTCCAATCTGGCTTCCGGCAATATGAAACTGGAGTTCTGGATTCGCCTGGGTATTGGGCTGGCAGCCTTTTCGGCAATTGTCTTTGTGTTGATTCCCTTGCTGGCGCGTTGGTTTTTTCGGGTTGTAGAAGCAGAGTTGACGTTTCAATACGTGTTTGTACTGGCAATGGTTTTCCTTTCGGCGTTTTTGGCGGAATTGGCTGGTGTAGAAGCGATTATCGGTGCATTTTTTGCAGGATTGACCCTCAATCGCCTGGTACCGCACGCTTCGCCGCTGATGGGGCGCATCGAGTTCGTCGGAAATGCTATTTTTATCCCGATTTTTCTCATCAGCGTGGGCATGTTGGTAAACCTGAACGTCTTTTTTCAGGGGCAGCAAGCGATTATCGTTGCAACCGTGCTGACGAGCATTGCGCTACTCACCAAATGGATTGCCGCCTGGCTCATGCAGCATAGCTTTCGGTTTTCAAAAGCACAACGGCAGTTGATCTTTGGTTTGAGCAGTTCGCACGCTGCCGCTACCATTGCTATTGTTCTCATTGGATTCAATTTAAAAATTCTCGACGAACAGGTACTGAATGCCACCGTCGTATTAATTCTGATTACTTGTCTTTGGAGTTCATTCACAACCGATTATGCGGCTCGCCGTGTCGTGCTGGAAGAAAAAGAAGCCGATTCACACTTGTCTAAACAGGAACAGCGAATTCTGGTGCCTTATGCCAATCCGGCAACGCTCACGTATTTGATTGACTTTGCGATGCTGCTCAAAGCTCCCAAATCCAAAGAACCAATCTATCCGCTTTCCATTGTGCTCGATAGCGAAACCTCGAGAGAGCAAGTGATTGCCAATCGGCGGCTGCTACAACCTGCTTTGGAGCATGCTTCCAGAGAAAATGTCCAGTTGCAGCCGATCCATCGGGTGGATATCAATCCGGTCGGTGGCATTTTACGCACTGCCAAAGAACTACTTGCTACCGATGTGGTAATCGGCTGGCACGGTTTACCTTCTCCAACGGAACGTTTTTTTGGAACGATCCTCGATAATTTGCTTGAGCAAAGTCAGGAAATGGTTTTTGTGACAAAAATGAATCGTGAGCCGTTTGGTTTTCAACGGATTATTGTGGCCACTCCACCCAATTGCCAATACGAAGCGGGCTTTCTGGAATGGATACAGCGATTGGGCTTTATGGCACAGCACCTTGGTGCGGCAGTGGAAATTTTTTCGCTATCCGAAACGATTCCTTCTTTGAAAGAAACTTGCCGCAAAGAAAAAGCTCTGGCAAATGCTCAAATGCACATCTGGATAGATAAAGAAGAATTATTTGATATTCATAAAAAGCTAAATACCAACGACCTGCTTATTATTATAAATGCAAGACCGGGTTGTATTTCTTATAATAATTTTTTGGAGAAATTGCCGAGCTATCTTGAAAATCATCTTCAGAACCAAAGCTTTGTATTAATTTTTCCGGCAATTGTTTGATCCATTTTTTAGTTTTAGAACGGCATATCGCTATCACTATACCTAACGCCTTGTTTGTATGAAAAAACTGATCCTCTTTTGCATTATACTGCTGATTTTCGCTTGCCGGCAAGAGCAAAACATTCCGCAAGAACCATTAACGACTTACGTCAATCCCTTTATCGGTACTGCCGAACATGGACACGTGTATCCGGGTGCTACGGTGCCCTTTGGCGCAGTACAACTCAGCCCTGACAACGGCACCAATGGCTGGGACTGGAGCTCTGGTTATAATTATGCCGACAGCATCATCGTGGGCTTTAGCCATACACACCTGAGCGGCACCGGCGTAGGAGACCTCGCCGATTTGCTGGTGATGCCAACTACCGAAGCGGTAGATCTGACCAAGAAGTTTACCAGCTGGCGCGAAACGGATTACGCTTCTACTTTTTCGCATGAGAATGAAAGCGCGAAGCCCGGCTTCTATCAGGTGATGCTCGACAACGCGGTGCGCGTGGAACTCACTGCTACCAGGCATGCAGGTATGCACCGCTACTTTTTTCCGAAAGGCGCCGAGCCTAAAGTTGTGCTGGATTTGTCATTTATGATCAATTACGATCGCCCGGTGGATACCTACATCCGAGTAGAAAACGATACCCTGATCACCGGCTACCGCATGTCGCGTGGCTGGGCGCAGGATCAGCGGGTGTATTTCGCTGCTGCTTTCAGTCAACCGATCAAAAGTTTTACCCTCGCTGACAGCACCGCTTTGCAGCAGGGCGCTGTAATAAAAGGCAAGCAGGCAAGAGCGGTATTCGCGTTCGATGCGCCAACCGAGCCGATTTTGCTCAAAATAGGTATTTCCTCTGCTAATTCGGAGGGCGCTTTGGCGAGTTTGAATGAAATTCCCAACTGGGATTTCGATGCTGTTGCTAATCAGGCGGAAGCCGCCTGGCAGGAAGAATTGTCCAAAATTGCCGTTCAAACCAGCGATTCTACCCTGAAAACGATTTTTTACACCGCTTTATACCGCACGGCTTTAGCACCAGTTGCTTTCTCTGATGCCAATGGCAACTACAAAGGCGTGGACAGCCTCGTTCACCAAGCCGATGGCTACACGCGCTATTGCATCTTTTCGCTGTGGGATACCTTCCGCGCGGCGCACCCACTCTATACCATCACGCAGCCAGATAAAGTGAATGATTTTATTAAATCCATGCTGGCACATTATCAGGAATTTGGCTACTTGCCTATCTGGTCGCTGCTGGGCAACGAAACCTACACCATGACGGGCTACCACGCCATTCCGGTGATCGTGGATGCCTACCTGAAAGGCTACCGCGATTATGATGTCAATCTGGCGTATGAAGCCGTAATAAAAAGTGCCATGCAGGACATTCGGGGTACCAATTTCTACCGCGAATACGGTTTTATTCCGGTGGATAAAGAAGGCGAAGCCGTGACCAAAACCCTCGAATACGCCTACGACGACTGGTGCATCGCGCAATTCGCGAAAGCTCTGGGCAAAGAGCAGGATTACCAAACCTTTATGCAACGCGCAGCGAGCTATAAGCCACTGTTTGATAATTCGACCGGCTTCATGCGGGGCAAACTCGCCGATGGCACCTGGCTCGAACCTTTCAACCCGAAGGAAGCTTCGGCGCACGGCAGCGTGCACGCCTACACCGAGGGCAACGCCTGGCAGCACTCGTGGTTCGTGCCGCAGGATGTGGCGGGTTTGATTCAACTCATGGGTGGCAACGATGCCTTTGTGCAAAAACTCGATCAACTCTTTGTGGAAAGCTCAGACGTAGGACCCAATGCACCGCCCGACGTGAGCGGTTTGATTGGTCAGTACGCGCACGGCAACGAGCCGAGCCACCACATTGCTTATCTCTACAACTACGCTGGTGCACCCTGGAAGACTCAGGAAAAAGTACGCCAGATCGTGGAAACGCTCTATACCGACCAGCCCAACGGCTTGTGTGGCAACGAAGATTGCGGACAGATGTCTGCCTGGTATGTGTTCAGCGCGTTGGGTTTCTACCCGGTCAACCCGGCGGAGGGCATTTATGCGATTGGCAGTCCGATATTTGAACGGGCACAGATCAAGGTCGCAGATGGCAAAACCTTGATCATTGTAGCCAAAGGCGTTTCTAAGGAAAATAAGTATATCCAATCTGCCAAGCTGAACGGCAAGCCCTTAGAGCGCAGCTACCTCCTCCACGCCGAACTGATGCAGGGCGGCAAACTCGAATTCGAAATGGGGAACCAACCCAACAAACAAAACTGGGCGAGTAAAGACGCGGTACCGCCTTCGATGACGAAGTAAGAACTAAAAAACCGTCCTACGATTCTGAATCGTAAGACAATTGTCTAATGTAACGTGAATGATGGATAAAAAGAGTCGTAAATTATTCAAAATCAGAGCTTAATCAAGCAGCTGTCCAATAATTGGGAGCATCGGGGATAAAAACAGGAGGTTTATGCTCCAAAAACTGATAGGCAATCAAAGCAGACCTCCAACTTTTGGAGTCCATGAAATAGTAATCCGTGTGTAAACTTTGCTCTATTTTGTACAACAGCCACAACAAGAGCAAGAGCACAGCGCGCTCCAGCAAACTGACAAAGCGTTCATAACTGGGCGCTTGGGGAAACCAACTCCGCTAGCGCTCTAAAATACAGGTGCGATAATCATATTCAAAACACTTGTATCCCGACAAATGATAGGCGCATACGATCGTGGCTACCTCACCGGGAGGTAGCTCCGGCTGACGCCTCCGCTTTTTGTTGGTATCTAATTGCTGTAAATCTTTCAGATTTACCAAATTTTATCCTAACATCACAAATGCCGCCAGCGAAGGTTCTCCTGACTCAATTCACCTTGATAGAAGATAGTCACCGTCTCATCCGGCAATAGATCAAAATAATTATTTTCAAACCGAACATCATTTTCGGTGAATAAGTATAAGCCTTTCACCAGGGTGTTGGCGCGGAGGGTGAGGGTTTTGTCGGCTTCGTTTACTTGCACTTCGATATCAGGCGCTTTTAGATCCAGTTGCTTCGGCGTAGTGAAATAATGTAATGTTTCTGCTAAAGTGGAACCGCCCTGCATCAGGCGAATGCGGACGAGCGCATTTTCTTTTTTGGTATTTTGTAATAATGATTTTACCGGCAGGATGGCATACAACTGTGAAGCATTTTGAGCGAGTGTAATGTTTTTCTCCAGACGATATAAATTTCTGCCGTTCAGGTTGGTGCATTCAATAAATAAACGCACCGGCAGGGTATCCAATTGGTCGTTCACCACTTGAATATGCAG
>CAZQTF010000233.1:0-5674 GCA_964596135.1 uncultured Saprospiraceae bacterium | reverse complement strand
TGGCGATCTTGTGGTAGCGCCCGTCGTCCATCTCCTTCATCGCGTGCAGGATGCGGCGTTGCACAGGTTTCAGACCATCGTGCACCGAAGGTACTGCGCGCTCCAGGATCACGTAGGAGGCGTAATCCAGGAAATAATCCTGATACATCCCGTTGAGCGTGATGATGTTATCTTCGCCGTTGTGATTATTCTCTTGCTTCATGATTTTCTTGCTTTGCTGTTCCATAGTCACACTGGTTCACGGTTTTTGGATTCAGCGGTAAAAATGGGAAGTTTTTCGGACGAATTTACAAAAATAGATTTTTAAAACAAAAAGTTTTTAAAATTTGAAAAGCAAAATTTGATAAAAAAGGACAAGCTTGAAGTTGCCTGTAATCCTGGCAGTTATCTTACCGGCTGAGTTCGATAGGGCAAGCTTTTGAACTTTTTCACATGATGTGGCAGCATTTCCAAAGTGTAGTGCGTTATACAAAACAAATGCATTTGCTTGGGCAGGTTGGAAAATTGGCGCACAAATCTTACCTTTGATTAAAGGTCTCATACATGGATATTGCCTTGCACCTGCAACACGAAGAGGGAAATCTGATTAAAGCCTGCATCCGCAAGGAGCGATGGGCTCAAAGAGTGTTGTATGAAGAATACTACAGCAAAATGATGGGGGTTTGCCTCCGCTATGCCAATAATGAAGATGATGCGCTGGATATTTTGCATGAAGGTTTTATAAAGGTTTTCAATCATATATCCAAATATCAACCGGGCACCTCGCTCCACTCTTGGATGCGACGTATCATGGTGAACACAGCGATTGATTATTATCGCAAAAACATTCGCCGGCGCACCGAAGATATTGAGCAGGCCTATGACCTGAGTTCGCAGGATGCTGACGCCATCAGCCAATGCAGCGAACAGGAAATTCTGGAGGCTATTCAGCAACTATCACCGGCTTACAGAACGGTTTTCAACCTGTACGTAATTGAAGGCTATTCGCACAAAGAAATCGCCGATGCGCTGGAAATTACCGAAAGCACGTCGCGCTCCAACTTGGTGAAGGCAAGAATGAAACTGAAAGAAATACTGACTTCGAGACGGTACGGCTATGAAGAAGAAGAATGATCAGATAGATCAGATTATCAAAAACAAGCTTAACCAACTTCGGGTAGAATATGACCCTTCTTTGTGGGACATGTTCGAGCAAAAGCTGGACGCCAGTGAAGCTGGCACCCCGGAAGCGGAAGACCGCTGGCTGGACGAAGTTGTATTTGAAAAACTTCACAAGCTGGAAGGAGGAAATATCGTCTCGAGATGGGATTTGATGGCAGCCAAACTTGATGAAGACGCCAGGGAACGCCGTAAATCCTTGCGTACCCGGTTGATGGAAGCGGTGTTAGTGATGCTCATTTTATTTACATTTGTTCAGTACTTTGGCGACCAAACGCCAGAGCGATTATTTAATAACCTCCCATTTGCTTTCAATGCGTCGAATAATCGTTCGTCCGATTTAGAACAAACCGCGCCAATCGCCGGTACCACTGAAGGCAATTCGGTTAAACAAAAGATTGCGTTTTCGGAAAACCCCGACGCTTTCGCTTCGGCTGCCAAGGCATCTGTTGGCGACAGTAAAGCCGCGACAAACCTGATGAATCCCTCCCAAAAGTACAAGCCAAGTCCAGCTTTACCTTTATCGCCGACCAAGCCACAACAATCTTTGGATAATTCGGAACATATTACCAATCCGCTTAATGCACAACCCGCCCTGGATATACCTGCCCCGGCAGAACGCGAAGAGCTAATGGCTGCGTTGGATCGAATTATGCTGGACGAATTATCGGCAAACGAAGAAAAGGACTACCCAAAACTTGTCAAGCCCGTCAAGCCTAAAAGCGGCATGTACGTGAGTATGTTTGGCAGCATGGATTACAACCGCATCATCACGCCAGCCGCGTTGAATGAAGCAGGAGAGTTGATTGATGAGGCTTTTGAACGCTATGAACTTGGTTATAGCGGCGGCATCATGCTGAGTTGGGAGAAAGGTCGTTGGGAACTGGGCACAGGCGCGATCTATACCGCTAAAGAATATGAACCCAGGCCGCTTGTTTATCTTGGCGGCAGCTTCTTCGACGGCTACTACGGAGAAAGCTTCAAACTGGTAGAACTAAATATTCTGCAATTGCCATTACAAGTTCGTTACAATTTTATTAAAGAAAATAAATGGCGCGCTTATGTGACGACAAGCTTATCATTACAGGTCGCTTTACAAGCGAATTATTATCTGGGAGAAGAACGCAGTGTTGTCGGGCAGCCTACGCGCCCCCCAATACCCGTACCAAACACTCCTGCTGAAGAGAAAGCCAAAATCCTGTCCAAAGGATTGTTTGAAGGGGGGACTTTATTACAAAACGGTTATGTCACCGGTAATATCGGATTTGGCGTAGAGTACTTTATCAACGAGCGCTGCGGGCTATTCACACAGCCAACCTATCACCATTCCCTGGATTATTTTACCAAAGGCTTTGGTCCCGACGCGGATCGCATCAATACAATGTCCATTTTTACAGGCGTTCGGGTGAAACTATAGCTTTTTCCAGAATAATTTTCGATGCTTCATTGCTATCAAGCACATGATTGCAGGGTAATGTATGCAACAACGCGCCATTCAAATCGTATATAAAACGTTGAATGGCTTTATTTTTGAGCAATTTATCTCGTTCTCCGACAATGATTGTCACTTGGATATTATGCGCCTGAATAATTCTTTTGACTTTATTTAGCCGAATCATAAATTCATTAAGCGATAGCCATGAACACAGCAATCGAGCCCGACTTTCGGCATCTGCAAGATTTTTTCGCAAAAACCATTCTACAAAAAAAGGAATCAGCCCCCAACGGCGCAAACGAGCGATGAGTTTTAAAAAAGGATCGGGCGACGCCAGCATGCTTATCAGCCAATGCCGCATACCTTTAGGCAATAATAACCCCGCGCCCAACCAGCGCGTGCGAATACCATCAGGCGAGAGCAGAAAAAGGTGCTCCGCTTTGGTACTCAACGTATCAAGCAATTTCATAACAACCCGCGCACCAAAACTGTACCCGAGCAACATGAAATGGTTAGCATTTTCCCTTTTCAGAATCAATTCAATGATTTCGACAATATCTGCTCTTTTGTAATCCTCTGAATACCAGTTGGTTTTTCCATGAAACGGCAGGTCAAAAGCATAAATCGTGAACGCGTCGCTGAGTTGTTCCGCTAAAGTCTGAAACATGCCTGCATTTGCTCCGTAGCCGTGCACCGCGACCAAAAGCTTGTTGCCTCGTCCCCATTTCTGATAATGCACGTCACCCCCATCGGTATGCAGCAGATCTGTTTCCATATTTTCAAAAATAAGTAAAAATCACATAAAATGTCGTAATTCTTCCAGTTTAAAATGCTGTTAGACTCGTAATTTGCAATAAAATCAGAATTTTATGAATGCTTCAAAATTATTATTAGCCATTATATTTGTTGTGGTAGTACAAAATTGTAAAATTAAAGATTATCCGTCGGATTCGCGTCCGGTTACACATGAATTGTGGGACAGCCTTTTGCGCGAGCACGTCAGTGATGAGGGCTTGGTTAATTATAAAGAATTTATTCAAGATAGCATAAAATTGAATAAATATCTTGATCTGTTAAGTCGGAACCATCCGAATGAGAAAAACTGGAGCCGCGATGAACGCATGGCGTACTGGATCAATGCTTACAATGCCTTCACGGTTAAGTTGATTATAGATCATTACCCGACAGCGAGTATCAAAGAAATTAAAAATGGTATTCCATTTGTAAATACGGTTTGGGATGTGAAGTTTATAAAAATTGAAGGTGCGACTTATGATTTGAATAATATCGAACACGGAATATTACGCCCCATATTTAAAGACCCCCGCATTCACATGGCGATTAATTGTGCTTCAATTTCCTGCCCCAAACTGCAAAATCGTGCATACACAGCTGATGATCTCGATAGGCAATTGGAAGAAGCCGCCCGCGAATTTTTAAACGACGCCAGTAAAAATATGATTACTCCTGAAAAGGCACAGCTTTCCAAAATTTTTAACTGGTATAGCATGGATTTTGATTCGGTGCGAGATTTTGTGAATCAATATTCTACAACAAAGATTAGCAAAGATACTCAAATTGAGTATCTCGAGTACGATTGGGGCTTAAACGGGCAATAGCGAAAAACATGTTTTTATGCTACTTGATTAAATGAAGTAAGTGAAAATTTGCTGTTTTTCACTCCTGCCTCGCGGTGCATGCAGGATGCTGCTGTTGATAAACGGCGGCTCGCCATACACCCGTTGGTATTACGTACCAATGGTAATTTACTCACATTTTTTTGTTATCATGTATTTATTCAATAACGAAATATTTTGTAGTATTAAATGCTGAATAAAAAGAAAATCGCGTTCGGACGGCTATTCTTTCTTCTTACGACCACCGGTTTTCTTTGACTTTGCTTCCGTTGCTACAGCTTCTGTTTTGTTAGATGCGGTGCGTTTTTTGCCGGATTCGGTTTGTTTTTCCAGGACTACAATTGCCAGAGGGGGTAGCGCTATTGTAGCGTAGTGCTCCCGTCCATGCCAGGGTTCATTCGTGGAAATACATTCGTCGTTGACGTGGAAACCAGACCCACCATACTCTTTTCTATCGCTGTTCAACACTTCGCGCCAGGTACCACCGCTGGGCAGTCCTACTTTGTAATTTTCGCGTACCACCGGTGTGAAATTACAAACGATCACTACAGGGTTATCGCCTTCGTCGCCTTTGCGCAGATAGACCAACACGCTGTTTTGGTAATCCTGCAGGTCAATCCATTCGAAGCCTTCAGGGGAGAATTGTTTGCGATATAATGCCGGCGCTGATTTATAATATTCGTTTAGTTTTTTAATCCAAGCCTGCATGCCTTTATGATATTCAAATTGTGTAAGCCACCATTCCAAGCCGGTTTCGATGTTCCACTCGCTGGTTTGCGCGAATTCGCCCCCCATAAAAAGCAACTTTGTACCAGGATGGGTAAACATGTAACCGAACAACAAACGAAGATTGGCGAAGCGCTGCCATTCGTCGCCGGGCATCCGCTGAATAAGCGACCCTTTACCGTATACCACTTCATCATGAGAGAGCGGTAGCATGAAGTTTTCGCTAAATGCGTAAATGATACTGAAAGTGATTTGATTATGATGATAACGGCGATACACCGGATCATTTTTGAAATAATTGAGCGTATCGTGCATCCAGCCCATCATCCATTTTTGCCCGAAGCCTAAACCGCCGGTGTACACCGGGCGTGACACACCCGACCACGCGGTTGATTCCTCCGCAATGGTCATCGCATCGGGATACTCGCGGTACACCGTTTCGTTAAATTCTTTCAGGAAAGTAATTGCTTCCAGATTTTCATTGCCGCCGTAGATGTTAGGAATCCATTCGCCCGCTTTACGCGAATAGTCAAGATACAGCATCGAAGCCACTGCATCTACACGCAAACCATCGGCATGATAAGCGCCCATCCAGAATAAAGCATTGGAAATCAGAAAGCTGCGAACTTCGTGGCGGTCGTAGTTAAAAATATAACTTTTCCAGTCGGGGTGGAAGCCTTTGCGTGGGTCGGCGTGTTCGTACAGGTGCGTGCCATCA
>CAZQTF010000232.1:0-5732 GCA_964596135.1 uncultured Saprospiraceae bacterium | reverse complement strand
CCATTTCAATATTCGGACGTAGCAAAACCCCTTGCAGTTTCACCTTCTGCCGAATTGGGGCACTATCTTTACTTTCCAAAAATCCGTTGATCGCTTCGGGCGCGACGCTGGTTTCTTCAAAAAATTTCGCAATCGCTTGAGCTGCTTCGATCTTAGCATTCACTCGATCCATACGCTCATCAGCGCCTTTGATACCAAGCTTTTGCGCCAATGGCGTGAGGCGAATATCCGCGTTGTCTTGTCGCAATAGAATACGATACTCCGCACGCGAGGTAAACATCCGGTACGGTTCTTTGGTTCCTTTATTGACCAAATCGTCAATCAACACGCCAATATAAGCTTCCGAACGCTTGAGAATAAAGGGTTCCAGCTCATTGATGCTTTGATGCGCATTGATCCCGGCGATCATACCCTGGCAGGCGGCTTCTTCATAACCCGTAGTACCATTGATCTGACCCGCGAAGAAAAGGTTTTTCACCAACTTCGTTTCCAGAGTCAAACCCAATTGTGTCGGCGGGAAAAAGTCGTATTCGATCGCATATCCAGGCCGGAACATTTTCACATTTTCAAAGCCCGGTACCTGGCACAAAGCCTTGTACTGCACATCTTCCGGCAAGGAAGTTGAAAAACCGTTGACATAGATTTCAATGGTATCCCGGCCTTCGGGTTCTACAAATAACTGGTGCCGGTCTTTATCCGCAAAGCGGTTGATTTTATCTTCGATCGAAGGGCAATAGCGCGGCCCCAGGCCCTGGATCCGCCCGTTGAACATCGGCGAGCGATCAAAGCCTGTTTTCAGCAGCTCATGCACTTCGTCGTTGGTATAAGTAATATGGCAAGGCATTTGCTCCTTCAACTCCGGCGTATCGGTATAAGAGAATTTGCTTGGGTTTTCATCGCCAGGCTGCACTTCCATGCGGCTGTAATCGAGCGAGCGGCCATCCACGCGCGGAGGCGTGCCCGTTTTCATGCGCCCCGATTCAAAACCCAGTTCGATCAACTGCTCGGTGATACCTTTCGCTGCTTTCTCGCCGGCACGTCCACCGCCAAATTGTTTTTCGCCAATATGAATAATGCCATTCAAAAACGTGCCGTTGGTCAAAACCACCGATTTACCCTCAATTTCCAAGCCCATGCTAGTTCTTACACCGGTAACCCGTCCACCTTTAACCGTTATACCGGTGACCATCTCTTGCCAGAAATCGATATTCGGATGGGCTTCCAGCATCATGCGCCACTTATGGGCAAACTGTGCCCGATCGCTCTGCGCGCGCGGACTCCACATTGCCGGGCCTTTCGAGCGGTTCAGCATACGAAATTGCACCATCGTATGATCGGTTACAATGCCCGAATAGCCGCCCAAAGCGTCAATTTCACGCACGATCTGTCCCTTGGCCACACCACCCATAGCCGGGTTGCACGACATCTGCGCGATGGTCTGCATGTTCATTGTGGCCAGCAAGACCCGGGACCCCAGATTTGCCGCAGCCACCGCCGCCTCACAACCGGCATGACCGGCGCCCACAACTATCACATCGTATTTCGGAAACATAATTTTTATTCAGACTTTTTCCAATCGGATTGCAAAATTACAAAAAAGGCTGCTCATTTGCCTGATTGTCAACAACGCAGAGCGAAAAATCGTTCGAATAATTTCTTTTTGGAATATCAGGATTATATTAACTTTGAAAATAATAAATTATACAATGTATGATAAGCATTGAAATCAAAAACAGGATCATCGAATTTATCAAAGAGGGGCAAACGAATGAAGCGGTAGATCTACTAGTTCATTCGTTAGAAAATGACAGCTCATCTCCGGAATATCTTAATGCAATCTTAATCTCAAACCGTTTTCACAAATTGCAAAATGATATATTAATTGGTCTGAAGACAGAATCTTCCGAAATGAATGAAATAAACTACAGTATTCTGGAACTCCTTAAGTCAATTAAAATTAGACCTGACCAAAATACAGCTTCGAATACAGTGGCAACTGTTTCAGCCAATAAAAATGGGAAAGACCTTAAATTAATGCTTTACTCCAATGCCGCAATATGGGGGATGTGGTTGATTTCTTATCTACAAAGAGATAATATAAGTAGAGACTTTTTAGTATTTTCCGCAACGCTGGGGCTGTTTGCCTTGCTGGGGCTTGTGTATGTGTTGTTAACCAAGTATTTATCATCTTAATGAAGATGTAATAATCTTGTCCCCACTCAGAAAAAACATTTCCTGTGCTTTTGATTCTCACTTTTCCCAAAAAAACCGGCGTTTCCTTTTATAAGAAAACGCCAGCCTGCAAGTGAAGTAGCTGCTTAAAACTTAAAACCAAGCGTCAGCAGAAACTGATCATTATTGGTTTCATTATTGACCAGTTGCTCTGGCGACTGGGAAGTCAGATAAGGAATATAACCCTCTTCAAAAGTCCGGCGGCGATAGGCAAAGTCTATAAAGAAATTCTGCTCACGGATGCCAAAGCCAGCGCTAAAGGAGTTGTTAATGGTATCGTCATCAGTGTAAGGGGAGTAATGCAACCCAAAACCCGCCCGGAATCGGAAAATATCGTACGCAAGCTCGCCGCCCAGCCGAACATTCATGGCATTGGTCAGAATGCTGCTGATGCTGTCATTGGCAATACGTTCTTCCGAGGTAAAAGAATCAAAATTGAAGCGATTTTTGCCATAATCTATCCATTCTACCTCCCCGGAAAGAAAACCGTACTTACCAATAACGATGCCGGCACTACCAATAAATCGCCATGGGGTGCGGAGTTTGTATTCAAACAAGCCATCCGTTGAATCTCTGCCGGTAAAGGCATCGCCATCTGTGTAATTGTATGTGAGCGCCGATTTGTAGTTGTCTTCGAGGCTGTACGCTGTGGGCGTATGCACGGCTGCGCCGAGGCGCACCGCCTGGTGAGGACGCAAAATAATGCCCAACTTGGCATTGACGCCAATGCCGGTAGTGGTCAAATTCTCGCGATATTGAAGGTTATCGAAAAATGGGACTTCGTCGCCGTTGTCAATTTCTAGGTACGTTTTTTCTTCCGTAAAACTCACGAAAGGTACGCCGAGGGTTATACCTAAAAGCACGCGGTCTTTATAATTTCCTGCCAATGACATCCCCATTTCGCTGATGGAACCTTTACTGATAATGGTTTGTTCCCGGTCAATGATAGCATTCGGTTCTAATTCAAAGTCAGATTCATAAAATCCATCGTCATTAAGGTCATAGATTGCTTCTGCGTTGTAGGCAAGATTCGACTCAAAATCACTAAGCCCCGCGTCACTATTGGCAATTTCCAGAAACCGATCTATGATTGAGCCTTTTGAAGCCCCACGAAAATAAACGCGCTGATTGAAGTCGGCGATGCGATTGAAGCCAATGCCAAAATTGAAGGTCGTCCACTCATTGCTACTCGGGCGCGAAGCAATCACCGTACCCAAACTGGAAAGATTGAATACAGCGCGATTATCTTCTGTAAAGCGATTGTCCTCAGCATTTACAAGCTGTGATTGCACACTTGAGGCAGCGACCCCTGGTGTAAAAATAAATTCCGCGCGCCGATACCAAGCTAAGCCGGCGGGATTAATGCTCATCACCGAAAAATCAGCCCCCAGAGCGCCCAAGGCACTACCCGTACCCACTGCGCGCGCCGTACCTCCGAAGTCAAGCATCGAGTAGCGAAGCGCATCTGTGGAATTTTGGGCAGTAAGTGAAAAAAAACTCATCATCAATAAAGTCGTATAAATAATGCGATTGCTCATTGGTTGTTTTTTTTATGGATCAACGAGGGTTTCTTAGTTTTTTAAAAAAAAGTGGGTGGAGACAGGTTTTCGGTGTCCACCCACTTTGTAAAATATTCAAAATCAAAACGGTTGTTGCTTACTTAGTTGTTTCCGCCCCTACGGGAAGAGCCGGAGCTGCTGCCACTCGAACGAGTATGACCGCCGCTGCTACGTGAAGAAGAACTTGAGCTGCTGCCTATACGACTTCCTGACGATGAATTGCTTCTGGAGTTATTCCAGCTTGGCGAAGAAGAACGATTGCTGTCGGTGTTCCGGCGAATATTGCTGTTATTGCTGTTTCCGGAAGAACTGCTTCGACGGCTCGGTTCATAAGAGCGCGTTCTTGGCGCTTCGTAAGAGTCGTTAGTGCGGGTACGGCGATTATTGTCGTAATTACGAGTCTCGGTCGAACGGTTCGGATCGGTTCGGTTGATACGGGTATTATTATTGAGGTTTTCCCGGCTTTGCTCGGTGCGGTTCCAGGCTTCGCTACGTCCATTTCTCACATTATCAATAGTGCGTCCATAATCTTTGGTCTCATTCTCATTGAAGATTCGGATGCGTTCGCTATGCGCTTTTTCACGCCCCGTTACTACTTCCTGCACCGGATCTGTGGCATTATTCGACTGAATTTTGCCATTGTTGGGCAGGGTTGTAGCATCAGTTGTATTTCTTGGGTACGAATTGGTCACATCCTTCGGTGTTTCCCGGCGAATATCTCTGCCGTTAAGCTGAGGTGTCTTGGTCGTACCGCTCATACGAGGTCCATAGTAAGTATTACTGCGAATTTCGTTGACAGTATTGTAAACATAGCCGTTGCCCCACGTTGGCGGGCAATAGAAGCCGCCGCCAAATCTGTTGTACCCCCAGCTATTCCAGCCCCACGAAGGTCCCCAGGCGTTCCAGCGATTCCAAGAATTCCAGCCCCACCAAGGATCCCAGGCACTCCAGCCCCAGCCATTGCCAATATTAATGTTGATATTGACGCCATTCCAGGTATTCCAACCCAATGATGGTCCCCAGCTATTCCATCTGTTCCAACGATTCCATCTGTTCCAGCGATACCAACTGTTGAACGCAAAAATGTCATCATAAATGAGCACCGTTGCAGCCGGGCTATAAAAAGGGTCATAATAGGACATGTCTATGTAAACCGGATCATAAAAGCCAAAGCCATAATAGGGGCGATAAAAGCGCCGAAGGCGCGAAGTGTAGTAATAGTCGTAGTCATCATAGTAGTCATACTCGTCCTCGTCGTATTCATCCTCGTAATAACGGTCATCCGAGGCATAGCTCTTGTCTTTGTATGATTTGCTTTCCGGCTCATATCCATAGAAAAAGCCTTGGTCTTTGTCGGGGTCGTAGTAGAGATCGTCATAAGTCTGAGCATACATCGCCCCGTTACCAATGACGAATAACAGAAGCAATGTCAGAAGTTTATAATTTTTCATATTTGAAATTTTTGTCGTAATTACCATAACTCTCTTACTGCTTGCAACACCTAATTTATTACTTTTGTGCCGATTTTTCTGTTAAAGGTCTTTTAAATTTGATTTTTCACCTGTTAAAATCGTTGAAAAATGAACTTTAACAATTGTTAAGACGGTAGATTGTATTGAAAAGTAACATTTTTCTACCCAAAAAAAATTGCAAATCATCTATCAGATATGGCTAAGGAAATCACGAGCAGAAGCGAAGATTATTCGCAGTGGTACATTGATATTGTAAAAAAAGCCGAACTGGCCGACAACTCGCCGGTGCGGGGCTGCATGGTCATTCGCCCGAATGGCTTTGCCTTGTGGGAAAACATGCGCGATCAGTTGGATCGGATGTTTAAGGAAACCGGGCACGTCAATGCTTATTTTCCGCTCTTCATCCCGAAAAGTTTTATGAGCCGGGAAGCCGCACACGTAGAGGGTTTTGCCAAGGAATGCGCCGTAG
>CAZQTF010000231.1:0-5828 GCA_964596135.1 uncultured Saprospiraceae bacterium | reverse complement strand
ATCACCAAAGACCCGGCAGAACAGCCTTTGCTGTCGGTGGATATCATGGGCACCTCGCATCTGGAATCTTTTGGCAATATCGCTGCTGCGCCTGCCCTCGGCAAATCGAAGGGCTTCGTTGGGCTGAATTATGCTTACATTAATGATTTTGATGATTTTAACGAAGATGGTTTTGGTGACATGATAAATCTGGATCGTTACTCCTTTTTTACTAAATGGAATATTACCCGAAAAAACGGTAAACAATTCACGATCAGCGGAAAATATTTTTACGAAGACCGACGCAACGGCGTGGAAGAATTTTTAAAAAACCGCAATTACCGAGAGCTAAGAGGCAGTGATGAAATTTATGGCGAAAGCATTTACACCCATCGCGTTGAGCTATTCGGAACGTACGAGTTGCCCGCCGATTTGAAAATAGACTATTCTTTCAGCCATCATGTGCAGGATAGTTATTATGGCGCTGATTATTATGAAGCAACTCAAAATATTGCGTTTGCCAATTTGATCTGGGGTAAAAAACTCAGAAAGCACTCACTGCTGCTGGGAATGACGAATCGTTACCAAACTTACGACGACAATACCGTCGCTACGGAATCGCCTGATTACCAGTTTATTCCCGGTTTTTTTGCACAAGATGAATGGGAAGTAAATAAAAACATGACTTTTCTCGGCGGCGCCCGGCTCGATCATTACTCGTCACATGGCTTGATCTTTTCGCCGCGCTTGAATATAAAATACAAACCCGGCACCTGGACAACCTTCCGCGCCAATTTTGGTACGGGCTTTCGGGTGGTAAACTTATTCACCGAAGACCATGCTTTTGTTACCGGACAACGCAGTGTGGAGATTTTGGAGGAACTACGCCCGGAGCGTTCTTACAATGGTTCGCTAAATATCAATCATGTTTTTGTACTTGGCAATAGCCAGGGTTCAATTGACCTGGAAGCTTATTACACTTATTTCACTAATAAAATCATACCCGATTATGATACACCGGGTAAAATTATTTATGCTAATACCGACGGGCACGCTGAAACGATGGGTTTAGGCGTGAATATGACACAGGAATTCGCTTTTCCGCTGAGTTTCAATGCTGGCTTCAACGTGCAGCGTGTGACACAAACCGAGCCGGGCGGATCTGGCGAAATACAAGTTGCCAACGTGGAATACGCGCCGGAGTGGAGCGGGGTGCTGGCGGCCAATTATCGCTGGAAAAAGCCGGGCATCGTGCTGGCTTACACTTTCCGTATCACCGGACCGATGGCATTGCCGGAGGTATTCGACCTGGACGCACAGGGCAATCCGTTGCCGCAGCCGCGCTCTACGCGCTCCGAACCTTTTGCATTTCAAAACCTTCAGATCAGCAAGGATTTTTCACCGCAATTGAATTTGTACTTCGGCATCCAGAATCTATTTAACTACCGGCAGGAAATATCGCCGCTGGTGGGTTTTAACGATCCGACTACGCCTCCCGGTTTCAGCCGGTATTTCGATACAGCTTATACTTTCTCGCCGATTCACGGGCGGGAATTTTATCTCGGCTTTAAATGGAGTTTAGAGTGCAAATGATTAAACTATCTGTCGAATTAAATCGTTTTAAATAAGTAAATGTGATTAATAGATTTGTAATGTGGTCTATGTGCAATCATCCATTTTAAATCAATACTATTATTAATCCTATTTTATTTTTTAAATAAAATTGTCACAAAATGATAAAAACAGATGTAATCTTACAGGAAAAATCAATGGTAAACATTGGTATTGAACAGGCTGATCGTCAGGCGGTGGCTGAAATGTTGGGCGCATTGCTCGCAGATGAGCACGTGCTGTACATCAAGCTGAGAAATTACCACTGGAATGTCATGGGCGTTCATTTCAAACCATTACACGAATTATTTGAAGCACAGTACACCGAAGTTGCCGGTTTCATTGACGAAATCGCTGAACGTATTCGCAGTCTGGGTTTCTTCGCGCCCGGCTCGATGGATGACTTCAGAAAACTGGCTCGTCTGGAAGAAACGACGCACCTGAACGGCGATGCGCAGAAAATGCTGGAAAACCTCTTGCTAGATCAGGAAGCGATTATCCAAATCCTGCGCCACGATGCAGAGGTCATTGCCAACGAACATAACGATGCTGGTACCAATGATTTGCTGGTAGGACTCATGGAAGCCCATGAAAAAATGGCGTGGATGACGCGTGCGCATCTTGCCTAAAGCACTGATTTTCAATTTTAAAAAAACTAAAGTGGGGACGTATTGTCCCCCTTTTTTCTTGATAAAAGAGGAGCGCAGGCAATGCCCACACTCCACTTTGCTTTTGCCAAAATCTTCCTAAAATGCCCTCCAGCCCATTTGCCCGAAAGGCGTACGAATCAAATGCTGATACCATTGCTGGCTATCGCTACTCGCACTGCCGGCGTTCGGATCTCTTTCCTTAAACTGCTGGAATGTATCATACGTAATCGTTGTCAGTTTGGCTTTCTCCAACTCTTTGTTGAGTGCAACTATGTCCTGATTGAGCAATCCATCAAACTGGCGTTGCGCCTCTGCTAAGTCCTTGGCTAACAAATCCGTGCGATCTATCTGCGACTGCGAGGGGCGCCCCGGATAGCTGCTGATTTGGCGGTACGTATCGGAAATGCGTTCGGCAAGTTCTTCGCCTTCATTCACATATCCATCGCCTTCCAGGGCTACCAGTGATTTCCTGCGCGTCTCGATCGTCGAGGTCAACTGCTCCAACGATTTCTTGAGCTTTTTGGATTTCACTTCGCCGATTGCTTTTGCCTGTTTTTCAATGCTGTTGTACACATCGTAGATGTATGCCAGTTGCTCGGTCATATCGTACAATTTCATGGTATATTCGCGCTGCAGCGCCCGATCAGCCGTAGAATAAGGCGCTTTCGGATCGTTTTGCAACGTGAAGGTGGTCGTGTATTCGTCCTTGCCTTTAATAATCTTTACGTCGTAGGTGCCGGCGGGGAGATTGGGTCCAAACAGCGTACCAAACAACGCCATGCGATTGTTGGTGGGGGCAGCCTTTGGTTTTTCCATCGCTGTTGGCATTTCCACAATATTGATTCCTGCACTCTTGCCTGCGGGCAGTGTTTTCAAGAGTTTGCCGTCTTTCCAGACTTCCACGTACATCTTGCCGAACGTGTGGCGCTTGCTCATGTAGTACACGATTTGCGCAGAAGAACTTGGGTTGGGACCAACAAAATTCCCCGATCCGCCAAACCAGCCGCCGCCCGCGCCAGGATCGCGGAGCGTAGTGGGTTGGGTGATAAAAAAGTGCAAAGGTTTGCCGGCAATTTCTTTTGAAAACTGCCGCAAAGGTGTGATATCATCCAGGATGATCACGCCGCGCCCGTGAGTAGCCATCACCAGTGCATGATCGCGCGGGTGGATAACCATGTCGTGTACGGCTACGCGAGGCATATTGTTGGTGAAACGCTCCCAGTTGGCGCCGCCATCCACCGAAATCCAAAGCCCAAACTCTGTACCGAGGAAGAGCAGATCAGGATTTACTAAGTCTTCGCGTACGCTGAAAGCGTGCCCTTCGATGTTGTTTTTGGTGATGCTGATCCAGGTTTTGCCGAGGTCGGTAGTTTTGTATGCATAAGTATTCATATCGCCAGTACGGTGACCGTCGAACGTGACGTAAGCGGTATTGGCATCAAAATGCCCCGGCTCAATGAAGCTCACCCAGGTATTCTTGGGCAAGCCAGGCACATTGGCAGCCACGTTGGTCCAGGTTGTACCGCCATCGGCAGTAACCTGCAAGTTGCCATCATCGGTGCCCACCCAGATGATGTTGCCGTTTTTCGGCGACTCAGCAATGTGGTAAATCGTACAATGATTCTCAGCGGAAGAATTGTCAATCGTCAAACCGCCGGATTCTTTCTGCTTTAGCTTCTCAGGGTCATTCGTGGTCAGGTCGGGCGAAATGCGCACCCAGGAATCGCCCATATCCTCTGACATGAACAGATATTGCGAGCCAAAATACATACGGTTGGGGTTGTTCGGACTCATCTGGATTGGCGCGTTCCAGTTGAAACGGTACTTGCTTTCGTCTTTTTTGGCAAAAGGTCGAATCTCCTTAGCGACGCCGGTGGATTTGTGGTAACGTACCAAATTCCCACCCTGATATTCGCTGAAAACAACATCTTCGTTGGTCGGATGGCGGAACGACCAGAAACCATCGCCACCGAAGGTTGATTTCCAATCAGAATTGGTAATGCCACCGGCTTTTTGCGAAGGCGAATACCAGGAGCCATTATCCTGCAACCCGCCGTAAACATTGTATGGCACAGCATTATCCACGCTCACGTGGTAGAATTGGGACAACGGAAGATTCATAAACATGTGAAAGGTGTAACCCCGATCAAAGGATTCATACACGCCGCCATCAGTTGCCACAAGAATGTGCTTACCGTTGTTGGGATCAATCCAGATATCATGAAAATCGGAATGCACCGTGCCATCCATTGCCCGGAAGCGCTCGCCGCGATCTTCGCTGATGATTCCATTCAAGCCGCATTTGGCTACGATGCTATCGTTTTTCGGATCTACGGTCAGGCTGCTGAAGTAGAACGGGCGCACCGTCGTATTAAAATCATTGCTCGCCTTTTTCCAGGATTCGCCGGCATCGGTGGAAAGGTACAAGCCCTTTGTATCTTTATTTTCGCATTCTACCGTGAGGTAAATGACATTGCGGTTGGAAGGTGCAATGGCTACAGCCAGACGCCCCAGTTTTTCTTCGGGCAAACCTTTGCCTTGTACTTTGTGCCAGGTGGCGCCGCCATCGGTCGTTTTGCACAAGCCACTACCGCCGGTGAAGCCGGAGTCGAACGTCCAGGGCAAGCGCCGGAAGCTCCACATTGCTGCGTAGATGATGTCGGGATTTTCGGGATCTATTGCCAGATCGGTGGCGCCGGTATTTTCATCCACATACAAAATCCTGGACCAGGTCTTACCGCCGTCGTTGGTTTTGAAAACGCCCCGTTCTTCATTTGCATTCCACAAATGCCCCATCGCTGCAACGTACACCACGTCTGAATTGGTAGGATGTACAACGATGTCGCCGATACGTTCAGTGTTTTTTAAACCCATGTGCTGCCAGTTGGTACCGCCGTTGGTTGTTTTGTAAATGCCATCGCCTACAGATACGCTATTGCGCACCCAGGGCTCGCCTGTGCCGACCCACACGATATCGGCGTTTTGTGGGTCAATGGCAATTTTGCCGATAGACATGGTAAAATCGTCGAAAATCGGGCGAAACGTGACGCCACCGCTGATGGATTTCCAGACGCCGCCGCCTGCCGAGCCGATGTAAACGATCTCCGGTTTGTCGGGTACTACCGCAATGGTACTCACGCGACCGCTCATCGCCGCCGGGCCGATCTGCCGCGCTCGCAGCGCACCAAACAATGCCGAGCCGGACTGCGCTTGTACCGTAAGTATAGAAATTGCTGCCCCAAGCAGCAGAAGTAAGGTCTTTTTCATGGTGTTTTTTCTTTTTGCTAAAGTCGGTTAACGGATTGCATGCTCCATGCAAATAAGGCGACAGAACCACGCATTGGAGTTGTTCTGTCGCCTGAAATTTGATCAATACGAGTGATTATTTCTTGGGGTAGGCAAAAAAGCTATCCTCTACCGCCGGGTTCAATTCGATTGATTTGATGGTAATTTTCTGAACCGATTGCCCATTCACTTTCGATTCGATAAAGAAGGGGAATATCAGTCCGTTCACCTCCTGATAATCGCTCATATAGGTTTCGGCTTCCTGCCCTTTTGCCGGACCACTCTGCACCACGCGCTTGGTCA
>CAZQTF010000230.1:0-5838 GCA_964596135.1 uncultured Saprospiraceae bacterium | reverse complement strand
TGCGAACTTTGTACCGGAAAAGAAATTAATAATCAACAATTTAACCACAATGAATCGCCATCAACTTTCTTTCTTTATACTGTTTGTTTTAGTTGCGAATGTGCTGTTTGCACAAAAAAGTAAACCCGAAGCGTTGCAAGACCTCCGCGTGGACGTGGTGTACCTGGCTTCTGACCTGCTGGATGGACGCGAAACCGGCACTGAAGGCGAAAAAATGGCAGCACAATACATCACTTCGCGCTTCGAAGATCTTGGCTTGAAACCTGCGGGCAGCAACGGAACCTGGTATCAGAGTTTTGATTTTAAATATAATCCGAATCCACATGCTATCAACGGCGGCGAGGATCGCACTGGCAAAAATGTACTTGGCTATCTTGACAATGGTGCAAGTACAACTATCATAATTGGCGCGCACTACGATCACCTGGGGCACGGCGATTTCAGTTCGCTTGCCGCTAATGACCATTCCATTCACAATGGCGCGGATGACAACGCCAGCGGCGTCGCGGCAATGCTGCACATTGCCGGCTATCTCAAAGCCTCTGGCAAGGCAAAGAACAACAACTATTTATTCATGGCATTCTCCGGCGAAGAGCTGGGGCTGGTCGGCTCGAAGTTTTTTGTCAACAACGCTACTATTGATTTTGCCAATGTCAATTACATGCTCAACATGGATATGGTGGGTCGTCTGAACAGTGACAAAGTGCTGTCAATCAATGGCGTAGGCAGTTCCCCGCTCTGGAAAGAAACACTGGAAAAAATTAAGGTTGGCGGTATTCAAATCGTGACCACCGAATCGGGCGTGGGTCCATCCGATCACACCGCGTTCTACCTGGCAGACAAACCCGTGCTGCACTTCTTCACCGGTCAGCATGCAGACTACCACAAGCCCGGCGACGATTCCGATAAAATCAACTACGATGGGCTGCTCGAGGTGAGCAATTATATCATCGCCCTGATCGAAGTACTCGACGGCAAAGGCAAACTGGCGTTTACCAAAACCAAAGATGAAGACCAGAACCGTCGCGCAGCGGATTTCAAAGTGACTCTCGGCGTAATGCCCGATTACGTGCACAACGGCGAAGGTATGCGCATTGATGGTGTACTCGACGGACGCCCCGGCGCCAAAGCTGGTCTGCAAAAAGGCGACATCATCCTTCAAATGGGCGAGTACCCCGTGAAAGACATCTACGGCTACATGGAGGGCTTGAGTAAATTCAAAGCTGGCGACACCACCACCGTGAAAGTAAAACGCGGCGATAAAATCGTAGAGGTGGAAGTAACATTCTAACGGCATAGAGCATTACAGCAACATAAAAAAATAAAGGTTCAGGAGCAAAGGTGTTTTTGAACCTTTATTTTTGATCTACTTTTCCTATTTTCTAATTTTCAACACATTACCTTAATTTCCGTTTCCTTTCACTGGCGGAATGTCAGGTAAGGGCTGCAACTGGTTCCCGTTTTGCGGCAGTACCGGTTCTTCCTTTGGCGAATCGGGCTTGATGCTTGGAAAATACAGCACGCCACGCAATGGGCGCACCGAGTTGCTCCCGGAAATCTTACTCTTAAGATACATGTCCAGCGAAAGATTGTACGCCTGCATGTTGACATCATCAATCTTTTCTAGCGCATAGGTATCAAAGGTTTCCAGCGTGATGATGAATTTGCGTCGCTGCACATCGTGTTGAATGCCGGCGAGCCGAACGTTAATATTCTTATCGCTGCGGCGCACAGTCAGGTTGCCAATGTAAGGCGTTTCCGCGAAATCTACCGGATTATAACTGTCTTCAATGTCCACTTCAAATTGCCACTGGAAAGCAAACTTACGATCTTCTTTTTTGGTCAGATCAAACTCTCCTGCCCCAATCGAAGCAATCGGATGCGCGCTGGTCTGTATTTCTTCGTTTACATAAAAACGGATGTACTCGCCACCCACCGGATTTTTGCTGCGAATGACGTATTGCAAAGGCAAACGACTGGGTCGCGTAGCCTCCGAGCCTTCAAAATTAATGCGCAAAGGTTTACCCGTAATGGTAAAACGACAACCCGACGAGCCTTCCTTGCTATCATTGAAATACTCCGCCTGTAAGGTCGGCAGACCATCATACACGCCCGGTTTTACTGATTCGATTTCCCAGAAATTAACCGACATTCCTTCGGGAATGCCTTCCACGATGACAAAATGTTTGTGCTCCACGCCTTCGGTCATCACCGGAAAATCCCTGGATTTCTGGAATGCCGGACGCACATTCTCAAAATAACGACGAATAAATTCAGGCGATGGTAATTTGGAAAATAACTGGGCACGCGTGGCTCCTTTCTCTTCATAATCGGCATAAATAATTGTTTCCCAGTCTGTTCCAGAAAAAACTCCTTGCGAAATGGCTCCTACGCCAAAACTGGTTTTCAGGCGTGCCGGCAACAAGCCCGACAAGTCCAGTCCACCTTCCATTTCAATCTTGCGATTTTCTTCGGCGGAGGAGATATGCCGGATCAAAACCCCCTCAAACTCGCGCAGATAGTACGCCTGGTTTACATATTTGGGATTTTCGGCATAAAATTTCCAGAGTTTCATCATGGCTTCGGTAGTGGCATCGTCATTGGCATCCAGCGCTAGTTTCAGCGGTGAAACAAACGAACCTGACAACGCCAGAATGGAAGATTCGCGCCGGCTGTCGGTTTCCAGCGCTGCCCGAAGCGCCGCGTATGGCGGCTCAATGCCAGCATCCAACGCTGCTTTCAGGTAACCGCCACAGGTTTTGGTGAGAATGTAGGTGTCAAAATTCTCCTCCGGATTCAGCGCATATTGATCGGTGATGCCATTGAGTTGTATGATTTTCGTGGGCGAATAATTCACCACATTGAAAGGCTGGCTCAATTCAGATTCATGAAAAATGTAATACATCAGCCCACCACCGCGAATGTCGGCGGTTTCCACCTTGGTGCGCAGGTCGCGCTTGCCGAGGAATTTGCTGATGTCGCTGGGCACGTAGTCGCGGCGATTGTCTTTTGGCAATTCAAATCCGCAGTACTGCGCGTGCTGCCTGAATTTTTGCTGCAGGGCGTACCCCAGCGAAATGCGGGAATAACTGCGTTCGGGGGGCCAGTTTTCCTGGCGGTATTTTTCTAATTTTTCAGCAGCTTTGTCAATTTTTTGGCTATAGCCAACATTAACCGTCAGGATTGCAAATAAAACATTGATAAACAATAGAAAACATATTTTTAATAGTTGCATCATGATAAGGTGTTTAATTGGATTGGCGTGGTGAGATATAAAATCAGACAACCTGTAAGTCATTCTTTTTCAGATTTCACTTGTAAAATTTATGTATAGAATGCGATTCCTCGCCTTTCGTTACAAATTCAAAAAATAAAAATGCGAATTCCCGCTTTAAAACGGAAACTCGCATCCAAAACGTTTATCGCCAATCTATTTTTCTTTATCCTTTTTTGAGCTTTTTTTCCTTGCGTTTGATCTCGTTTTCCAACCGGCGGCGTTCATCGGGCGAAGAAGAACGAAACATCTGGCGGTTGAGGTCAGTGATCTCACGTTGCAGTATCATCCGGTCGAACTCGCGCTGGGCGATTTGGGGATTATACTTGGGCAACTTGTCGTTTTTGGCAGAAATGGTGAACAACGGCAGGTCCACTGCCAGGAACATCGAAAACCGGAAAGCATTCGCCCGATCAACTGTGATGTCTTTCGCATCAATAATATCGCGCAGTCGCGGCGTCATTTGGGCGCCAAAGCCCCACACAATGGGCGAATTGCGAAAGCCATGCGTGTAAAACAGCCCCGGCGACATGAGTTGCTCCAGCTTGATCGTCGGTAAACTGGATGATGTAAGGCGATCATTGGTATCATCCATCTGAAAACGATAGCTTGCGACCGCTCCAAGATCGAGAATGGATAAAAACACGCTGTTGGAAGTACCCCGCGTGGTGTAAGCAGCGTTTCTCAGCAGCCTGCGCGAGCCCCAACTGAAGTCAATACCGATCGGCGTGAACGGGCTGACGTGCGTTGCCCATTTACCGGAAACGCCGGGATTGTCCAGCCATTCCGCACCAGCGCTGGCACCCACCAATGCCCCTACATAAATACTGCTGCTGGAATAACGCTTCACGCGGTAACTGCCCACCGGCAGAATCACTTCATTAAGAATTTGTTTGATGCGATCAGCAGAATCGGCGGCTACGACATCGGCTGCCAGCGAAAGATAACGCACAAATCCTTGCGGCCTTTGGTACAGCGGATTATTCCGATGCAGCGTTTCGATTACTTTCAGCGTTTTCAAAAATGCCGTTGCATATTCTTTCGACTCTACGTCTAAAGGAATTTGTAACAATTCCCTTGCCGTTGGCAGGTAATTTTCCTGAAAATTTTTATTACAAATGAAGCTGTTGCGGTTTGCCCAACACACATAGCTTCCAATGTGCTGCACTATATCCGAAAACATGTAGGCGTACTCTTGAAATGCCCGCAGACGGTCTTGTTCCGAATTATTTATAACCGTATAAGCCTGCGTTTCGGTTAAACCCGGAATCCGGTCGGAACGGGTAGCATTGATTAAGCGCAGGTCGGCAATTTTATTTTCTACCTGCTCCAGGAAAGCCAGATTTTGGTAAATCAATTGTTGTAACTGAATAAAATCGGTGGAGCGCTCGCCCAATTGGAAGCGGGAGCCAGTGATACCCAGTTTTCTTAGCACGGTGCGGTTTTCGAGGTAAAACAAAGCAATAAAATACTCGCGTTCGCGGATACTAAGTTTTTTGAAATCATCCACCCGAATCCAGACGCGACTTGGCGATATATCCTGCAAGCTTTGGGAAACGCCCTCCACCAATTGCACGGCACACTTAAACGTATCCACGGCGTTGCGCGGTGCATAGCTTTCGGGCAGCGCGTACTGTTCTGCCAACGACGATAGAATCACGGAAGGGTGTAGCCCTTTACTCAAATCGGTGAAAGACGTATGCACTAAATTAAAAACTTGATAGGCGATGTCGTCGCGCAGTTGTGCAGGCACCAGATACTTCTCAGCGTTACCGTAAAAAGACTTCAAATCTTCTTCAAAAGCATTTTGCAACGATTTTCCAAAATTAATAGAAATGATCTGATCATAATCCGAAATCAGCGCGTACGTGCTGGGAAATATGTGACGAAGATAAAACGTATCAATTTTGACCTGCCCGCTTCGGCGATCTTCGGAGAAGATAAAAAACGGACGGTTTTCAAATTCTTCTCTCAGGCGAGTGAGAAAGCTCAGCGTTAGTTCTGATTCAGCGCGGTTGAGCAACAACGAAGACGTAGCATCTATCAAACCTGTGCCAAGATTGGCACCCAGCCCGCTCCCGAAAATAATGTCCACTAAGCTCGTGGCAACGTCTTCGAGTGGTCCCTGAGGCGTAGCCACGAAATCCAATGTCGTGGCGTACTTGCGCTCGAACTGAATCTTGCCCCGATCAAAGACAATTCGATATTGTTGCTTTAAGCTTTGTAATTTATTGATTATCTGTGTATTAAATTTGGGTTTTTCTTCGGAAATATACCGCAACGGATCTGTAGCAAAACTGCGCACATTGCGCCAGTCTTCCTTATCCGCTTGCAACGTCAGCAAGTCTTTGTACAAGTCCAGTGTATCCAACGTATTGATATCCAAAGCATAAAGCATTTTGGCATCGTAATATGCGTTCTGCGCAAAACCAGCAATGGTGAAACCAAGAACAAAAAAGACCGAGATGGTTAATGTTTTCATAGATTGTTTTTTTCACTTGTATTAACAAGTTCTATGATCTGAAGCTTATTTTCACAAAGATGGTAATTTAATGTAAATTGGG
>CAZQTF010000229.1:0-5856 GCA_964596135.1 uncultured Saprospiraceae bacterium | reverse complement strand
CACCACCGGATACGTTTTTTACCAATCCACGCTGGGCGCATTTCAAAAACTGGCGGGAAACGCTGGCTCCGTTTTATGCCAAAGCCCGTTTTATGCTGGGCAGCACGCCAGCTAAAAACGACTACGTAGACGACCGCCTGCTCGCCGAAGTCGCGGCAGATATGGGGCGCAGCGATACATTCCAGCGGGTGGAAGTGGGGGTTTATTATGGCGATACCCGCCAGGAAATGGATCCTTATTTTAAAGGACTGGGACCCAAGCGGCACGGTTGCACGGAGTGCGCGGGCTGCATGGTTGGCTGTCGCCACAACGCCAAAAATACGCTGGACAAAAACTACCTGTATTTTGCGGAACAATTCGGCGCCAAGGTTTTGCCCGAAACGCGGGTAACCAAGGTAGCATTTGACGAAATCGCGCAAATCTACACAATTCACACTGTGAGTAGTACCGGCAATGACACGGCAAAACAATTCCGGGCGCGGGGCGTGGTATTCAGCGCCGGCGTACTGGGCACCTTAAAGCTATTATTTGAACAAAAATACCGCTATCAAACGCTTCCTAAACTTTCGGATACGCTGGGGGAAAACCTGCGCACCAACTCCGAATCGCTCTGCGGCGTGGTGAACGCTGATCGCAAACTCAACTACGGCGTGGCGATTAGTTCGGTGTTCAACGCTGATGAGCACACCCACATCGAATTGGTGAAATTTCCGGATAAATCGGGGGCAATGCTGCGCCTGGGCACGCTGGCTACCGGCGAAGGCAATCCTTTTGTCCGTACGGTGAAGCTGCTGGGCAACTTCCTGACGCATCCCCGGCAATTGCTGCGGATGATTTTTTCTACCAATCTGCCGCACAACAGTGTTGTTTTGCTGGTAATGCAATCCTTAGACAATTCGATGCGCATGATCTGGCGGCGAGGTTTGTTCGGAAGTCGTCTGAAAATTGACAATTCGGCGGACGGCTACCAGAAAGTGCCGGCTTACATTCCTATGGGGCAGGAGGTGATGCATCGTTATGCAAAAAAAGTCAACGGTACGGCAATGAATGCGACTACCGAAATTTTATTCAATATGTCTTCCACAGCGCACATCATTGGCGGCTGTCCGATGGGGCAAAGTGATGCCGAAGGAACTGTAGATGAAAACTTTAGAGTTTTTAATTATCCCAATATGTATGTGTTGGATGGCTCGATTATTCCTTGCAATCTGGGGGTCAATCCAAGTTTGTCCATCACGGCCCTGAGCGAATACGCCATGTCGCTGGTGCCAGAAAAATTGGGCAATACACAAAAGTCGCTGGACGAATTGCTGGCGGAAAAAGGCTGAGCACAACGCTCCTTCTTTCGTCAACAGAAAGCCATATTTCCGAACCTGGGCTTTTCACTTCCGACTTCGTTCTTATTTTTGCGATGCAAAATTGAACACACCATCATGAAAAAAATCTTACCATTTGCATTCTTGGCAATTGTTTTCCAAGCACTTGCACAAGAATCTGATAGTCTGAATTACACCTTTTCGGAGGTGATTATCCAGGAAAACCGCATACAATTGCCATTCAACCAAAACTCGCGTTCGGTGAGCGTGCTCACGCGGGAGCAATTGGAAAACCTGCCCTCAGTCAGCGTGGCGGAGGTGCTGCGTTATGTGTCGGGCGTGGACATTCGGCAGCGCGGCGCGCATGGCGTGCAGGCAGATGTAAGCATTCGCGGTGGCACTTTTGATCAGGTACTGGTGCTGATCAACGGGGTAAAAATGACCGATCCGCAGACCGGGCACCACAGTCTCAATTTGCCGATTGACCTGGAAAATGTAGAGCGTATCGAAGTGCTGAAAGGTCCGGGAGCGCGTATTTTTGGGCAAAATGCATTTGCCGGCGCCATCAACATTATTACCAAAAATCCCGACGAGCAGTTTGTCAAAGCACGTGCGCAGGGCGGCGATTTCGGCTTATATGGAGTCAAGATTTCTGGTTCGCTGCCGGTCGGCAATACCTGGCATTACGTTTCCTTATCACGCGATGCATCGAGCGGCTACCGTTACAATACCGACTACGAGATTAACAATGCCTTTTATCAGTCGCAGTTGAATTTGTCTGATAATCAGCGAATTCAATTGATGGCAGGCTTCACCGGACGGAAATTCGGCGCTAACGGTTTTTACGCCAGCCCCGATTTTAAAGATCAATACGAAGAAATCCAGACCAGCTTAGTCAGCCTGGGGTATGAATTGAAAAAAAATAACTGGACAGTTGCGCCCCGCGCCTACTGGCGTCGCAATCAGGATTTGTACATTTTCGTGCGAAATAATCCTGCGATTTACCGCAATATGCACATTGGCAACGTAGCCGGTATGGAGTTGAACGCCAGCTATCGCAGCGCTTTGGGCTTGACTGGCATCGGCGTGGATTTTAACAATACAACACTGCAAAGCAATAATCTCGGCGACCGTCAACGCACGGTGTTCAGCGCTTTTCTGGAGCATCGTTTCTTGCTGCTGGACGGCAGATTCGACATCACGCCCGGCGTTTTGTACAACCGTTTTTCGGATTTTGGCGACAATTTCCTGCCCGGCATTGATTTGGGCTATCGTTTGAGCGAAACGACCAAAGTTTTTGCGAATGCAGGCTATACCTATCGCGTGCCGACATTCACGGATTTGTATTACGAAGACCGCGCCAATATTGGCAATCCTGACTTGCAACCGGAGTCGGCCTTTTCGTACGAAGCAGGTTTTTCTTACACTCTGGCGGGTTGGCGTGCGCAGGCGAGCTATTTTCGCCGCGAAGGGCAGGAATTAATTGACTGGACGAAGGTAGCGGCGAGCGATCCCTGGCAGCCACAAAACTTTGGGAAAGTAAATATGCAGGGATTGGATGCAAATGTAGATATTTTTTTTCCGCTTTGGCTGCAACGTGCTACCTGGCTGCAACGCCTGAACCTCGGCTACACTTACATTGACGCGCAGACATTCAACGAAGACTTCTCGTTTTCTCGATATGCTTTGGATAATCTGAGGCATCAACTGATCGCCGGCGTGGAAACAAAAATAATCGGTAAGCTCTTCCTGAGTGCCCAATATCGCTACAACGATCGGGTGAATTTGCCGGATTACAGCCTGATAGATGCCCGATTGAACTGGAATGCTCCAAAATATAAGCTTTTTCTGGAGGCGACGAATATTACCAACACCGAATATACCGAAACCAACCTCGTGGCTATGCCAGGACGCTGGCTGCGCGGCGGCGTGGAATGGTCGTTTTTCACGAAATAACTCTTTGGAAAGTTGCCCGTCGAAAATGTGCTTTGGGCAGGCAATTTTTTTATCTTTGAGTTGCTTTGCATCTTTATAATATCTAAAGGGTGCCCCATTTTCGCGATTAAGTATTTGGGCAATGCTAAGTTATGCATTATTTTTTCAAAATAAATTGATTATGAGCGATTTATAGTAAAAAGCCAGATGACAATTAACAATGCTCACCTCTTTATATTTAAAATTTTTCTAAACTCAAATCATGATTTACGAAAATTTACTCATCCAGGAAGACAATGGCATTCTGACGCTGACCATCAATCGCTCTCAGGCGCTCAACGCCTTGAATACGCAAACGATGCTGGAGTTGCAGCAATTTTTTAGCGAGGACGCGCCAAAACGCACGCACATCAAGGGTGTCATCATCACCGGCGCAGGGGAAAAGGCTTTTGTTGCAGGGGCAGATATCAAGGAATTTCTGGCGCTGGATACGCAAAGCGGCGCAGCAATGGCGCAACGAGGGCAGGACACATTTTTCCTGATCGAGCGTTTTCCGAAACCGGTGGTCGCGGCGGTGAATGGCTTTGCGCTGGGCGGTGGCTGCGAACTGGCAATGGCTTGCCATCTGCGCGTGGCGGGCGAACGGGCAAAATTTGGTCAGCCAGAGGTGAATCTGGGTATCATTCCTGGTTACGGCGGCACGCAGCGGCTGGTGCAATATATCGGCAAAACCAAAGCTATGGAATTGCTCATGACAGGGGATATGATCAGCGCAGAAGAAGCGTATCGGCTGGGGTTGGTAAACCATGTTGTTTCGGCAGGCGAAGAAGTAGCCAAAGCCAAAGAATTGCTCGAAAAGATAGCCACAAAGGGTCCGGTCGCTATTGCCAAAATCATTGAAACGGTAAATGCTTATTTTGATGAAAAGCAGGACGGCTTTGCCCGCGAAATAAAAGAATTTGGCAATACCACTGGCACGGAAGACTTTAGAGAAGGCGCTTCGGCTTTTATTGAAAAAAGACAGGCGGCATTTAGCGGGAAATGATAATTTGTATTTAGGCGCTGTGTTTAAATGTATAAACCACAGATTTTTAGAATAATGAGAATAATAACTTTCTTTATACTGTTTTTTGTGTTGAGCTGTACAGCTCCAACATTTATCAACTTCAGTGAACGCACCGAAGTACAAGGCAGGGTAACACATACCGGTATTATTGATTGTTTTGAGGAAGGTTTGACCTATGATGGCACGCTGCCGGTCTATTGTGAAACGTCGGCGGCACTGCTGTTGGGTGATAAAATACTTTTAGGAATAGACAAGCCGGTGCCCGGTGAGCAATTGTCGCCGGTATTTACCATTCCGGTGGATGTCTTGAAAGAAAAGCAAATTACAAAAGAAAAGCTCACTTACATTACTACTACGCCTTTTCGGGAGATGCAAAAAATAGAAACTTTCGCTAAATCGAATGACACTTTGGCTTTCGCCTCCACCGCGTTTGATCGCATACGGTCTTCTCCTGATTGGGACAGCTACAATTCATTGGTGAATTGGGGTAAGCCGGATTTTTCAGACATAGCCTATGTTTTGCCTATTCAGGAAGGTAATGTGACCAGTTCTAAACTGCTTCGTTCTTCGATCCAGGCTGCGTTAAAAAATGAGGCATTTCCCGACGGTCCCCCCTACTTCAAGATTGAAGCAATGACGATTTTACCCCGAAACCGCCTGGTTTTTGGCATCCGTGAATTTGGCAAAAGTTATCAGGATTTTTCCTACGGTCTTACGCTGTTAGAAACCTCTTTTGAAAAGACTGCTTTCGGCATTGCGCCTGCTCCAAATTTCAAAAAAATATACGAATTCAAACCAGAAATCAATGGTCGTTCGTTGGGAGTTTCTGATATGTTTTGGCACGCTGCCAGCAATAGCCTGCTTGTGTTGACTTCCTACGAAGGTACAGGTGATGAAAAAAACAAAGATATGTATTGCTATCTCTGGATCTTGTCAGAACAGCGCCTGCACAAGGGTGAATCACCAGTGTTGGTAAAAAATATGGACAACCAACCGCTTGAAATTCCTTACAAGGGCGAAGGGCTTTGTCTGCTGGATAATCGTACGCTTCTGATTGTTCACGATGAAGATCGCAGGGACAGCCGCATTAACCTTGATGGTAAAACAATTACCAAAAAGCCCAATCAAACTATTTTTTCAATTGTCCGATTAAAATAAATCAGAAGATCCTGATCTCCTGTTCGTAAGCTTTGAGTTGTTGCCGCATTTTGTCGGCAGCCTTCAAAAACGCCTGTTCGAAGTCTTTGGCGCGTTCGGAAACATAAAGCACCCGCCGCATAAAGTGAACCTTTAGTGCAACTTCTTTGCTGTTTTTTCTGGCTTTTTCCGCTTGCGTTTCTTGGATGTACACCTCTGCAGATTTGATCCGATCAAAAAAACGCTGGAGGTTGACCATTTTTTCGTCAATTTCGTGTTGAAACTGCTCGCTGAGCTGATAGGGCGAATGGATTCGAATAGTCATGGCTTCAGGATTTTATATGGTTAGGGAAAAAAGTACCGCATCATAAAGATGACGCGGCTTGTTTTTTTATTAAAAAT
>CAZQTF010000228.1:0-5978 GCA_964596135.1 uncultured Saprospiraceae bacterium | reverse complement strand
TCATTAAATCTCTTTACCATGAGAAAGTATATATTGCTGTTCTTAATATACGTATCAACCTCTTTTGCCCTATTGGGGCAAGGAGAATTTTACTACGCCTTCGATGAGCAGGTAGCGCTCACACCTACTGGCGCGACGCTTATTCTCACTAATCGCCCCATCAACACAGACACGGGCAACATATTGTTAAACCTGTATCCCAATCTGATTTCGGTATTGGATAATTATGCTTTGCGGGTCATTGATCCCAACATTGTCGAGCCGATTCAGAATTATGTTTCTGTCAGAGGTGCCTTCCCGGAATACCTCACGCCCGACGATGTGCGCATCGCCATTCGGAACGAGGTCATTGTAAAATTCAAACCGGAAGTGACGCCTGCCGAGATCGAAGCGTACCTAAGCCAAATCAATGCTACCATACTTTCGGAACGCGATAGAAGGTACTTGCTGGAACCACCAGCCGGTACAAGTTCACTGCTTTACGCAAACACCATCTATGAAAGGGGGCTGGCTATTTATTCGCATCCAAATTTTCAATCGAACGTACAGTTACACCGCTATATTCCCAATGATACTTACTTCGACTGGCAATTCTATCTGCACAATACCGGTCAAACGATCAACGATGGTCACACAGGCACCACCGATGCGGACATAGACGCGCCTGAAGCCTGGGATATTACACGTGGCAACAATACGATTACCGTAGCCGTGATTGATGAAGGGCTGACGAATAATCACCCCGATTTGCCAGGTACGAGGCAAATCAGATTGCCTGGCAGCAATTTTGCCGCTTTGGTTGGTAGCGGTACTGCCGATGATCCGGAACCTGCTGATGATGGAAATCATGGTAATTCCTGCGCCGGAGTAATCGCTGCAACCCAGGATAATAACGAAGGTATATCCGGAATAGCACCTAACGTCAACATTATGCCCATTCGAATGCAATTTGGCTGGGGTGGCAGTTCTGACGGAGATTTTGCAGATGCGATCAGGTTGGCATACAATAACGGTGCGGATATTATTTCCAATAGCTGGGGATTTGATGGGATTACTGATCCAAACTTCTCGCCGGATATCGTGAACGCAATTTCTGATGCGACTACCTTAGGGCGAGGAGGATTGGGTTCTATTGTCACCTTTTCAGCCTCAAATACTGCTAGACATAATACTGGTGGCAATGGAGAAGTGGCCTTCCCCTCTAATGTCAATGTAAATGGTGTTATCACAGTGGGTGCATCTGATAGAGATGACCTTCAGGCTAATTATAGTCCGACAAGTGATCCTACCACTGCCAATAATCAAATAATTGACATCGTTGCGCCATCACACCGCGCCTATTCTTCTCAAATTGCCGGAGAAACCTGGGAAGTGTGGTCTATTGACATCCCAGGTAATGACGGTTATAACGATGCCCCAGGTACGGATGGAGGAACATTGCCAGTATCCGGAGAACAGCTTCCTAACGCCGGCACCAATTTCGAGTCCTACACCGGACGATTTGGGGGCACCAGTGCCGCTGCACCTCAAGTGGCGGCGACGGCAGCGCTGGTACTGTCCATTGATCCTACACTAACCCAACAGGAGGTGTTCGACATTCTGATGTGCTCGGCGGAAGAGGTGGGAGGATACACTTACACTGGCGGCGTGAGCGATGAGCTTGGAAATGGCCGGATTAATGCTTTCCGTGCGGTAATGCTCGCCTGCCCGGCTTCTTATACAATTGACTGGGTACTGGAACAATTTACGGAGATCGAATATACCGCCAGCGATCACATCACCGCAACCAATCTGATCGAAACGGACACCGACGTTGAATATCACGCTGATAATTACGTAGAATTGGCGCCAGGCTTTGAAACCACTGCCGGCGCCGTATTTTCCGCGCATATCGAAATGTGCACCAATTGCGACGATATCGTAGCTCCAGCTTCCATTGTGGTAGCAAGTGATCCGGAAACTACAATCCTTTTTGACGACATCGTCCGAACAGATCAGCAAAGCGATAATTTCAACGTGTTTCCGAATCCTGGCATCGGCGTGTTCTCCATCGGCATCAAAGCTTCGAATATTGATACCTATATGCTGCGGGTATTCGATATTCAGGGCAGACAAGTTATGACAGTGGAAAATCCACGATCAGTTGATTTATCGCAAGAACCAACGGGTTTGTATTTCTTTAGGTTCTCCTATGCCAATCAGGTTGTGACTAAGAAAGTCATGGTACATCGTCCATAAAATGATTTTCTTGTACAACAAACTGTTGACGACGACGTTCAATTTAGGGTAACCAAAATCCGAAGAAATGAAATCTACGGTTTTACTACTGTTTTTGGTACTCCTTTTAATAGGAGGAATGGGATGCCAGGAAGATGAAACGCTGGCAGATGATGATTTTCTAGCACAAGTGCTAGGAAAAGGGATTGATTGTGGCGATACTCATCTGGTTCAAATTCTGAGCGATAGCACTTTGATCCACGATATTACCGGAAGTTATGATCGTATTTACTACGCGGACAACCTCCCGGAAGAGCACAAACAGGCGGATCTGCTGCTAAAAATTCAGTTCAGAAACCTGACCAACGAAGAGGTTTACATATGTACGACATTGGGAATTCCTTATCGGCACATTTACATTCTGAATTCAAAGGAATTATAGGGTGTGATTTTCCTAATGGAAATCATCAAACAAAGTGACCGGTGAAAGTTTGCTGGTCACTTTTTATTTTCTAAATAAGCTTCATAACCTATTTTTTCAATATTCTCCGCTTTCATGAACACTTCATCGCGCATTTTTCCCTTGTAATCCAACAATCGTTTTTGAAGCGCCTGGTCGCTCGTGCCTAAAATTTGTGCTGCCAATATGCCTGCATTTTGGGCAGCATTTAATGCCACCGTTGCTACCGGCACGCCATTGGGCATTTGCAAAATGGACAACACGGAATCCCAACCGTCAATTGAGTTGGAAGATTTGATCGGCACGCCAATAACCGGCAAAGGCGACAAGGAGGCCACCATCCCCGGTAGATGCGCTGCGCCGCCCGCCCCGGCAATAATAACCTTGATGCCCTGCTGGTGTGCATTTTTGGCAAATTCCAGCATCCGCTCCGGCGTACGATGCGCCGAAACAACAGTCAAGTCAAACGGTATGTCCATTTTCTTCAAAAAATCCGCTGCCTGGCGCATCACCGGCAAATCGGAGTCGGATCCCATAATAATACTGATCATGATATTGTGATGTTGTAATATTATATTTCAAAATCAACGCCGCGTTTGATGAGGTCTTCGTAGCGCTCCCGCGCTAATTGTGTGTATTTTTCCTTATCAAAACAATACAGCTTAGCTGGACGATGCGCTACGCCTTCCTGTTTTCCAACCTCTTTCAACACGCCCATTCGCAAAATTCGGGTACGAAAATTGCGTTTGTTGAGCGGTTCTTTTACGCCCAGAATGGTTTCATAGAGATTTTGCAACTGCGTCAGCGTAAAATGTTCAGGCAACAATTCAAAGCCAATAGGTTGATAACGCACTTTCGCCCGCAGGCGATTGACGGCAACTCCCAGAATGTGCGCATGATCGAAAGCTAGCAAAGGCAATTGATCCACTTCATACCATTTGGCAGTCCTGGCATCCGAAGCCGGGGCGACCGGATGCTCTGCCAGATTGACCAATGCATAATAAGCGACGCTCACCACTCTGCCCCTCGGATCCCGCCCCGGATCGCCAAAGGTATATAATTGCTCAATAAACACGTCTTTCACGCCGGTTTCTTCTTCCAACTCGCGCAACGCTGCTTGCTCCAGAGGCTCTTCCATGTCCACAAAACCGCCGGGTAGCGCCCAGAAACCACTGAACGGCTCATGTCCACGCTGAATCAGCAGAACTTTGAGTTTGTTACTCTCGTCCAGACCAAAAATCACGCAATCAACGGTAAGCGCCGGGCGAGGATGGTCGTATGTATACATACATTTGGATTTCTGTGTTAGGATCGGAGATCAGCAGCATATTTTCCGCCGATAAAAATCGGTTGCAACCAGTCTGATTCCTCAAAGTTAAGAATTGACGGCAGATTTGTACTATCGGCGTGCCAATTTCCAGATTCATCCTGCGCTGCTATACACTCGTAGCAAAGCGGTAGCCCTGTCGCACTCTGCATAAAATACAAAATGGGAATGCTGCGTACCTGCGCCTCTATGTAGGAGGCTTTTACAACGATCATTGGCTGCCTGGCAGTTAAAACTGCATTCGGAGCGGCTGCGTACAAGGTCAGACCCGGCGACATTCGCTGCAGCGCATTTAAAAAATGTTCTGCCAAACCGAGGCTCGCCAGATGTTCGACCTCTTTTGCACCAAAACGGTGGTTTTGTAAAAACACTGCCAGCATAGTCATATCAGGCATTGCGACAAGCTCCTCCGCCCAGAGGGAAAACACCGCCTCCCGATGATACCAACCATTGTTCCAGTAGCGTTGCGCAGCAATCAGACGCCCAAGGTTTGACTTCGTCAACGAACTTTCCTTATATAATTGCACGGATGAAGAATTTTTGATAGTGGGTCAAAGCAGTTGTTTGGCCTTCTATACTTCGAAAATCTTGGAGATTTTCGAAATCGTATCCACTCATTTGACCCAATATCGAATTTTTATGGCTTCGCGCCAATTTTTATACAACCTTCTCGTTTTTCAAACGATCTTTTGCAATAAATTGTCCATTCTATACTTGAAAATTAGTTATTTTTATTATGAAATATAAATATCTCTCATTACTTCTTTTGTTTTTTCATACTTTCGCAACCGCAGCGACGGATACGATTCCAACACCTTTTAAAATCAATATAGACCTGGCACCGGAAAGCAAAAACTGGCGCGAATTCAATTCCTATGATGGTCGGTTCAGCATATTGACTCCAGGGGAGATGAAAGAAAAAGTGGATTCTATCGCGACCCCGATCGGCGTGCTTGCCTATCATACTTTCTTTTTTCAAACGGAGCAACAAAACGCCGACAATGTAATGTACATGCTGAGCTATTGCGACTACCCGCCCGGCTCAATACACTCCGACTCTACCGAGCTGATCAAGGAATTTTTTGATGCTACCATTACAGCGGCAACGGAGAGGATGCATGGCAACCTGATGTATGAACGCAACCTGAAATACAAAGATTATCCGGGCAAAATCTGGCGCATTGATTATCTCGATGGAAAAGCGATCATCAAAACCAAAGCTTATATCATTGGGCAACGTTATTACACCTTGCAAACCATTACCACCAAAAATCGCAGCCTGAATTTATCTTCTGAAAAGTTCCTGGATTCATTCAAATTATTGAATTAAACTCCTGTTCAGGTTAAAATAAGCAATAAAAAATATTTACTTACATCATATAATCTTTTTTCGCATCGCCCAGTCGTCTGTAATTTCATCGCCAAATTGAAATTTTTCATAGCCGAAATGCTCAAAACCCCATTGTTTATAAAATCTGATCGCCCGGTCATTTTGATCCCAGACGACCAGCCAGAGCCATTCATAGCCCTCGGCTTTCGCAAAATCGAGTACATGTT
Source organism: uncultured Saprospiraceae bacterium (assembly GCA_964596135.1). Taxonomy (GTDB): domain Bacteria; phylum Bacteroidota; class Bacteroidia; order Chitinophagales; family Saprospiraceae; genus JADJNW01. Next base: position 417 of record CAZQTF010000228.1, on the reverse strand, counting down.
GCAACAAAGCCGAACCGACTTTGTGCCGCCAAAAATCTTTTTTTACATAAATGCGGTGCAGCAGTAAAACCCTGGAGTTGCCCAGCAATTCGTGCGTTTTGTCCCAGCGCAACAGCGCATAACCGCACCAGTCGGCACCGCAACGGGCAAGCAAAAATTTTGTCTTTGGATTATAAAAATCGTTTTCGATACAATCAATGGTAAACGATGAGCGAACATATAGCTCCATATTCTGGTCGGCGGTGTTTTCGCTGTAAGCTTCGCGGAAAGTTTGTTCGCCGAGGTCGCGTAGGAGCGCGGTATGTTGGGGCAGCGCTTCTACGATTTCGATACCGTTTTGGTAAAAAATTTGATTCATTTTGCAAAATTTCTATTTTTTAAAAGCATTAAACCCAAAACATTGTTTACATTTTAATT
>CAZQTF010000227.1:0-6002 GCA_964596135.1 uncultured Saprospiraceae bacterium | reverse complement strand
GCGCTGGACTGCGTACAGTGAATGGATTTTACTGTTCCTCTCCGAGCCCTCCCCAGAGACTCGGTTAAATAATTGATAAATATGTCCACCACCGAAAACAAACAAAATACTCATGTTACCCTCCTCCTCAAGGAGTTAGACATCATTCAGGATACCATCAAAAACCTGGATGACATCATTTATAAGACCAAGAACTTTGCGTTCCTGCTGTGGGGTGGTAGTTTGTATCTGTTTGTGGAGTACTTGACGGAGGTAGCGCCGGAGGCTAAAGTCTGGCTGTTCGGATTGACCGGTATCATACCTTTGTTATTTTGGGTGATGGATCTTCGCTGGCGCAAGCACCTACTCAAATGCAGCGAGCGCGAGCGGATTATTTCTTTGTTTATCAATAGTCCTGCGTTTTCACATTGGATGGAGGAAGGCACAAACTTGCCACCTCAAGGGCAATTTCCGTTATACGATCCGGTGGGGTGGATATACACTAAAAAAGCTTTTGGCGTAGAAGCGCAAAAGGATAAACCATTTGGCGGGCAGTACTTGATAGATGATAAAAAATTTGGCTGGCGACGTGTTGCATTTTATAAAGACGCTTACATTTTCTATGGCGCTTTGATAGCGCTATCCTTAATTTTTGCTATCTTTTACGCGATATTTTAAGGAACGACATCTAAAACCTACGGCATGGAAACGTTGGAAATTGTCATTGGCTTTATTTTTATCTTTTTGTTGCTGAGTTTGTTGGCAACAACGGTGCAGGAGCTATGGTCTTCGGTCACTTCGCTGCGGGGCAAGGTATTGCTCAAGGCTATCATCAAGCTCCTGGAAATCGAGAATATGGCAGGCACTGAAGACGGTACCCGCAAACGGCAAGTTGTGGAGGATTTTAAGAAAAAAATCAAAGAGAGCAAGGTTTTTAAGAAATACAGCAGCAAGTTTCTGTGGATGGAGCGCCTGCCGTCTTACCTTTCGGCTGAGCAGATGACAGCGATCATCCAGGAATTGACGGAGCAGGAAAATGCCGCTCCTACCGGCTACGAAGATCGGAGCGCGACCGGCACGCGTTCGGCGGTGCTTGATACTCCTTCTTTGCTCGCCAATATCCGGCACGATGATCTGCGCAAACAGTTGAATATTCTGCATCGAAGCGATATGAGCCGCCCGGCAGTTACGACGCGCTCAGCAACGGGCGAGGCGCCACCGCCGGAAGTAGAAGAGGATGAAAGCAAGATCGAGCACGCCAAATCCGTTTTCAAAAAACATTATGATGAAATTATGAACCGCGCCACCGGCTGGTACAAACGGACCATCCAGGTGAACCTAATGGTAATCGGGATGCTCATCGGGCTGGCGTTTGATGCAGATACCTTCAAGATGTACTCCAGCCTGACGCATTTTCCGGAAGATCGCCAGAAGCTGCTGGAAATCGCTGAATCGTTTTCGGATAATAATGGCCTGCAAACTTATGCTGCCCTGACCGATACGATGCAGAGGGGCGTTGCGCCCAGTGACACTGCCGCGGTACAACGCATCATCATGTTGCGCAATTTGATGGATTCCATTCTGGTGAAAGAAATCCGGCAAGTGCCGTCGCCACTGGGCTTGGGGCGCCCGGCGTTGAATTTGGAGGAAACACCGCGCGATGTGCAATCAGCATTTTTGTGGCGAAGCGGCAAGTTTTTTTCCTGGGTGTTCACCGGTTCTGCCAATGGAAAAGCGACCTTCAGTGGTGTACTACAAAAGATCTTTGGTTGGTTTATCACGGCACTGGCAGTTTCGCTGGGAGCGCCGTTCTGGTTCGATATGCTGCAAAAAGTCATCAACATCCGAAATGCCGGCGTACGCCCGCAGGATATGGAAAAGCGACAAACTAAAACAGGGGCACAATAAGCAAATGGACTTTTTGTGCTGCCGATACAATTTTTTTCCCTGGTTTTTAATTTAATGATAAAAACTGCATGAAGATGTCGGCAGCAACGCTTTTCCTATGCCTTGGCGCTATATTCTTGAGTTGTGCTCCGGGAGATGATCTCGAGATTGTCTCTTCCAACAACCAGTTTCAGAAAGAATTCTTACAATATGTAAACAGTTATCGTACAAAAGGTTGCAAATGTGGCTCTAAAAAAATGCCGCCGGTTGATCCCCTCACCTGGAACGACCGACTTGCCGAAGCCGCCCAACGCCATGTGCTCGATATGGCAAAAAATAATCATTTTGACCATCAGGGTACAGACGGCAGTAGCAGCGCACAGCGTATTTCGCAAGCGAACTATCAGTGGCGAGCCATCGCTGAAAACATCGCCTGGGGCTACGACAGCGTGGAAGCCGTTGTTGTTGGTTGGATCAGCAGCAAAGGGCACTGCGAAAATATTATGGATCCGGCATACACCGAAATGGGCGCTGCCCGCGAAGGTGCTTACTGGACACAAACCTTTGGAAGACCGAATTAAGAAAATTACCGCCCTTTTGTGTTTTTTGCTTACTTTTAGGATATTTTCCAACAATCCTTATTTTCACCGCAAAACGTATATAACCTAACCTAATATGAATATTATTGAAGCCATTATCAAATTCTTTAAACAACTGTTCTCCATGAGTACTGAACAACCTAAACCTACTACAACACAAAATGCCCCGGACGCCGCACCCCAGAAAAATGGCAAACGTACATTGTATGCCCTGATGGTCGCCATTGATCGGTACACGCCGCCCGTGCCGGCATTGCGCGGTTGTGTAAATGACCGCGATGCCCTGAAGGACTATCTCGAACGGCAGTTTGCCAATTCGAAGGATACCATTCTGAAAATCAAGACTCTAACCGACCAAGAAGCTACCAAACAGAACATTGTGGAGGCTTTCAGACATTTTGACGCTGCTGCCCAAGACGACATCTGTCTGTTTTATTACAGCGGGCACGGCTCGCAATCGCCGGCTCCAAAAGAATTCTGGCACCTCGACCCTGACGGTATGAACGAAACCCTGGTGTGCTACGACAGCCGAACCGGCGCCAGAGACCTGATGGACAAAGAATTGTCTTACCTCATCTGGAAAGCAACCCACAATAAAAATCAGCATTTTGTTGCTGTTTTTGACTGTTGTCATTCCGGCACAATCACTCGAAATTCCGTGATGACGCCACGCCAGGCGCCAGCTTCCAATTTCCCGACGCGTTTCCAGGAATACTTCGGGCACGAGTACTATAAAATCACCACGCAAGACGGCATGAACCTCGCCAGCCCTCCGCGGGGGCGTTATGTACAAATCGCCGCCTGCAAAGAGCAGGAAACCGCCAAAGAAACCCAAATCAACGGTCGCACCCGAGGGCTTTTTACTTATAACTTGGTTGAAGTGCTAGAGCAGAGTGGTGGTAGCTTAAGCTACAATGATCTAATTCAGATTATGCAAATGCGCGTAAGCAATGCCGTGCGGGATCAAATGCCGCAAATCCTATCGGTGGAGCCAGCCGATCAAAACCTAAGCTTCCTCGGAGGTGTAGTGCCTCCCAAAGAATTGGGCTATCTGATCCAATTTGATAAAGGTAAATGGGTGATGAACGCCGGGCTGGTACAGGGTATTCCCGCCCAAGGTGGAGAAGTGGAATTGGAAGACGGCAAAAAAGTGCGTTTGGTCAAAGTAAACGCCAATAACTCCGAAGTGGATGGCATGGGTAGTCGCGATCCGAATCAAACTTACCAGGCTTTTGCTAAAGGCTTGAATTTCAACAAAATAAAAACCGCTTATGCGCCCGACGCCAACAACGACGGCAAACGCGTGCTGCACAAAACTTTCCAGAACTACCCGTCGTCCTTCTTTGAAATCGTGGACGATCCTGCCGAAGCACAATACTGGATACGCATAGTGGATAATACTTTCCGGCTCACGTTGCCAGATGATGGACGCCCGGTGTTCAAAAGAGTGGAAGGCTATAGCGAATCAAGCGCGCTCGCGTTTATCAATCACACCGAAAAAGTTGCCAAATGGCGCAATTTGCTGGCATTGTCGAATCCAAAAACCAGCATCAAGGACAATGAAATTGACATTCAGCTCTACCGCATCTCCGATCCCGGCAATCTGAATGACAACGCCTCCGCCGAAATCGTTGACTGGCGCAAGAGCAACGTCTTTCGTTATGAGTTGGCAAATGGCGAATGGCAGCAGCCGGCTTTCCGGATGAAAATTCGCAACTCCGGCAACCGTACTTTGTACTTCAGCACCCTGAATCTGATTGATAATTTCGGTATTGACAACCGTTTCATGCCTTTGCAAGAACTCGCTCCCGGCAAAGAAGCCTGGCTTCTCGATGTTTTTGAGGGAAATACATATCAAACAATTCCATTGTCTATTGATGACTCCTACCATAGCTGGGGCATTACAGAAGCGAAAGAATATTTCAAGATCATTATTAGCACTGATCCTAATCTCAAAACGGATAATTACAATCAGGAAGGGCTCGAATTAGATGTAAAACCGGAAGAAATTGCCTCCAAACGCGCCGGAAGAAAGCCGAGCGGTAAACCGGAAGAACCAGATTGGACAACCCGCGAAATTGAGATAGTTGTGGTGCGCCCCATGGAAGCCAAAACCATCGAAAGCGGGCGCAGCGTGGATCTGATGGGAACATTAAAAGTAAGCACGCCGGGCGGCGTGTCGGCTTCGGTCACACTCACCACTGTCAGTGAAGCCGGACGCGGTATGGCAAAATCCGACTTCACCGACCTTACCTTTGCGCCTGCCGCAATGCGGGGAGGGATCAGCGCCGCTCAACCGTTTGAAGTCACTCCGGGCAATCACAATTCTCCGGGGTTGAGCGTAATGGAATTGTACGATGTGCAGGGCAGAGATGTCGTGGATACGCAAAATCCGATCAAAATCAATCTGCAACAGTCGGTTTCAAAAGATGAAATGATCATTCCGATGGGTTACGATGAAACCACTGGTTTGTATTACCCTCTGGGGCACACCACCGAGAGCGGCGAGATCAGAATTGAAACCCTGCCGGATACCTCAGCGGTTGGCACGCGTAGCTTGTTGGGGTCTGTCAAGATTTTCTTCCAAAAAGTGATTTTGGACAAAATCGGTTTTGACTACGACCATCCGCGGCTGGCCATTGCCCATTTTGTAGATGAAAGCGAGGAATTTACTTACGAAACAGATTCCAACAAGTTGAAAAATGCTGTGGCAAATGCCAACAACATTGCCCTGTTCATTCACGGCATCATCGGCGACACAACTGAAATGCCCCGAATGCTGCGCAGAATAAGGCAATACAATGGTTCTGAGTTCAATAACCCATACGATTTGGTACTTACTTTTGATTATGAAAATCTGAATACCCCGATCCAGGATACCGCAAAATTGCTCAAACAACGCCTGGAAAAAGTCGGGCTGGACGGCAACAACGGCAAGAAACTGACTATCATTGCCCATTCTATGGGAGGCTTGGTATCCCGCTGGATGATTGAAAAAGAAGGCGGGAGCCAAATCGTTTCGCGCCTCATTCAGGTAGGTACCCCCAACAATGGTTCGCCCTGGTCGGATGTGTATCAATTGTCCACCGCATTGCTTACCAATGCGATCAACGGTGCGGCATTTTTACAACCTTATATATTGACACTCAATCTATTAGGAAGATTTGCCGGGCAATTATTCACCACGCTCAAGCAAATGGATCCCGACGATTCCAAGTTTCTCAAGGCACTCAATGACGGCACCGATCCTGGCATATCCTACACTATTGTTGCCGGCAATACGCAACTGATTCCGCCTATGATCAGGAGCACTCAGGAAAACCTGCTCCAGCGGGTGATGACGCGCTTCAGAGGAAGCGGTCAGTATCAGCTACTGGACTCGTTCCTGTTCAAAAAGCCCAACGACATTGCCGTAGCCGTAGATAGCATTTATGGCATTGCCGGAGCAGAAAACTGGAAGAATCCGCCCAGGCAAATCTCTGTGGGCTGCGACCATATCAGCTACTTCGGGCATCCCGATGGCTTGCAGGGACTGGC
>CAZQTF010000226.1:0-6053 GCA_964596135.1 uncultured Saprospiraceae bacterium | reverse complement strand
CACAAGTTTTTCTTAAAAAGAGCGAATTGATGAATCGGAATACTGGAATACTGGAGTGTCAGAATATTAGCGTATTGATGAAATGTTGCTTCATTGCTACATTGTTTTATTGCTTCCGACAAAGATGGAAAACAATTGTATTACTTTTAAGCTTGAATCTCGGTGCGATCGTTGCTTCTGCCCAGGTCAAGGCGTCGGTGCATTTAGACAGCAGCTACATCCTCATCGGCGATCAGGTACAGATGCAGTTGTTTCTGGATTCGGCGATCAATATTACAGATATTAAAACCGACTTTTCCGTTTGGGATTCGCTTACGTTTATTGAGGTTGTAGAACAAGGTGAATGGAATCAGGTAAGTTTGAACCGAAGTTCTGGCACAGCACTTTTGGAGCAACGGATCGTTGTCACCTCATTCGAAGCGGGCAAACACGTCCTGCCAAAAACACCGATTCGTTACAAAATCAACGGCGAAGAACGCACGGTGATGCCCGGCAACACCCTCACGCTGGAAGTGGGCACCATTGCGGTAAGCGACAGCACACAGCTGAACCCTATCAAAACGATCATCGAAGAACCGAAAAAACTGGAGGATTATCTGCCGTATTTTCTGGCGATTGCCGCAATAGGCTTGCTGGTAGGGTTGTTTTTCCTGATCCGAAGGCTGACCCGCAAGCGAGAAGTGCCGCCACCGCCACCGATTATATTAAAACCGTATGAAATTGCTTTGCAAAAACTGGAAGCACTGAAAGAGGAAAAGCTTTGGCAGCAAGGGCTGATCAAGGAATACCAGACCGAACTGACGTTTGTGATTCGCGAGTATTTGGAAAATCAATTTCAGATTCCGGCGTTGGAAAATACGACCGATGAAATCATCTCCAGTTTGCAAAAAATCGGGTTTGCCCCGGAATGGCAGGCGCGTCTGCGGAACCTGTTCCAGAATGCCGATCTGGTGAAATTTGCGAAAGCAGAACCGCCCATCGAAATTCACGAAGAAGGCATGAACGAAGCCGTTGCACTCGTGTGGGAAACTAAACCTGTCGAGGAACTGGAAGCTTTGAATAAATAAGTTATAATCAGTCTTTAAAAATTTAGATTTAAAAATAAAATCATAAATAGTTTGTCGTTTTTCAGTAAAATATATTTTGTAAACCCTGAATTGCTGGCTTTGCTGCTGTTGTTGCCTTTGGCGGCATTTTTCTACTACCAGCGGCGGCGAAAGTACTTTGCCGCGATGCGTATTTCTTCGCTGGAATCATTGAATGGCGTGCATTCGTGGAAAAGCCAGTGGCGACCGGTGTTGCCGGCTTTCCGGGCTATTTCGCTAATGCTGCTGATTGTAGCGCTGGCGCGTCCGCAATTAGTCAATCAGGAGCGGGAGATCAACGCCGAGAGCATTGACATTATGCTGGTGATGGATTTGTCGAGCAGTATGCTGGCGCAAGATTTTCAACCCGACCGACTGGAAGTGAGCAAAAATCTGGCGATTGAGTTTGTGGACAAGCGCCCTTATGACCGCATTGGCTTGACCGTTTTTGCGGGCGAAGCATTCACACAGTGCCCGCTCACCACCGACAACCGCGTGGTGAAGCAATTTCTGGCGAATCTGCAATGCGGCATTCTGGAAGATGGAACAGCCATCGGGATGGGATTGGCAACGGCGGTCAACCGTATGAAAGAAAGCCCTTCCAAAAGTAAAGTGGCTATTTTGCTGACGGACGGCGTGAACAATACTGGCTACGTGAAGCCCATCACCGCTGCCGAAATCGCCCGCGAATTCAACATCAAAGTATATACCATTGGCGTAGGAACCACCGGCGATGCCCTGACACCCGTGAGCCGCCGTAGTGACGGGCGCTACATCTTCGGGCTGGCGCGGGTAGAAATTGACGAGCCGCTGATGCAGCAAATCGCTGAGATGACCGGAGGGCGCTATTATCGCGCTACTTCCGCCGAGAGCCTCGAGCAAATTTACGACCAGATTGACAGCCTGGAAAAAACAGAAGTGAAAGAAACGATTATTAAAAGTTATAGCGAAGAATTCTACCGTTTTGCTGGCATTGCTTTGATTTTGCTGGTGATCGAGTTCCTTCTGCGCTATACCGTTTTCAGAACAATACCATAATTTGAAGTACGAAGTTAGAAGTTGGAAGTTGGAAGTACGATTTTATCCAATTCGCACTTCCAACTTCGTACCTCCAACTTTAAAAAATGTTTCGATTCGAGCATCCATATTATCTCTACGCTTTGGAAATTCTGCCCGTGCTGGGGGTGTTTTTCTATCTGATGCTGCAAGCCCGGAAGCGTGCGTTGCAACGGTTTGCCAATAATGAATTGGTGAAAAAACTCGCGCCGCAGGTATCGCGTTATAAACATGCAGTCAAATTCTGGCTGTTCTTGTTGGGTATCACTTTCCTGATCTTCGGTGCGGCAAATCCGCAATGGGGCGTAGAAAAGAAAACCGTGAAACGTAAGGGTATTGACGTGTTTATTGCACTGGACGTATCGAAGAGTATGCTGGCGGAAGATATTGCCCCCAATCGCCTGGAACGTGCCAAAAAATTTGTCGAGGATCTGGTAGAAAAACTGCGCGGCGAGCGCCTCGGAATGCTCATTTTTGCCGGGAATGCCTACTTGCAGGTGCCACTCACAGTGGATTACTCGGCGCTCAATATTTTTATCAAAAGTGCTAATCCAGACCTCGTGCCCACACAAGGTACGGCAATCGGCGATGTGGTTTCTTTAGCCGAGCGTTCTTTCCCGGCGGACAATAAACGCCATAAAGTGTTGATTATCATATCGGATGGCGAGAATCACGACGATGAAGCGCAACAACAAGCCGAAGATGCCGCCGAAGAAGGCTTGCTGGTGTTTACCGTTGGCGTAGGTACCGAAGCAGGCGGGCTTATTCCTGAATTTGTTGGTGATCGCATGGATTTCAAACGCGACGAGCGCGGCGAACCGGTGCGCACGCTGATGAACGAAGAAGCGCTGCGACGGATTGCAGCGGTAGGCAACGGCGCTTATTTCAATTTGTCAAACAACACCGACCAGGTGCTGAAAGCCCTGCGGCAAAGGATTGAATTAGTGGAAAAACGCGAATACGAACAGCAATCTTTTAATGTGTACGAAAGCTATTTTCAATATGTTATCGCAATTGCATTGATTTTGCTGATCATCGAATTTCTGATTTCTTATACTAAAAACCGATTTCTCGCAGATAAGGACTTGTTTAGAATTTAAAGCTTTGTTGCTATGGCTGTAAAAAAAATATGGATTGGTGCGATTTTACTGGTGATGCTTGCTTCGGCAAATGCTCAGTCGGCGCACAAGTACCTGCGTCGGGGCGACAGCGATTATCGTACAAAAGACTACGCCAAAGCCGAAGAAAGCTACCGCAAAGCGTTGGAAAAGGACAAAAGCGCACAAGGCAATTACAATTTGGGCAACGCCATTTACAACCAGCAGCGCTACGATGAAGCGGTCAGCCGTTATGAAAAAGCGGCGGAAGCAGCCTCCGACAACTCAACGAAAGCGATGGCGTATCACAATCTGGGTAATGCTTATTTCAACCAGCAGAACTACGAAAAAAGCATTGAGGCATACAAAAACGCATTGCGCCTGAATCCGAAAGATATGGAAACCAAATTCAACCTGGCGCTGGCGCAAAAAATTCTGCAACAGCAACAGCCGCCACCCCCGGAAGAACAGGAACAACAAGACGAAAATCAACAGCAGCAACCGCCCGATAGCCCAAAACAACAGCCGCAACAACAGCAGCAGGGCGAATCAGAGCAACCTCAAGAGGCAGAAAAGGATCTTTCCAAGGAGGAAGCCCGAAAATTATTGGAAATTATAGACCAGGAAGAACAAAAAGTACAACAAAAACTACGCAAAGCCCAGGCCAAGCCAACCAAATCGAAGCGCGACTGGTAAACTCAGCGCCTCTGGCTTTTAGGGTTTAAACATATAAAAACACCAACAAAAAACTTTGAGCTATGAAACGATTGTTGTTTTTATTGGTTTTTGCTACGCTTTTCCTGACCGCTGCATTTGCACAAAAAGTGCCCGTATTCACGGTGGAAGTAAGCAGCGACTCCATCCTGGTGGGCAATTATTTTATGGTTCGGTTTACACTGGAAAACGCCAGCAGCAAAGACTTTCAGCCACCGGCGTTCGACGACTTCAACATTATCAGCGGTCCGAATATGTCTTCCAGTATGACTTCCATCAACGGGGAGGTATCGCAGAAAGTATCGTACACGTTCTACCTCGAGCCGAAAGACATCGGCAATTTTTACATCCAGCCCGCCAGCGTGAATACTGGAGAAAACACTCTGGAAACCAAACCATTATTAATAATGGTTGTTCCGAATCCGGATGGACTGATCCAACAGCCAAAAATGGAAGAACGCTTTGATCTGAACTGGCAGATGGACAATTTTTTTACCCCGCCGACCATGCCGAAGAAAGAAGACGAAAAACCCAGGAAGAAAACCCGTAAGACTTATAAAATCTGAGCTAATAGGCGTGCTCAACTCGATACTATGAAACCAAAACTGACATTACTGATACTTTTCTTGCTACCCTTGCTTACCTGGGCACAGGTGAGCTTTGAGGCATACGCCGATGTACGTCAGGTAGTAATGAACGGCTACTTTGATGTCACTTTCACGCTACGCAATGCTGATGGGGACTCCTTTTCACCACCGTCATTCGATAACTTCGAGGTGTTGGCGGGTCCGTCCCGATCCATGAGCACGACCATCCTTAATGGAAAAGTTTCTAAAGAATTGGGCTATTCCTACACGCTGATGCCTCTTCGTGTCGGGAAATTCACAATTGGCAGCGCTTCCATCAAAGTGAACGGGCGTACCCTGCGCACCAAGCCGATTGCGATAGAAGTATTGCAGGGCAAGGAACTCAGTGATGCCAATCCTGCTAACAAAGTATTTTTGAAAGCCGAATTGAGCCCAGAACAAGCCATTGTCGGTCAACAGGTTACGCTGGATTATAAATTGTACACGGCGGTAGACATTGATAGTTATAGTATCCTCGAAGAGTCTGATTATCAAGGCTTTTTTGCACAGGACTTGCGCCGTTTTGACACACCGCCACGCCGGGAAGTGATCAAGGGTGTGACTTATGTCTCCAAAATTTTAAAGCGGATCGCCCTATTCCCGCAACAAGCCGGGCAGTTGACGGTGTCTCCTCTGAAAATGGAGCTGGCTGTATTACTGGAAGATCCGGGACGCCGCAACGGATTTTTCTTTAACCGGGCCGTACAACGGCTGATTGCAGAAACCGACCCGATCACCATCCATGTAGCAACACTGCCCCCGAGTCCGCCGGCGGCATTTACTGGGGCAGTGGGAAATTTTGAAGCCAGCTACACGATCAGCCGTACCGAAGCCAGCACCGACGACGTGCTCTCCCTTCGGCTGGTTGTCACTGGAGACGGAGACATTAAACGGGTACAACCGCCCGCGCTGACCTTGTCGGATAGTTTTGAAGTATACGATCCCCGAGTACTGGAAGAAACCACCTACGAAACCGCTGGTGGTGCCCTCACTGCCCGCAAAGAAATAGAGTACCTGATTCAACCAAAATTTGCCGGCATTTATCATTTGCAACCGACTTTTGCCTATTATAATCCTGACTCCAGACGCTACGTACTGCTCGATCAGCAGTCTTTCGATCTCAATATACTGCAGGGCGCGCTTCGCCCCAATGAGGTAAATTTGAATGGCAACGCTGCCGACAAGCCTCAGGATATTCATTTTATCAAATTAGACACGAAACTGTACAGGCAACGTTCGGCGTTTTTTGGCACGGGTGCATTCTGGGTATTCACCTTATTGCCTTTTCTGCTATTTGGAGGTGTCATTGTAATCAAGCGCTGGCAGGACCGACGTGGCAATGAAGATTCCAATCAGTTGAAAATCAAGCGCGCGCGACAGGAAGCGCTCCGGCATCTGCAGGTAGCTGAAACACATCTGCACACCAATCAGGGCCGCGCTGTTTTCGATGAGGTGTCCAAAGCATTGCTAGGCTA
>CAZQTF010000225.1:0-6066 GCA_964596135.1 uncultured Saprospiraceae bacterium | reverse complement strand
CTAAGCGTTCCATCGAACAAACTACCATCACTAATAGCGCCATTCGTCTAAATACTTCGCAAAAATCTGCGCCAGATTCAGCGCATCGTCTATACCTCGATGATGCGTGCCTGTAAATTCAAATCCTTCCGCCGAAACCGCCGATTTCAACCCTTTCGCTTGCGGCAAACGCTTGATTTCTTTGTATTGTTGCTTGAGATTGATATGCGGCTCCACCCAATCGAAATCGAGATCGTGCAACTGGCAATCCTGAATCAGCATCCGCTTGTCGAAACCGCCCCAGGAGCAAAGCACATAGTCTTCCTCAAAAACCTCCGCCCAATCCTGAAAATCTTCGATTACATCCGGGAAATGCCGTGCCCTATCAACATCTTCCTGGCGAATAGTCGTAAGTTCCTGGCAAAACACAGATAAGCGTGGATTGACCTTCGGGCGGATAAAACTATTGAATGTTCCTTCTACCTCGCCGTAGCTATTGATGAGTACCGCCCCGATTTCAATGATTTCCTGCACCATGGAGGGCGGTCGCCCGTGCCAGCAGGTTGCCTCCAAATCGTAAATTATAAAGTTCATTGCTTGAAATTCGGATAAAAAACCGACTGCAAGATACTGTATTCTTCTGACTTAAGACTTTCGGTTTTTTCAGTCTTTCTCCCAAAATTTCCAGTTGATACCCTCGCGCTTGCGGCGATTTTTCTTGACATTACCACCAAACGGGCGCCACTCGCGTTTCAAAATGATGTAACGCAGCGAAATCCCTGTTTGAGTGTAAAAATTTTCCTGCCCGCCAGAGATGTTGATCGCCGGTTTGAAATCGTAAGAAACGTTGAGTCGCCCAATGGACATTTCAATACCGCCGATAAAGGTAATGCCAAATGGGTCTTTGTATGGTACCAAATCTGCATCGGATTCGTTGATCCAGCCTTTGTGCAAGCCGCCACCGTAGTAAATGTTCAAGCGCCGGGAAAGGACAGGGAAATGTTGCTCGCCCATGAGAGTGATAAGCACCTCTTCGCGCTGAAGACTCGATTGCAAAAGGGCTTCTATGGTTGTTTTTTTGGCAACGCGCTGCTTGATGGTCATACCCCAATCCGTACCTAAGCGCATCCCCAGCGCTGTATCATAGGATTGAGCGAAAAGCGGAGCAAAACAAATTGAGAAGATCAGAAAAGCTGCTATTTTCTTCATGCCCACAAAACGCAGGCAGGGGTCGCAGTAGTATTATATTTTTCAAAATATTTTCTTAAAAAACGGTCAGATTTGTAGCAACCTGACCGTTTTATTTCCTATAACTCGAAAAAACTATCGTATTGATTTTTATGCGCCGGGTCTTTCACGCGTTCTTTGATCGGTGCGTTTAAATCCAGTACATTGCTATCGTCAGCAGCCTGCAACAGAAGATTTTGCTTTTCTTCTCCGAGAATCAGAGAAACACCTTCTTTTTCCCATTTTTCCAGCATTTTTAAGCCTTCCTCCTCAAAAATGCCGTTTTGCAGATCCACCGAATCCATAAAACTGGCCGACATTTCCATGAAGCGCTCCATCTCGCCCACTTTGTTGGCAACGTCTTCGGCAATGGCTTCCATCGCCTGGTCGAACATTACCCGTTTGTCGGGATCGCCGCTGATAATGCTCATGGCACTGCGCATAGCGCTATGGCTGGCGTGGATGGCTTTGCGTTCCTGTTCTTTCACTGCTACCTGATCCTGAATATCTTCCATGAGAACCTGCGAATTCTCGTACATTTTGGTCAACACGCGGTAGAGTACCTCCATTTTTCGGTACAAATCCTCCAAACGCATATTCGACTCTTTTAAACGACCCGCCTGCCGTGATTTCAGGATGAGAATGTTCTGCTTATCGGCTTCGCGAGCTTTGCTCGCCATGTTGAGGCTACTCTCGATCTGCTTTTTATTGTTATGAATAACTTCCTGTAGCTTGTGCATCTGCCCGCGCAACTGAGCGATCTGGCGATTCATCTTGCGCAGGTTATCCTTCAGATCTTCTACGTAAGATTTGAGAATACCGATCGGATCAATTTGCACAAAAAGCCCTGTTATCCAGCGCATTATACTTTTGTACATGTAGCTCACCAGATTACGCATCTTGGGATCGAGCACCATGTACACGATAGCGCCCAGCGCCACCAGCATTAGGCTGAGATACAACACGTTCTGCGCTAGTACGATCAGCGTTGGCAATGCGATGTAAAGCAAATATCCACCGCCAATTATCAAGCCAGCTAAAAAAAGCATGCCAGTAACGCCCTCCGGGCGCTGCCAAAATGATTTGGGTTTAAATTCTTTGCTGTAATTATCCATATTTTTATTTGCAATTGTCAATTTTCAGAAAAAGATGATTGTAGATTTCAGTTGCTAAAATTAAAGCATTAACAATAATCTAAATTAAGAAATATAACTTTTATTTCAAATACTTTTTGATGCTTTCCACATCTGCCATGATTTGTGCCGTTAGCTGACGGTAAGATGCCACAAAATTGTTTTTAGTGGTTTCTACTTTCACGGTGGCTTGGGCGATTTCTCCTTTGAGTATTGCCGCCTGCTGTTGATGCTGTTCGATTTCTTTAGTCAGTTGCTGAATTTGCTCGGCTTTGGCTTTTACAGTGTTATCAAGCTGCATAATTTCCTGCTCCCTCGTCCCGATCAGTTTCTCCCGCTGGCTTGCTGCTGCTTTCTGGAATTTTTGCTCCTCGTTGTGCAACACATCCAGGTAATGCTGTGCCGACTCGATTAATTTTTCAGGCGTAGCGCCCATTGTTTGGGCCATTGCAAACGCCGATTGGTAACGCGTCTGCTCGTCCATCTGCATTTGCTTCAGCGATTGGAGCGATTTTTTAAACTCCAGATAATCAAAACCCTCGATGTTGCTGTCCTGCATCGCCTTGAACAACATGTCCAGAAACTCCGGGCTTGCCTGTCCGGCATTGGCCGTCACCGCTGGGACCGGTTTGGGTTGTCCTGCTGCAGCCGGCTTCGCCGATTCTTTTTTAGGCTCCTCTTCTTCAATAACGAACAACGACTTTATATTTTTAAACATAATTTGTTTATATGCTTTGCAATGTGTACGGCTAAATTGACGATTCGGTTCCGCTTTTTACTTCATCCATAGATGAAAATCGTAGAATTTTTTACAAAATAAAGAAAATTTGCTGATTTGCTCATGCACGAATTTTTCAATTCCACTAATCTTTTAAGAGAACGGAGATAACGGCAGATTTTTTCTGAACTCTGCGCAAAAACCTACAAATTTGCAGTCTGAACGAATGACCAATAATCACATCCAAAATATGACTTTCGACGTTACTATTCCCGTACTGAATGAAGAACCCACACTGGAGCGCCAGGTAAAAATTTTACACGCTTTTTTACAGGAGCATTTCCCCGCCCCGAACCAATGGCGCATTGTCATCGCTGATAACGGTTCCACCGATCGCACGTTTGAAATTGCGGAAAATTTATCAAAAGAATTATCCGAAGTTGCCGTTGTAAAAGTACCCCGCAAAGGCGTCGGTCTGGCACTGAAAACTTCCTGGGGGCAGTCACAGGCGGATATCGTGGGCTACATGGACTTGGATTTGGCGACCGATTTGCCGCATTTCCTGGAAGCGTATGATGCTCTTGCCAACCAGGGCTACGATATCGTGTACGCGACGCGCTTGCACCCGAAGGCACAAGTGATCGGACGCACGCTCAAGCGGGAAATCGTTTCGCGGGGCTTCAATTTTCTGCTCAAGGTTTATCTGGGCACCCATTTCTCAGATGGTATGTGCGGTTTTAAGTTCCTGAAACGATCGGTGTATCCTAAACTCTATGAAAACGGCGCGCAAAACGACGGGTGGTTTTTCTCTACCGAACTGCTCACCGTCGGCGAATGGCTGGGTTTTAAACTGTACGAACTTCCAGTCAAATGGACGGACGACGTTACCAGCAGTCGCGTGAAGATTCTTCCCCTGGCGACACGGTACATCAAAGGCATGCAAGTGTTGAAAAAACGAAAATCTGAAATTAAAACAACACGCATAAGATAACGGCTTGCGCTACCCTACCTTTTACTGTGCTATCGGCAATTCAATCATCGTATCTGTGTTAAAATACTGCATGTGCTTGGCAAAAAATGCATCGCAATACAAGCAAATATTCTCGTGCTTTTTGCCCAACTCTTTCGCTTCTGCCTCTGAAATGCCGAGATGTTCGCCCATTTTATAAGGCTCGCCATCATTGAGCTTTTGAAACACTTCGAGTTTCGACACACGCTCCAATACTTCTGCCACTTTTTCTTTCCGCGCATCGCCCATTGGGTACAGCGTACCCGGGCAGCAAGGATTGATTCGCCAGAGTTGAATGCTGATTTCCTGCGGAATATCGTCGTAACCGCCAAGAAAATTCCGCGCGCCCGAAAGAATTGTACAGAAATTATGCTCTGAGTCGCGCTTCCAGATATTTTTTTCTATCGCTCTGCCACGCGCCCAGTTACCGCCGAGCCACATGTCTTCCGTTGCACCCCAAAAGCCCCAACTGCGTTGTTGGTTGTGCAGATAATTTTCCTTATCAATCAAGGGGTCTTTATCATCGCCATTCACGTCGCGCGATTCAAAAAGTTCCGCCAGTTCCATCAATCGGGCGCCGGCGTGCTTGTGATAGCGGTCAATGCTCGCAATATCGAAGCGGGTAACACCTTTGGCGATAAGCGTATCCAGAATTTGTGGAGTGAGCAAATCGCCGTTGGTTTGCAGCATAATCTGAGTAGAATCGCCGTAACGTTCCCTGAGTTTGTCTAAAATTAAATATAATTTTTTCCGTTCAGCCAATGGTTCGCCGCCAGATAGAATCACCCGATCAATTTTATCCGGCAGATTCTCAATGATCATCAGGCACTCTTCCTCGCTGATGCGTTCGCCCCGCGGTCCGGAGTTATTATAACAATGATCACATTCATCATTACACAATTGTGTAAAAACCCAGTATAGTGATTCGCAATGATTGAAATCTTTCATCTTTTATTATGTTATTGTGTTATTGCCTTTTACCATTATACACCTATCTCCTACAAACCACGCCAGAAATCAATTTCATTTTTTACGTTTTCATTATTTTCAATAAATGCTCTTTTGTCAGAATAAATATCCAGTTTTCCATGCTCCATCACGCCCATACAATCGCCCATTACAATCGCTTCTTTCAAATCATGCGTCACAAAAATGGAGGTGATCGGATGTATTTCAACCATTTTTTTCAGGAGCTGCTGCATGTTTTGTCGCGTCTCGGTATCCAATGCCCCAAAAGGTTCGTCAAGCAGCAATACTTTTGGACTGATAATCAACGCCCTACCGAACGACACGCGCTGCCGCTGTCCACCCGAAAGCTGATGTGGCATTTTCTTACTCTGATGGCTGAGTTCCAATTCTTCAAGCATTTCGGATACGCGTTTTTTAATTTCCGATTCCTTCACTTTTCGCAAGCGCAAACCAAACGCAATATTTTCAAAAACATTCCAATGCGGAAATAACAACGGTTCCTGGTATAAGTAAACAATATTACGACGATGCGGCGGAATATTATTTATTACATTCTGTTGCAATGTAATAATGCCCTTATCCGGAGAATCCAGCCCTGCAATAATTTTCAGCAAAGTCGTTTTTCCTGAACCCGATTTGCCAAGAATACTGAGCATTTGTCGCTCCGAAAGTTCGAAGGATAAATCTTTGAGCACCCATTCCTGCCCGAATTGTTTGTCTATATTTTGGATTTTTAAATACATCTTTCCAATTAGAACAGAAAAGCGAGAGGTCAGACAGTTTTGATAGAATTTTTGAATCCCATGACCATTTTTCGCACTTCTGCAATTTCCAGAATTATATCGCTACTTCTTTGATTATCAATTGCTTGTCCGTTTATCGACCAGCCCCCTCTGCAATGTTAGAATCGCAGGTCGCCGAAGTTGCAGCGTCAAACCAAATTTTTCTTCCAGTGGAAAATCACTTGTCAATTGATAAACGGCTTTGACCAATATTCTGAACCTTTTCCATATCTCCAGGTTTTTAAAATT
>CAZQTF010000224.1:0-6089 GCA_964596135.1 uncultured Saprospiraceae bacterium | reverse complement strand
TTGATTGCTGATCTCAGCGGCAAAAAGTCGCATCAATTGGTAGCCGATGCGCTGCACATGCTGGAAAATATGGAACACCGCGGCGCCTGTGGTTTTGAAGCCAATACCGGTGACGGAGCAGGCATTCTGGTACAAGTGCCGCACAATTTTTTTGTGCAGGAATGCGCCCGCCTGGGCTTTGCGCTGCCGGCATTCGGCATGTACGGCGTGGGAATGGTCTTTTTCCCGATGGAAACCTGGCTGCGCGAGCAATGTCGCGTGATTTTCGATGATTTTATTGACGAGCTGGGTTTTGAATTGTTGGGCTACCGCCCCGTGCCGACCAACAACGCCGGGCTAGGCAAATCCGCCGTAGCCGTAGAGCCCTGGATGGAGCAGGTGTTTGTGCGCCTGAAGGAACCCGCCGAGCCCCAAGTGCTGGAACGGCGGCTGTATGAGTTGCGCAAGTTTGTGACTCACCAAATTCAAATCTCCTTCCCGGAGTGGCGCGACCATTTTTACATTCCGTCGTTTTCGTATAAAACGCTGGTGTACAAGGGGCAATTGACAACATACCAACTGCGCGGCTACTTTCTGGATTTGCAAAATCCGGATTTCACCTCGGCGGTGGCGCTCGTGCATTCGCGTTTTTCCACCAACACCATACCCAAGTGGAAACTGGCGCAGCCGCTGCGCTACATTGCGCACAACGGCGAGATCAATACCATCACCGGCAATCTGAATTGGTGGAAATCGAAGGAAAAGGTGCTGGCATCGCCATTATTCAGTGCCGAAGAATTGGACAAGCTCAAGCCGATCTGCGGCGAGGCGCTTTCGGATTCGGGTAATTTTGACAACGTGCTGGAGTTTATGGTGTTGAGCGGCTTTTCCATAGCCCACGCGCTAATGATGATGATCCCCGAAGCGTGGGAGCACGACGAACAAATGGAAGACTACAAGCGCGCTTTTTATGAATATCACAAAACCATCATGGAACCCTGGGATGGTCCGGCGTCTATTTGTTTTACCGATGGCATCGTTGCCGGGGCAATGCTCGATCGCAATGGACTACGCCCTTCGCGCTATGTGCTTACCGACGACGATCGCCTGATCATCGCCTCCGAAGCGGGAGCACTACCAGTGGATCAATCGAAAGTGTTGATGAAAGGACGTTTACAGCCAGGAAAAATTCTGATTGCTGATTTGGAAAAGCGGCGTTTAGTGGCTGATAAAGAATTAAAAGCCACGATTTGCCAGCGCTTGCCGTACCGCGAGTGGCTCGATCGCAACCGACTTTTCCTGCGCGATTTGCCTGCTTACAGCCAGCCGGCGGAACCGGTGGAAGACGGCGTTTTGTTGCGGCGGCAGCAATTGTTTGGCTTTACCCGTGAAGACTTGAAAATGCTGATTGCCCCAATGGTCAAAAGCGGCGAAGATCCTATCGGTTCGATGGGCACCGACACGCCATTGGCGGTATTGTCCCAGCGTTCGCAGCATTTGTCCAACTATTTCAAGCAATTGTTTGCGCAAGTGACCAATCCGCCGATTGATCCAATTCGGGAGCGCTCGGTAATGTCGCTATTTGCTATGCTGGGCGGCGCGGGCAATATGCTCGATCTCAACGCCGACCGGGCGCAGTTTATTCATTTGCCGAGTCCGGTTTTAAACGATGTGGATTTTCAAAAAATCAGACATATCCGGCGACTCAATTTTCAGTCGGGCGTCGTTGAGATTGTATTCAACCCCGATGGGCAATCGGGTCGCCTTAGAGCTGCCATTCATGAAGTGTGCGCCAAAGCGGAGGACTTGGTTCGCAATGGCGTGAATATTCTTATCCTGTCTGATCGCCGGGAGGATGCTTCGCGTGCGCCGATTCCGTCGCTGCTAGCGGTGGGTGCGGTGCATCATCACCTCATCCGCGAGGGCTTGCGGGGCATGACCTCGCTGGTGGTAGAAGCCGGCGACATCTGGGAAACGCATCACGTGGCTACCCTCGTGGGCTACGGCGCAAGCGCAGTAAATCCTTATATGGCTCACGCAACGATTGCTGATTTGCACCGGAAAAACTTTTTTGAGCCGGGGCAGAAATTAGAGCAGCTGATTGAAATTTACAACAAGGCATTGGGCAAAGGTTTGCTGAAAATCATGTCCAAGATTGGCATTTCCACTTTCCAATCGTACCAGGGTGCGCAAATCTTCGAGGCGCTGGGCATACACAAATCGGTGATAGACGAGTGCTTCACTGGCACGGTGTCGCGCATTCAGGGGATTGGTTTTGATGAAATTGCCAAAGAAGCGATTGCCCGACATCAGATGGCGTATCCTGACAAAACGCTGCCCAATCCACGACTTGACGTAGGCGGTATTTTTCAGTGGAAGCAACAGGGCGAAGCGCATTTGTTTAATCCGCAAACGATTCATTTGTTGCAATATTCTACCCGCAAAAACGACTATACCACTTACCGCAAATACGCCAAACTGATCAACGAGCAAAACGAGCAGGCAATGACGTTGCGCGGTCTGCTCACTTTCCGCAAAGGAAAGAGCATTCCAACCGAGGAGGTCGAGCCGGTTGAAAATATCTTCAAACGCTTTGCAACGGGGGCAATGTCATTTGGTTCGCTTTCGCATGAGGCACACGCTACGCTGGCAATTGCCATGAACCGCATTGGCGCTAAAAGCAACAGCGGCGAGGGCGGCGAGGATGAAATCCGCTACACCGTCAAGGAAAATGGCGACTGGGAACGTTCGGCGGTCAAGCAAGTGGCTTCGGGGCGATTCGGGGTTACGAGTCATTACCTTACCAACGCCGATGAACTGCAAATCAAAATGGCACAGGGCGCCAAGCCGGGTGAGGGCGGTCAGCTTCCCGGGCACAAAGTGGACGAGTGGATCGGTCGGGTACGGCACTCCACGCCGGGCGTTGGTTTGATCTCGCCACCGCCGCACCACGATATTTATTCGATTGAAGACCTCGCGCAGTTGATTTTTGATTTGAAAAATGCCAATCAGAAGGCGCGCATTAGCGTCAAGCTGGTGTCCAAGGCGGGTGTCGGGATCATTGCTTCGGGGGTTGCCAAGGCACACGCCGATGCCATTCTGATCTCCGGACACGACGGAGGCACGGGCGCGTCGCCGCTCACGTCCATCCGGCACGCCGGGCTACCGTGGGAACTGGGTTTAGCGGAAACGCAGCAGACGTTGGTCAAAAATAAACTTCGCGATCGTGTAACGATACAAGTGGACGGGCAAATCCGCACTGGGCGCGACCTCGCCATCGCCGCGCTGCTCGGTGCCGAAGAATGGGGCATTTCAACTGCGGCGCTCGTGGTGGAAGGCTGTATCTTGATGCGCAAGTGCCATCTGAATACTTGCCCGGTGGGCATTGCTACGCAAGACCCGGAATTGCGGAAGAAATTCACTGGCGATCCGCAGCATGTGATCAACTTTTTTACCTTCCTCGCAGAAGACTTGCGTGAAATCATGGCGGAACTTGGCTTCCGCACGGTGGAAGAAATGGTGGGCAGAGTAGAAATGCTGCGCCTCAAGAGCCACATTCCGCACTGGAAATACAAGCATCTTGATCTGACGCCTATTTTGTACAAACAGCCCGCAGAAGAGTGGGTGGGTACGTACAAGAAAATCGAGCAGAATCATGGCATTGACGATGTACTCGACCGTCGTTTGCTGCACATCGCCAAGCCAGCTCTGGATAAAGGACAGGCTATCAGTTCCACTTTTGATATTCGCAATACCGACCGGGCTACCGGCACGATGTTGTCCAACGAAATTTCCAAACGCTATGGCGGTGAGGGTTTGCCCGACGGCACCATTCAGTTCCGTTTTCGGGGATCGGCGGGGCAGAGTTTCGGCGCGTTCGGAGCGCAGGGCTTGCATTTTATACTTGAAGGCGAGTCGAACGACTACTTTGGCAAAGGCTTATCGGGTGCGCGTCTGGTGGTGGTTCCCGACCGGGATGCCAAGTTTGAACCTCACCAGAATATCATCATCGGCAATGTGGCATTGTATGGCGCTACTTCCGGGGAAGCTTACATTATGGGCATGGCTGGCGAGCGCTTTGCGGTGCGCAATTCCGGCGCGGTGGCAGTCACCGAAGGCATCGGCGATCACGGCTGCGAATACATGACCGGCGGGATAGTAGTGGTGCTGGGCGAAACCGGTAAAAACTTTGCAGCGGGCATGAGTGGCGGGATGGCTTTTGTGTACAATCCAAGCGGCAAATTTGAAAAGCGTGTCAACACCGAAATGGTAGATTTAGACCCAATGGAAGCCGACGATTTTGAGTTGGTTCGAACATTGATTCGCCATCATTTCCGCTACACCAGTAGCAATCTGGCTTTGCAAATGCTCAACGATTGGGAATCAGTGAAGCAATATTTTGCAAAAGTGATGCCAAGAGATTATAAGGCTGTTTTGTTGAAAAAAACATCACAAGCAGCAAATCGAAAGCCACAGGAAAAAGTGTCGGCGCTCAATGGTTAATCTTTAAACGGAGAATGAATCATGGATCCAAAAGGTTTTTTAAAATACAAAAGAGAAACGCCTTCACCGCGTGCGGTACAGGAAAGGGTGAAGGATTATAAAGAAATTTACGAAGATTTTGAGGAGGAAAAAACCGTGCAGCAAGCCACCCGATGTATGGATTGTGGGGTCCCGTTTTGTCATCACGGCTGTCCATTAGGCAATATCATCCCGGAATTCAATGAAGCGGTGCACGAAGAAAACTGGTACCGGGCGTTTGAGATTTTGAGCAGCACCAACAATTTCCCGGAATTTACCGGTCGCATTTGTCCAGCGCCGTGCGAAGCGGCTTGCGTGTTGGGCATTCATGAATCGGCGGTAGCCATTGAGCACATTGAAAAGGAAATTGCCGAAATCGCTTTCCGGAAGGGCTACATCCGCCCACAGCCGCCAGTAATTCGTTCTGCTAAAAAAGTTGCCATCGTTGGCTCCGGTCCGGCAGGTTTGGCTGCAGCGGTACAACTCAATAAAGCGGGACATGCGGTGACCGTTTTTGAAAAAAGTGATCGGATTGGCGGGCTGTTGCGTTATGGCATTCCTGATTTCAAGCTGGAAAAATGGGTCATCGAACGGCGCATTGCCCTCATGGAAAACGAAGGCATCCGTTTCAAAACCAAAGCCGAAGTAGGCAAGAATATTGACATACAGCATGTTTTGAACGAATTTGATGCGGTGTTACTGTGCGGCGGTTCGCTGGTGCCAAGAGATTTAAACATACCAGGGCGCGAGTTGAAGGGCATTCATTTCGCGATGGATTATTTAGAACAGTGCAATCGGCGAGTAGCGGGCGACCTGATCCCCGACGAACAGTTGATTGATGCTAAAGGAAAACACGTAGTCGTCATTGGTGGCGGCGATACTGGCTCCGATTGCGTAGGCAATGCCAATCGCCAGGGTGCGGCTTCTGTAACGCAACTGCAATACCACGATCAGCCGCCATTCAAGCCTGATCCCGCGCTATGGCCCAACGTGCCATTGGTATACACCACTTCTTCTTCGCACGAGGAAGGATGCCAGCGGGAATGGGCGGTTTTGACAAAAATGTTCCTCGGAGACAAAAAAAATTTTGTAAATTCGTTACAAGTTGTAAATTTGGAATGGAAAAAGGACAAAAAGTCCCACAAATATACTTTCAACGAACTTCCCGACTCGTTACAAATTATTAAGTGTGACCTCGCGCTGATCGCTATTGGTTATGCTCACCCGCAACATGAAGGTTTATTGCAACAGCTTGACATTCAATTAGATGAACGCGGCAATGTACAAGCGCCCCATTATCAAACCAATATGGAAAGAGTTTTTGTCGCCGGCGATATGCGCCGCGGGCAGTCGCTCGTAGTGTGGGCGATCCACGAAGGGCGCGAAGCAGCAAGGGCAATTGATACATATTTAACGGGCAATACTGTCCTGGAAGGAAAAACACACTCCTTTCTGTTCAACGCTTAAACGACAAGGTAAAAGATCTTCTTCATAATTGGATTAGTATGAAAGCAGTCCCGGCTTCAAATGAAGTCGGGATTTTTTGTTTTGCCGATTATCAAATGAAAAAGGTTGCACCTAAAATAAGA
>CAZQTF010000223.1:0-6130 GCA_964596135.1 uncultured Saprospiraceae bacterium | reverse complement strand
GCTGGATATTCCACATAATTTCTGGGCGTTTCATACAGTCTTACCTGCAATTCGTAGTGTTCGTCCAACTTTTTGCGCAGGCGCTGCCAGATGACGTAGCAAATGTGTTCGGCAGTTGGATTCAGCGCTTTGAACTCCTCAACTTCGAGATTCAGGTTTTTGTGATCAAGATAAAGCTCTATTTCCTCATGGATGAGTTGTTTCAACCAGCCCAGATCAATCAGATAGCCCGTTTCGGGGTCCACTTCGCCGGTTACTTTTACTTCCAATTCATAATTGTGCCCGTGATAAAGCGGATTGCTGCATAAACCGAATATTTGACGGTTTTTCTCATCCGTCCAGTTGGGGTTGTATAGTCGGTGTGCCGCATTGAAATGTGCCCGCCGGAAAGCCGAAATTCTCATTGTATAATCATTTTGCAAGCGAAACAAAGAAGCATCAGAGAAAGTTTTGACGTGCCAAAAACCAGCCTGCAAAACAATGGTGTTATAAAGCAATGGAACAATCAAAAAAATGTGTATTTTTACCACCAGAACTTTGAAAACTAATAAATTGTGCATTCCATACACCAGTTCAAGGTACAAGGAATAGAAGGAGAGGAAATTGATTTTGCCCAATACAAGGGCAAAAAAATAATGGTGGTAAATGTCGCGTCGGAGTGCGGTTATACGCCCCAATATCAACAATTGCAAGCGCTCTGCAAGGAGTTTCAGGATAAATTGGCGATCATTGGCTTCCCGTCAAATGATTTTGGTGGTCAGGAACCTGGAACTAATGAAGAAATACGAGCTTTTTGCACCCGAAGATTTGGCGTTTATTTTCCGCTGACAGTGAAAATAAAGATCAAAGGTTCTGACATACACCCTGTTTATCAATGGCTTACGCAAAAATCTCAAAATGGCGTAGCGGATAGTGAGGTGCGTTGGAATTTTCAAAAATACCTACTCGACGAAGATGGTCACCTCATAAAAAGCCTTCCTCCCTCCGTCAGTCCGCTGGATGAAGAAATTTTGGACTGGCTCGAATCTTAAATTGGGAATCTGGAGTGTTGGAATAAAGGAATATTGGATTTTCCAATACTCCAGAAATCCAGTATGCCATGTTTAAAGACGTCATCGGTCAGGAAAACGTAAAACAACTGCTGCGGCAAATGGTGCAGAGTGATCGCACCCCGCACGCGCTGCTGCTGCTCGGTACACCCGGCAGCGGCAATCTGGCATTGGCATTGGCGATGGCACAATATCTGCTTTGCGAAAACCGCACCGAAACCGACGCTTGTGGCGAATGCCGCCATTGTAGCAAAGTTTCCAAACTCGTCCATCCGGATGTACATTTTTCGTTCCCAACGGTGGGTACCAATGCGCTGAGCGATCATTTCCTGAGTCAGTGGCGTACTGCACTGCTCGATAACCCTTATTTGGATGTACATCAATGGCTCCAACTCATTGGCGCAGAAAACAAGCAAGGTAACATCACGAAGGAAGAATGTGTCGGCATTGTCAAAAAGCTGAGCCTGAAAACGTTTGAAAGCGAGTATAAAATCCTGATTCAGTGGCTGCCAGAGTACCTGGGCAAAGAGGGAAACCGGCTTTTAAAAATTATCGAAGAACCGCCGGCGAATACGATTTTTATTCTGGTAGCGGAGCAAGCGGAGTTGATTTTGAATACCATTTTATCGCGTTGCCAGACGGTTAAGGTCAATCCACTGAGCGACGAAGAAATACTCGAAGGGCTGATCCGGAAAAAGCAAATTCCGCAGGAGCGAGCCGAAGCCACGGCGTACCTTGCAGCAGGCAATTTTAATGAAGCCCTGCAAATACTGGCATACGAAGAAAATGACCACGCCAACCTGTTTCTTGACTGGCTGCGCAAATGCTATAAAGGTAACGGCGTGGAGATGGTCAACTGGGTGGAAAAATTTTCCGGCATCGGCAGAGAAAATCAAAAGCATTTTCTGCGTTATGCTTTGCACTTCCTGCGCGAATACATGGTGCTTAAGCTCACGGGCAATGCCAGCGTGCGCCTGCGCGCCAAAGAACTGACCACCGCGCAGAATCTTTTGCCAATCATTGAGTTGGAACAAGTAGATAAAATGGTTGAATTATTCAACGATTGCACATTTCACGTGGAGCGCAATGCCAATCCGAAAGTACTGTTTTTGGATGCCTCCATTCAGGTGCATAAAATTTTGAAAAGGAAAGCCTCCTCTATGTCGTCAGTATTGACGCGACGGGGTTAATCATACGTTTCGCTTTTGCGAAAGTAACAAAAAACCTGTTGAAATTATGGGATGTGTAGGATGTTCTGTAAGTAAAGATGGCAAGCCGGGCGGCTGCGGCGGAGGTTGTTCCTCCAATGGTTGCGCCACTGGCGGCTGCAATCGTCTGAATACATACGATTGGCTCTCGGACATGGAACTCGAAGATGCAGAGCCGTTCGATATTGTGGAAGTGAGCTTCAAAAACGGCTCGCGCAAAGCTTTTTATCGTAATCACGAATACATTAAAACGATTACCGGGGACTGGGTTGCGGTGGAAACCGGCACCGGCTATGACATTGGCGTGATTTCACTTTCCGGGGAACTGGTGCGTTTGCAAATGAAGAAAAAACGGGTCAATGAAGACGCCGTGTTATACAAAATTTTGCGTAAAGCCAATGAGCGTGACCTCGAACGCCTGCAGGAAGCCCGCGATCTAGAAAAGCCCACGATGGTGCAGGCGCGCGCCATTGCCCGTACGCTGGGGTTAGACATGAAAATCGGGGATGTAGAATTTCAGGGCGACATTCGCAAGGCTACTTTTTACTATACCGCCGACGGGCGCGTGGATTTTCGGGAACTCATCCGCCATTTTGCACGCGAATTCCGCGTGAAAATCGAAATGCGGCAAATCGGGGCACGGCAGGAATCGGCGCGGATCGGTGGTATCGGCTCCTGTGGTCGGGAATTGTGCTGCTCTACCTGGCTCACCGATTTTAAATCTGTTTCCACCGCCGCTGCGCGTTATCAGAATCTGGCAATCAACCAGGCAAAACTTTCCGGGCAATGCGGCAGGTTGAAATGCTGCCTCAACTATGAACTGGACACCTACCTCGATGCGCTGGAAAATTTTCCGGAGCAAGCCGAGAAACTCTACACCCAGGCGGGCACGGCTGTACTGTTCAAAACCGATATTTTCAAAGGGCTCATGTATTATACTTTTGAGCACGAACATGGCCGCGGCAAGATTTACGCACTTTCCCTCGATCAGGTGAAGGCGATCAAAGCACAGAATGATGCCAAAGAAAAGCCGGCTGATCTGGGCGCCGTGCAGGTACAAATAGTTCCGACGGATTCCGAAGATGAAAATGCAGAAATGGACTTCGAAGACGTCACTGGCGCCATCGAACTTCCGGAAGAAAAGCGCAAGAAAAAACGCAAAAAGAAGCGGAAAAAAGAAGATACTGCGCCTCGTACGCCAGCGGCCAATGATGTAGCCAAAGATAAAATGGCTTCACCCAAGCCTGTGTCGCAAAAGCTTAAAGATAAATCGGACGCTTCGCACAAAAGCAAACCGGAACTGCGTAAGGATGATGGTCAACCCCAGAAAAGTGACCGCCGCCGGAAAAAGAGACGAAACCGCGACAACCGTAACAAAGAGTAGTTGTTTATTTTTTTGAAATCCGAACTTACTGCTTTTGTACAAGTAAACCAAGTGCGCAGTTTTTCCCAAAAGCACTCTTCGGAGCACTCGCCCGTGGCGGGCTCTCCGAGTGTTGACATTCAGATAAAAATAAATTTTATTCTATAAATTAAATATGCTCGATTGCTTGAGTATCAATACATAAACAAATCACCGAAATGAAATACGATGTTACTGTTATTGGGTCTGGTCCCGGAGGTTATGTGGCTGCCATTCGTGCGGCACAGCTTGGTTTGAAAACAGCAATTATCGAACGCTATAATACACTGGGCGGTACCTGTCTCAATGTGGGCTGCATCCCTTCCAAAGCATTGCTTGATTCATCCGAGCACTATCACGCAGCGCATGAACGCTTTGCAACGCACGGTATCGAACTCAAGGATTTGAAAGTGAACATGCCCCAAATGATCCGGCGCAAAAACGAAGTGGTGGAGCAGAATGTGAAAGGCGTTGAGTTTTTAATGAAAAAGAACAAAATTGACGTGTATCACGGTCATGGGTCTTTTGTTAATGCTCATAAAATCAACATTGCCAAAAGCGACGGAACAACGGAAACAATTGAAACCGACAAAGTCATCATCGCTACCGGCTCGAAACCGATCGTTCCTGCCAATTTTAATTACGACAAAAAACGTGTTATTACTTCTACCGAAGCCTTGAATATTGATCAGGTTCCCAAGCGGATGGCCATCATCGGCGGGGGAGTGATTGGGTTGGAATTGGGCTCTGTATTCGGGCGTTTGGGGACAGAGATCGAAGTGGTGGAATACCTCGATCGAATTATCCCTGGTATGGATGGCGACTGCGGTAAGGAACTAATGAAATCGCTGAAAAAGCTGGGTATGAAATTCCACCTGAAACATATGGTGACCAGCGTCACGCCGGATAAAAAAGGCGTAAAAGTAGAAGTACAGGAGCGCGACTCAGATAAAAAATTTACCCTGGAAGCAGATTATTGCCTTGTAGCAATTGGTCGCCGACCCTACACCGATCATCTTGGTCTGGAAAATGTTGGCATCAAAACCGATGAAAAAGGACGGATTCCGGTGAATGAACATCTTGAAACCGCCATGCCTGGTATCTATGCTATCGGCGACGTGATTGTTGGCGCCATGCTTGCCCACAAAGCGGAAGAAGAGGGGATTTTCGTAGCAGAAACCATTGCCGGGCAGCAACCGCACATTGATTACAATCTGATCCCGGGTGTGGTCTATACCTGGCCCGAAGTGGCGGGTGTTGGTCAAACCGAAGAGCAACTAAAGGAAGCCGGCGTGCCTTACAAAGTCGGCAAATTCCCGTTTAAAGCGCTCGGACGCGCCCGTGCCAGCATGGACATGGACGGCATGGTGAAAGTACTGGCACACAAGGATACCGATGAAATTCTCGGTGTGCACATGGTGGGTCCCCGGACGGCAGACATGATTGCCGAAGCCGTTGCATTGATGGAGTTTCGAGCTTCCGCAGAGGACGTTGCTCGTATGAGCCATGCGCATCCGACGTACACCGAAGCGATGAAGGAGGCTGCTCTGGCGGCTACGGATAATCGGGCGATACACATATAAAAGTTGGGAGCAGATTCAATCGTTTGAAAAGAAGCAAATAGCATTTTCAAATGCTCTAAATTGGCTTATACCAGAGCAGCGTATTTTTTATTGGTTGATAGCCAATTTTCCAAATATACGAACAAGCGCTGCCAATACTTACACTAAAAAATCAACCCCCAATCGTGGACATGGATTCGCTCACGGGAAAACCGAATTGCCGGTTTTTTTCTGCTTCCCAGCCGTCTTTGGCACGATTGCCAATGGCATCGAAGAAGGCTGTTTCCAATTCGGCATCGGTAGCATTGGCGCGCATGAGGTCGCGTACGTTGAATATGCCGGAATCGTACAGGCACGTTTTCAGGCCGCCCTGCGGCGTGATGCGAATGCGGTTGCAAGTGCCACAAAACGTACGGGTGTAGGCGGCAATGATGCCCACCGTGCCTTGATGCCCGGGGATTTGATAATTATAAGAAGTGGAATGCGGCGGATCGGGAATTTTATAAATAGCTGGAAAATAGGATTTTAAATAATCGAGAATCGTTTTATGATTCCAAACCAAAACGGGATAGTGGCTGCCTTCTCCATTAAAGGGCATTTCTTCTATAAAGCGCACGCTTACAGGGTATTGCCTGGTGAGTTCGACCATTGGCACGAGATCGGCGATGTTTTTGCCGTCCATTACCACCGTGTTGATTTTGGTAGGGATTTCATATTCAAGTAATTTGTAAAATGTTTGCATCACTTTGTCAAACTCATCCCGCCGGGTGATTTGAAAAAAGCGCTCCCGGTGCAGCGAATCCAGACTCAGATTGACCGAATCAATGCCGATTTTCTTGAGTTTGGGAATGAGGGGCGCCGTCAGTGTTCCGTTGGTCGTAATGTTGATTTTGCGAATGCCTTCGATTT
>CAZQTF010000222.1:0-6155 GCA_964596135.1 uncultured Saprospiraceae bacterium | reverse complement strand
CCTCTACCTTCCCCACCAAGGGCAACGCATCGTTTTGTGCAATTTTGCGGATTTCGAGATAAAACAGTCGTGCCAGCGCTTCATTTTTCATGCTGATACGAAGATAGGTGTTTGTTGAAACATTGCCAACACAGATCACTTGGGCAGATAGGCTTTTTTGGCATCCACAAATCCCTGAGGAATTGGCGATAAAAACCAAAAGGAACGCGAAAATCATGCAAGCAGATCATGCCATGCTTTAGAATATAAATTCTCGCTGCAGAGCAACTCTTGATGACTACCATGCAGCAAGGTTTTACCCTGCTCGATGATGTAAATCCGGTCGGCACTGCGGGCGGTTTTGAGGCGGTGCGTCATGGTGATGATTATTGTATTGGCTTTGAGTTGTTGCAATAGTTCCAGCACAAATAATTCGGTATCGCGGTCGAGCGCAGCTGTTGGTTCGTCGAGAAGCAGGAGTTGAGGTTTCTGATACAAAGCTCTTGCCAGCGCTACAATTTGTCGCTGCCCACCGGAGAGGTTGACACCGCCTTCCCCCAGGATCGTAGCATAGCCATTAGGCATTTGTTCAAAATACCGATTGAAACCATAATAGTTGAAAAATGCCTGCAATTGCGCTGGGTTAGTCAGCGGATCGCCTAGTAGAATATTGTCGAGTAAGGTGCCATTGAAAATTTTAATATGCTGTGGCACTACGCCCAGTAGCGAACGCCAACTGTGAAAAGATATCAGGTCGAGATCAATGCCGTTCGCTTTAATGCTGCCCGCTTCGGGTTGGTAGAATTTTTGCAGTACCTGTAGCAGCGTACTCTTGCCGCAACCGCTTTCGCCCAAAACAGCGATCCATTCGCCTTTTTTTACAGAAAAAGACACATCTTCCAGCAGGCGCTTCCTTCCCGGAAACCGGAAGGCCAGGTGTTGCACGCGCACATCCGCCAAATCCTGAATCCGCGCTTTGGGTTGTTCGGCTTCTTCATCAAACTCATTTTCGGCGTTGGTAAATTCAAACATCCGATCAAAGGCAACTTTGGCTTCCTGTAGTTGAATGTTGAGAACCGCCAGTTGCCCTACGGAGTTCATTACCAAACCAACCATTTGTAAAATAGCCATCATACTGCCGGTACTGAGTTGATCCTGAAGCACGCTTATGGAACTCCAGGTGATCACGCCTACGATAAAAATAGCCCCAACAATTTCGGTAATGAGATTAAACCGAATGCCTACTTTGCCCAGATCGAGCGCGGTTTGCTGAAAAAAGCTATACACCGTTTTGGTGAGGCGGGCGAACACGGGCTGTTTGTTGGTGACTTTTATATCGCCAATACCCTGCATGGTATCAATATAATTACTTTCGTTGAGCGCGTAAGCGTTCATCACCGCGCGCTGCCCGTCGAGGATGGGGTGGTGAAATACATACACTATGCCAATGAACACTGGTATCCAGAGCAAGGTGACCAGCCCGATCTGCCAGTGGTAAGAAAAAATCGCCAACGTAGCAATCCCGACCATCAGCACATCGATCATCGTGCTGCCGATCAGCCTGGAAATAGTGCGCTGAATGCGCTGGGTATCGTTCATACGCGCTACGAGGTCGCCGGTTTTGCGATTGTCGAAAAAAGATTTGGGCAAAAACAGCAAGGCGCTGTAGAAATAATCAATAATGCGAATGTTGAAATCGCGGCTTTGCTTGAGCAGTAAAAGCTGCCGGAGATAACTAAGACCACTGCGCGCCAGCAGCAAAAACAGGAGCAGCCCTACACCCGCGAACAAGCGCAGCGTATCCTTTGCCGGGAGTATTTTATCGATCAATTGCTGGGAAAAAATGGCCGTAGCCAGCCCCAGCGCTGCTACTACCACACCGATCGCCAGGGCAATGCCTAGAATATTCAGATCCTCGCGCACCAGATTTTGAATCCAGTAACGGCGGCGGTTTTTGTTTTCATTTGCTCGTTGGAGTTTGGGCGTTGGCCTGAACAATAAGAGGCTTCTGGATTGCCAGAGCGATTCGAGTTTTGCGGACGACCACGATTGCACCCTCGGCTCGCCGGGGTCACCAATCAGGAAGGTATCCTTTTTTGCATCATAACCATAATATGCTACATAATGCTGCAGTTTGCCTTCCTTTACAATGTGAAGTATGCATACATCCTTGCAGGTGCGCAGGCTGTCGAGGTCCGCTTCGTAGCCGGTAGCTTCGAGACCCAGTTTTTGCCCGGCTTGTAACAGCCCCAGCATGGTCGTACCCTGACGCGTAGTGCCGCTCAGTTCGCGCAGCCGCTCCAGCGAAGCATCTCCGCCAAAATATAGTAACACCGTGCGCAGGCAGGCTACGCCGCAATCGCTTTGGTCGTGTTGACGGATGTGTTTGATCTTTTTCATAATAAAATCTTGTTTTTGGACATAAAATCCCTACCTGATGTACATGCATTAGCACATCAGCACATTGACAAATCAGCACATCACTGAAGATATTTCAAAATCGCTTCGATCTTCGTTTCTCCTTTGAAATGCTTTACCAACTCTCGTTCGCGGTTGTAAATAAAAATGGACGGTACGCTACTGGTACCGAATAATCGCCTGAAATCGCCATTTGCATCGTGCAGGATGTGCACATTCGGATACCCCAACAGATCGTACTCAGCGCCAAATTCCTGCAATCGCGCCGACGGTTCATCGCTTATCAAGAGTACATTTGTTTGCTCGAAACGGTGTAGGCTGTCACGAATAGCGCGGGCTTCGTACTGGCAGTGTTCGCAGTCGGGGTTGAAGTAAATGACCAATGTAGGCTGCCCTGCCGCCATATCATTTAGCTCAAAAGCTTGCCCTGCGAGATTTTGAAAGGAAAAAGCCGCGAGGGTTTGGCAGTTTTCCTGCACCTGTTGCTTTTGCTCGTATTTTTGCAAAATGCTGCTGCCCAGGTACGCCCCGGTACACAGCACAGCGACAAGGAGTAAGACGGCGGTCGTTTTTTTCATCATGCTTCATCTTTTTACACCATATACCCATCCTCTTTCTTTCGAATCGACTTTAAAAAAATAAAAAAGTAATAAGCATAAACAAGTATGAAACCGACATAAAAAAGTATAAATAATAAATTGTCAGAATCGGTTCGATTCACGGACATTTTTACCTGATAGCCTGATAAAGCTATGAATAAGAATACAACAGATAAAATCCAAGGCTTACTGTTAAAGGTGTATTGTTTGGGTATAACAAAAGAAGCCAGATAAGTGGCTACTAATAAAATACAATTGATAATCGAGATTACGTCACTATACCTTTGCAGGAACAAGAAACCAACAAATAAAGTGAACCCCAATTTTAGTGCTTTTTTTTCCATTTATTTTTAATTTTATGATGATTATAACAAATGGTGCAAACCATGAAGTTTGCACCAAACTCGTAAATTTATCGCTGAGAGGTATAATAAGCACAACCTGCCACACCCACAGCCAATGCTCCTACTGCCCAGGTACGCCCCGGTACACAGCACATCGACAAGGAGTAAGACGGCGATCGTTTTTTTATTGAATTTTTCTTTATTTTGTGCATAACAATATGACTTAAAGTAAATAGGTCACTTCATGGTGTAACATGTTCAGTTTTTTTTGATCAACTTTATTTACCCTGCCAGATACCGCACCAGCAAAAAAAGATGATAAATCCTACGATTGCCGAGGTGATGAGGAGCAGTCTGACCTTATTTTTAGATTTCATTTTTTACTGAATTTTAAGAAAAAAATTACTTTTCTTCCTTCAAAGGAGACTTCGAATTCCCTTTTAACAAGAATAAAATAGCAAAAGCTACGATAATGAATAATACTACAACTTTCACAAGCATAGAAAAGTCAAAATTGGTAAACGCAATTCCTGCAAATATTCCCCCAAAAAAACTTTTACAATTTTTGCCTTTGCTTTATCAATTTTCATAGATTATTTATTTTAGAAATGGGCGAGAAGTTTTGACTCATCTCGCCTAAATCAAGAAATAATTAAAGGGCTTCGTTTATCAACACAGGTAATGGCAAGACCTGCCCAAAATAATTGGCTCCCTGGAATAGTTAGAGAATATACAGCAGCAACTGCAAGTCCAGTACTTACACCCGTGCAAAAACCTGAAACCTATTCACTGGCAACTCCCCCTTCCATAGAGGATAGTTGCTCAATACTCAAATTTTTCATAGCTATAATCTTTGTTTTATTTTGTTACTCAATAGTAGCTAATCTATGCATTTATTATTTTTGATTATATCTTTTAGATTGAATTAATTCTCTCGCCCCGATGCCAATTACCACCAAGGATAAAAAAATGGCTCCATATCTTTCATTCAATTTTTCACTAAATTGACTTATCAATAGGTAAAGCCCAACAAGAATAACAAATATCCCGGAAATTATTTTGTAGCTTTTCATATAATAAAAAATTAGCGTTTTTTATAAAATAGAACTCGGCTTCTTTAGTCGAGTTCTATAATTGCATATTTACTTCGCACTGTCTTCAAAGCATCCTTTATCATTGGCATAAGCTGCTATTCCTAGCGCAGCTAAGAATCCTGCTCCCCCAAACCCTAAAGCGACCGTAGCAAGACCACCGTAAATCATACATTCCCTACCATTTCCCCCTGCAGTAGTAGATTCCAATTGATTCATTTCCAGATTTTTCATTGTTTTTTCTTTTAAGTTAGATAAATAAATATTTTTAAGAACTAATTACTGTCTCTCCAGCATTCACCTACCTTAATTATAGAGAGAATTGTATCTTCACGGCTAAAGAAAGCGTTACTGTAAAAAATTGTAGCGGGTATAGCAAAAAAACACTTATACCCCCCCTGCAATTCCTCCAATTGATTCAAATCCAATGTTTTCATAATTTTGAATTTTAGAGAATGAAATAATATGCGACCGAACATTTATCAAGCGCCACCGGTGCTTCGGCGCCATTTGCACGCGTGAAATATCTTGCATCGGCTGGCTTCAGCCAACGAATAACTACTGCAAATTGAGTTGCAGGAATACAATAAACAGCACCCACACCAGTAGCCCGATACCATAGGTCGCTGCCACAAAACCGATCATACGCGTCCAGCGTTTTTCGAGCAAGTAACCCATCCCTCCTGCCAGTAGCAGCCAAAACAGGGCTTCGAAAATATTCACTACGCTGAGAGGATAGAGTATCCAGTCGGGTAGACCGCCCTTGTCAATCCAGCCCAGGAGGGAGAACACCTCGGCTCGGAGTAGATCGTCCATTGTCTGGACGTCCATGAATTGCAATAATAGTGCGTGTACTATTTTACCAATGGCAAACACAGCCAGGGCTTTTACGACCATAGCAAATATTCGCCTGAACGAGATTTTGTAATCCAGCAAAATTGCTCCCGCGCTCAGGCAAATGCTGATGAACAGCACCTGCACCAAAAGCATGACCGGAATAAGCACGTAGCTTAGCCACTGCCACTTTTGGCGTATCTGCAGCAATGCATCAATGCGCTCGATGGTGAGTTGCTCGCCGAGAGTATTATAATATACTTGATCCGTGAGGATGTAGCGTTGCTGAATAAACAGCACCAGGGCATATACCACCCAGGAAAATAAGAACATGCCCCAGGCACGGAGGCGGAAAAATTCTCCGAAAAAAGATGGAGAACGGTAGTCCGTTACAATGGCTGACATGACTGAACAACTTTTAACTTTAGTGTCACAAAACTAAGCGATAGCGCAATGATTTTTTGAGAAAATTTGGGCATTTTCGGGCATTTTCGGGAAAAAGAGCAACCGATAGATAATTTTGAGTTGTGAAGTCTGTTCAGAGTCCTTTCCCTAACGGGGGGGAGGAGGGGCGTCCCAGTTTCTGGTAGATAAGCTCTTGCTGCGCCGGAAAAATGAGATATCCTTTAATGTCTATGCCGGCTGTCTTGAGCATCTTGACAAAGGTTTTGCGCGATACGCCATATTCAGCAGCCATCTGCGATTTGGTTTTTACAACTTGCATTTGGAATGAACTTAGGGATGACGAAATGAACAACATCTTGTTGGAATAGAATCACTAAGTTCAACCACATTACCAGACAATTGTTGAGCCTTTTATTTAAAAATTATATCAAAACATGTCACGATATCTCAAAAAACGAAACAAATCCAAAAATGCCGGTAATTTT
>CAZQTF010000221.1:0-6231 GCA_964596135.1 uncultured Saprospiraceae bacterium | reverse complement strand
TGTTAATCCTGTCCAATGGAAAAATAAATTTGTCCAGCCACTTATTGCTTACAAAAAAATAGTTGGCGGAACAGGATGATCGATATGAATGCCACCAGCCAGTACAACATCATTTGAATTATTTCTGTTTGAAAATTAATCTCGACGATCATACCTGTAAAATTGATGACAAAGTGAAACAAGATGGCGGTGAGCGTGCTGCGCCCGGCAGCGTAGAAGAGAGTAGTGTATAGGATGGATTTGGGAATAAAACTGCCAAAATAAACGGCAAATTCAGCTGCGCCGAAATTCATCTCTGCCAGCGGATATCCATTGATAAAAAATAACGGGATGTGCCAGACTGCCCAGCCTATTGCCAGCGCTATACTTGCCCAAAGTGCTCCAACGCGACCGGTGAGTGCGTCAAGCGCATAGCCGCGCCAGCCGAGTTCTTCGGGCACAGGACCGAGTATCAACACAAATAAAGCAAAGGGAATCAGGCTGAGCGGTTGCTGTTGGTAATCTTCAATGAGTTGTAGTTGGGACCAGTTTCCACCAAAAGCGATAGAAATAGCGACCGAAGCAATGACCAGTGCCGGAATAAAAAGTAACAGGAAAAGGTAGTGTCGCCAACCTATTCGCGACCAATCGAATACCCGTATCCAGTAGTCTTTTTGCTGCGCTCGATTATGAAAACGATACAAGAG
The DNA here is from genome assembly GCA_964596135.1 of uncultured Saprospiraceae bacterium. Lineage (GTDB taxonomy): Bacteria > Bacteroidota > Bacteroidia > Chitinophagales > Saprospiraceae > JADJNW01. The sequence goes on along the minus strand of CAZQTF010000221.1, from coordinate 5,545 downwards.
AATAAGCGCTGCCAGGGTAGGGCTAAGCCCGCCAATGGCAACGCCGATCTGTGCAGGAACTGTTTGGATGTGCCAGCCAAAGCCTGCTATGATCCACCAGCTTGACCAGGCAATGGATAAAGCTAATGTAAAAAACGGGATAGCGCGGTATGGCCGAATTTGCCCTGGCTTTGTTTTTGATATTGGCATAATGAAAAACTTGTTTCAGCATATGATCAAAGCTAGATTCGTCTGGTGCATTGTGCGATGATTTTTCTCATGGGTAATGGAAAAGGGATGAGAAATATCTCGACAGTTTTGCAGACTGACCTTTGCAGTTCGGCGGAAGCTATCTATTTTTACCACAAACAGAATACCATGTACAGGATTGTCATCTTCATGCTTTTTTCTTTGGTCTTTAGCTATGCCCAGGCTCAGGAGGCGGAAAAGCCAAAAGAAACCTTCCACCTGAAGCTTGGCGCCGGTGCCGCCCGGCAAACTGTACGCGATGACGCGATGTCGCCCTTGATCTACCATGGCGTACAAGGTACTTTTCAGATCGGTGGCGAGTGGCGGGGCTATCGCAGTCTGCATCGGGTAGATGCTTTATTCTGGCTGGGCGAAGCTTCCGCAGAAAGCGGCAGAACGACTGAAAATTACACTTTCGCCATCAACGGCGGCTATTTGCATCGCATCAGTCAGGATGAAGCTGCCTGGCAATGGCGCGTTGGCGGAATGCTTACGACCTGGGGCAGCTTTCGCGATCATCAATCGCTGATCAATTCGGATTATTTTTATGATGTGTTTTTCTCCATCGGTCCGGCAGCATCGGTGGAGCGGCGCTTTGTGCTTTTCAAGCGTGATTGGTTAGTCGACTGGCAACTCACCGTGCCCGTGCTGACTTACGGCGTGCGCCCGACTTATTCCGGCCTGGATGCGGTACCGCCGGATGATGAAGGCTTTGCTGGCTGGGATGATCCGGAGATCGGCTCGTTGAATCTGCTCCAGAATGTGAAGTCGCGCATCGAGCTGGCTTATCCGCTGAAAAATGGCAATCGGGTAGGACTGGTATATTATTGGGATTTCTTCCATGCTTCGATGGGACCGCACGAGGTGCTGCAATCTTTGCAATCCCTGTCGCTCAATTTGCATTTTAAATTTTGACAAGCTTGAAGTAAGGATTTAAATTCTTAATAAGCTGAACTTTAAACATTATGAAAAATATCATTTTTATATTATTGCTCGCTTTTTCCCTGGCATCGTGTGAGGCGGTCATTTTCGAAGAAGATCCGTTGAGCGATCCCGTTGCGAATTTTGAAGCGCTCTGGCAGGAAATAGACGAGGGGTATTCCTTTTTTGAATTCAAGAATATCGATTGGGATAGCGTGTATAATGAGTATCGCCCCAAGGTAACTGCCGAGACCAATACGCTGGAGCTGTACGAGATTATGGCGGATATGCTCTTTACCCTCCGCGACGGGCACGTCAATCTGGATGCAGGCTTCAATCGCTCGCGCAACTGGGAGTGGTTTCTCGGCTATCCGACTAATTTTGATGAGGATTTATTGCAGCGCAATTACTGGCAAGATGAGCAATGGTACACCGGCGCGCTTGTGCACACTGTGATTGACAGCACCATCGGCTACGTGCGCTACGGCAGTTTTGGCTCACGCATCAGCGAAAGTCAAATTGACCTGGTCGTGGCTCGTTTCCAAAATGCCAAAGGCATAATCCTTGACCTTCGCGACAATGGCGGTGGCTTCAGCGATATTCCACTGTTGCTGGCTTCGCGCTTCACCGACCAGCGGCGCTTAGCCTATACCTTTGTCGTGAAAAATGGTCCCGGGCACAATGATTTTACGGATCCAGTTGAGGTGTACGTGGAACCCGGCGGCGAGCGCCAGTTTACCAAACCCGTTATCTTGCTCACCAATCGCATGTGCTACAGCGCCACCAATTTCTTCGTTGCTATCATGCAAAACTTTCCCAACGTGAAAATTATTGGCGACTGGACAGGCGGCGGCGGCGGTACACCCGTAAGCGGCGAATTGCCCAATGGCTGGATCGTGCGTTATTCTTCTACCCAAAGCTTTACCCCCGGTGGCTTTAACATTGAAGGCGGGATACAGCCTGATATCAAAGTAGATATGACCGAAAGCGATCGCCTAAAAGGCAAGGATACCATTTTGGAAAGAGCGATTGCGGAATTGAAATGAGTTTTTGAAAGACAAAATGCTGGTGACTGAATTTGAAATATGCAGAAACAAATCTGTCGTTTGTTTTAAAAAAGGAGACCCAATGACAAATATCTAAAAAAATAAAACCAAGCTCCAGTTTAGCATTTCTTTAACGCCTCATTTTCCTGCATTCCAGCACGAACTTTTATCTTTGTTGCCTGTCAGTTGATTTTGTTTGTTTTACAAAAATACCTTTGACCATGAGCAAACGATACGCGCTGTTACTTCTAATGTTGTTGCTGGCGGTGCAGTCAGCATTTGCACAATCACCCAAACGCTGGACTTCCGGCGAAATCCATGAAGCGATTCAAAAGCTCAATTTTCTTGGCTCTGTGCTCTATGTAGCTGCTCACCCCGACGATGAAAACACCCGCCTGATTGCTTATCTGGCAAACGAAGTGAAAGCAGAGACGGCTTATCTCTCTATCACTCGCGGCGACGGCGGACAAAACCTGATCGGTCCCGAAATCTCTGAGTTGCTGGGCGTTATTCGCACCCAGGAGCTGCTGGCCGCCAGACGTATTGATGGTGGAAATCAGATGTTTACCCGCGCCAATGATTTTGGCTTCTCCAAACATCCCGACGAGACGCTGACCATTTGGAACAAAGACGCCGTGCTGTCGGATGTGATTTGGGCAATTCGCAAATGGCAACCCGATGTGATTATCAATCGTTTCGACCACGAGTCGGCAGGACGCACCCACGGGCACCACACCGCTTCGGCAATGTTGTCGTATGAGGCGTTTGATCTGGCAGGTAAAAAAGATGTTTATCCCGAACAGTTAAAATACGTTGAGCCCTGGCAGCCCCGGCGTTTGTTTTTTAATACGTCTTGGTTTTTTTACGGCAGCCAGGAAGCATTTGAAAAAGCCGACAAATCTGATTTTATTAGTTTTGATGTTGGCGTTTACTATCCGATCAAAGGAAAATCCAATAACGAAATCGCCGCTGAGAGCCGCAGCATGCACAAGTGCCAGGGCTTTGGCTCGGCGGGTACGCGTGGTTCGGAGAAAGAATACATTAAATTACTAAAAGGTGACCTGCCGGATAATACCAACTTGTTTGCCGGTATCAATACCACCTGGACGCGCGTGCCAGGCGGCGAACCGATTGGCAAAATCCTTGCCGCGGTGGAAAGAGAATTTGATTATCAAAACCCCGGCGCCAGCGTACCAAAACTGGTGCAAGCTTACAAACTGATCAATGCATTGCCCGATGGCTATTGGAAGCGGGTAAAACAAGCGGAAACCGAGGTGGCGATCCGCGCCTGCATGGGTTTGTTTGTGGCGGCGATCGCCAAAGATTATTCAGCAGTGCCCGGACAGCAGATCGAGATGAACATTGAAGTGACCAACCGATCCAATGCAGGCCTCGTGTTGCAATCGGTTGTCTTCCTGCCGGAAAATAAGGAACGCCTGATCGGCGAGAAAATGCTGAACAATCAGCCTTTCCTGTCGCAACATCGGGTATTGATTCCTGATGACATCCCCCAGACCAACGCTTATTGGCTCAATAAAGAATGGGAACTTGGCATGTACACCGTGGAGGATCAGTTGTGGCGCGGTTTGCCGGAAACGCCGCGTTCCTTCCGGGTGCGGTTCAATTTTTTGGTAGAAGGAACACCAATGGCGCTGGAATCAGATGTGATTTTCAAACGCACCGATGACGTAAAAGGCGAAGTCTATCGCCCGTTTGAGATTACGCCACCGGTTTTCGCCAATTTTGTCGAAAAGGTGTATGTCTTTTCCAATGATGCCCCTCAAACGGTGGAAGTTCTCCTGAAAGCAGGCGCACCCGACGTCGTCGGTTCGGTAGCTTTGCAGCATCCGAAGGGCTGGAGGGTAGAGCCGGAAAAAATTGATTTCAGCCTCAAACTGAAAGGGGAGGAGCAACTCGTGCGTTTTCAACTTTTTCCGCCTGAAGCCCAAAGCGAAGGCAAAATTCAGCCGATCGTCACCGTCAACGGTAAAGATTATAACCGGGAGATTGTTCTGATCGAATACGATCATATCCCAACCCAAACGATTCTGCGCGAATCGGCTTCAAAAGTCGTCAAAATTGATCTGAAAAAGGCCGGCGATCGCATCGGTTATATTATGGGCGCTGGCGATAACATTCCTGCCAGCCTGAAGCAGATCGGTTATAACGTGATCCTGCTAGAAGAAAATGATCTTACGCCGGAAAATCTTCAGCAATTCGACGCAATAATTATGGGTGTGCGGGCTTACAATACCAAAACCCGCCTGCGCTTTGCCCAGCCCAATCTGCTGAAATACGTGGAAAATGGCGGTACGCTCATCATTCAATACAACACCAGCAACGACCTCGTACTTCCAATAGACGAACTCGCGCCTTATCCGCTAAAGCTTTCGCGCGATCGCGTAACCGTTGAAGCTGCCGAAGTGCATTTCCTGAAACCGGAACACCCCGTACTGAATAACCCTAACAAAATCACAGCCAAAGATTTCGCTGGCTGGGTGCAGGAACGCGGTTTGTATTTCCCCAATCAATGGGATGAGCGCTTTGAAGCGATTCTTTCCTGCAATGATCCCGGCGAACCCGCTCGCGACGGCGGTTTGCTCATTGCCAAGTATGGCAGCGGGTACTACATTTACACGGGCTATTCTTTCTTCCGCGAATTGCCTGCGGGCGTGCCCGGCGCGTTTCGCCTCTTTGCCAATATGATTTCCATTGGGAAAGAGCTTAAACCATGAGTGAATAACACCAAGTGGCTGGTCATGCCCAATCGCGCAATGGCTTATAATATCGCTATCAGGGCGCTATTTGTAAAAGCAAGTGACGCCCTGCTGTTTTCTTTCGCTTGATCAAAACAAATGGTAAGGATGACGAAGACCACTCGCCGTAGTTTTTCAGATTGCTAATAGCGGTTCTGTGACTTCGGGCCGCGGAACCCCATTGCATTAGCGCTGCGCCTGTTCGCGCTCATACCGGACGCGCTCCAAAATGGCATTGCCAAAAATGCTCACGCCTGAATTAAAAACAACTAATGCCAGAGTGCCCGCCGGAACCCATTGCGTCCAGGCGGCGTTGCTTGCTTTCAGCATTGCCGACTCAGCGATGAGGCAAGCGCCAAAGCCGATCAGTACCAATCCGGAAGGTGCCTGTATCAGCCAGTTGCGGTAATGTTTATTCATGAAAATCGTGTTTTTGCAAAAAAATACGCCCAATATGGCGCAAAAATCCGGTCTCTTTTATGCGTTAGCTACAAGCGCTTGTAACTAACGCGCAAACTACTTTCAAATATAATCAAAAGACCTAAGTACAGGACAAAAGTCTAATTTCAAGAAATAAGCTCAAAAAGTTGAGCA
>CAZQTF010000220.1:0-6234 GCA_964596135.1 uncultured Saprospiraceae bacterium | reverse complement strand
AGCGCGCTATTCAGTGTGGATGATGTCAGTTGCTTTGGCAGTACTGATGGTTCTATTTCCACGACTATCGTCGGTGCACCGAATAACCGAACGATCCGCTGGACGGGACCCAATAATTTTCAATCAGAGCAGGAAGATATTGCGAACCTGAGTCCAGGAAGTTATACCTTTGAAATTCGCGATGGCAATGGCGTCATACTTCTTGATTCCACCTTTGTGATCACACAGCCCTTAGCGGCATTACAAATTGGCGACATCAGCGTAACGGGTGCTTCCTGCGCAACGCCTTCGGGCTCGGCGACGATCAACGTCTCCGGAGGGACTGCCCCTTACCGTTTCAATATTGGCAGGGGTTTTGCCAACGAGAATCAACTCACAAATCTTGCGCCCGGCGACTATGATCTGATAGTGCGCGATACCAATGACTGTCAGGCAAATGGAACGTTTACGATTGTAGCAACCGACGCACCGGAGTTGAATTTACAAGATACCGTTTTTCTGTGTCCAGGAGAAAATACCATGCTGGATGCAGGCGACTTCCAGAGCTACCAATGGTCGAATGGCGCTACAACTCGCTCCATTTCTGTAAATCAGCCCGGAACGTACAGCGTAACTGTGAGCAACTCGTCCAATTGTATGGCTTCAGATATGGTGCATGTTGTCTCCGGGGAAAGCATTCAAGCTGCGATCGAGGTGGCAGCAAATGGCATTTGCCCCGGCGATTCGATCCGTTTGGTCGCTACCGGCGGAGACTCGTTTCAGTGGTCGGATCCTTCTGGAACCCTCAGTGCACTAAATATTGCCAACCCGATGGCCCGTCCTCGGCAAACAACGACCTATTCCGTGACTGTTTCCAATAGCTGCGGCTCGGATGAGGCGAGCGTTCTAATGCAAGTATTTGAAGTGAATGCTTCTGCTATGCCCGATACCTGCATTGGCCCGGGGGAAACGTTGCAATTGAACGCCTCTGGCGGCGTCGAGTATTTTTGGTTTTTGTCGGAATATCCGGTGAGTGACAGCCGTATTCCCAATCCAATGACCATGCCGGAAGACAGCACTGCTTATTTCGTAATGATCACCGATGCGAACGGGTGCCAGAAACTCGACACTGTGATTGTGCTGGTAGCCAATAACCCGCTAAACATTCTGGCAGTCAATATGATCACGCCCAACGGCGACGGCAAGAACGATACACTTGATTTTGGCAATATTTCTAAATATGGCGTCAATTCCCTGAAAGTTTACAACCGTTGGGGCGATCTCATTTACAACAAAATCAACTACCAAAGCGATACGGAGCGCTTCGACGGCACTTATAAAGGACAACTGTTGCCTGCCGGCAATTATTTTTATGTATTGGCTTTTCGCAATGGCGAGATCAAACAAACGCTGACCATTCTGAGAGAATAGCGCCGGAAGTACCGGCATTTCCAAAACCGACCATTGTATGAAAAAATGTCTACTCCTTTTTCTGTTTATTCCTTTTTTTGGCTATGGCCAGCAACTCGCTGATCTCAGTTCTTTCAGCGAGTTGGCATTTGTCTGGAATCCAGCAATGACCGCCCCTTACGATTTCTGGGAAGTGACCGGCGATTATCGCCAGCAATGGTTTGGCTTCGACAATGCGCCGAGCACCTCGATCGTTGCTGCGCAATATCCGTTTGAAAAAGAAAAAATGAGCATTGGCGGGGTTTTTATGCACGACCGGATTCAGCCACTCAAATTTTCTACCCTGGCATTTACTTATGCCTACCGCTTTAAGATGGGATTCAGCCGCTACGACCAGGCTTCGATCGGTGCTACGGTCAATGCCAGCCAATACTTTGTGGATGCATTGGAAATCATCGTTAAAGATCAGGATGACGAATTGGTGCCGGTGGGTGAAAACAGTACGCTGAGCTTTAATGCCGGCGCAGGATTTTTTTATACCACTTACGCCGGGGCTCGTCGTAAACGCTACGATTCGCAGAATGCTTTTTTCTTTGGCGGAGCAGTGCAGCAGGTTTTTCCCGCTAAGTTGGTCATTCAGGAAAGCAATACTTTTGCCAACTGGCAACGCGCTATGCATGGCAATTTCATGGTGGGCGCGCGCCTGGTCAACGATAAGTTTTTTATAGAACCAGCAGGATGGATCAATTTCAGCGCTCCCAATATCACCAATTTCAATCTCAACGTGAAAATGGAAATGCCCGAAGCCTTCTGGACGGCGGTGACCTATTCTACGAATCAAACGCTCGCGCTACAGGTGGGCGTGATCACGCCAAGCAGTTTTGCTAAAAATAGCTACTGGCGGATCGGCGCGTTGGGGTCGTACAATATCAGTGACTTCGGACAATACCGGGGGCTGGGCATGGAGATCATGGTGGCGTACCGGCTTGTGCAATAGTTATTTTGCTGCGCGTTTCAGCACTGCATTGTCGGCTTCCAGGGCGTCCGGTGTACCGTCTGCGCCAATTCGGAACGTCACGAAAGTAGGGGCGCGCCAGGCTTCGTCGTTCCACTTGCCGTAAAATGTGTTGTAATGCCAGTGGGCCAGTTTTACCGATGCTAATTCTCCTTTGATTATCAATTGGTTATTTTCTATTGTTACCTCTACTGAACCATACAAAGGATCGGTATATTTTCCAATAAAAGCGCTTAGTTCGTGCGTTGGTTTGGTATTGGGCGTCCGCTTGGCTTCCCATTCCGCTTGAGCTTTGGCAATATTTTGGGTAATTCCCTGATACAATTGTAACATTTCGGTGCTCCAGTCGCGTCCATTTTCTACACCGGCAAAAACGTCAAAAACTTTGTACATCAGAGCGTGGCGCACTTCGGCGTGGTCGAGATTCCCTAGCATATAAACGCCCAATTTCTCGTCAGGAATCAAACCAATGATTGCAACGGTGCCCGGCAGGCTACCTGTGTGAAAACTCACTGCCCGCCCATTGTAATCGTGCTGGAACCAGCCCAGGGCATAGGTCGTCCAGTGTGGTTTGGTCAGTTGTACCGTTGGGTAAAACTGGCTGGGATGAATGACGATTTGCGGGCGCAGCAGTTCAGCGTAGGTTTCCGGTTTGAGCAATCGCGCACCGTTCACTTTGGCGCTATCGAGCATAAACTGCGTCCATTTTGCCATATCCGCTACGCAAGACCAAATGGCGCCCGCCGGCGCGATGGCATCAGCGCTCATATCCTTGATCGGCATAATTTGCCCTTCCGCCTGGTGGTGAGCAGTGGAGCGATTGGTTTGCAACAGCGACAATTCGCGTGTAGCGTAGGTGTTGGTCATGCCAAGCGGTTTGAACAGACGTTCCGCCATAAAATTTTCCCAACTCATGCCGCTGAGTTTTTCAATCAGCTTGCCAGCAGCTAAATACATGATATTCTGATAAGTGTACCCCCCGCGAAACGGATAGGTAGGTTCGATCAGGCGAACGCGTTTCAGTATCTCCTCCTGCGAAAGTTCTTCAACACTGCCCCAAAGAAAGTCGGCATTGCCCAATCCGGCGTTGTGGGTAAACAAATCACGCACCCGAACTTCGCGCGTGGCATAAGGATCGTACATTTGAAATTCCGGCATATGATCAACCACCCGATCGTCCCATCGCACCTTACCTTCGTCCACGAGCAAGCCCATAACTGTGGCGGTCATTGCCTTGGTGGTCGAGCAGATGTCGAAAATGGTTTGTTCGTTGACTGGCTCCGGTTTCCCAAGCTCACGCACGCCATAGCCTTTTGACAGCAGTACTTTTCCGTCTTTTATCACTGCAAGGGCAAAACCCGGCACTTCCCATTGTTGTAACGATTTTTGAATGTAAGCATCCAATTTCGACATATTCGCCTGGGCAAAGCCATTCGTTGTTGAAAAAAGGATAAAAAGGAGCCAAAATAGATTTTTCATACCATGGAGTTGAAAAAAGGAAGAAGTTTCAGGAGACTAAGCTTAAGTTTCTCAGCCACCTAAATCTCTTCCATTATTTGGTAAATGTTCAATAATAAATGAATCAATTCTTTTTATATCCCGGTCCCTTTACGAATCGTCCGGGCGTCGCGCCGGTGTGTTCGCCATCTTTCAGAACCTGGACGCCATTTACAAAAACATGCACCACGCCGGTTGCATACTGATGCGGTTTTTCAAAAGTAGCATGATCCTGGATGGTCGCCGGATCAAAAATGACAATATCTGCGTAGTAACCAGGCTTGAGCATCCCGCGTTTCTGAATTTTCAGATTTTCGGCAGGCAATGCGGATAGCTTGCGGATCGCTTCTTCCAGTGGAATGACTTGCTCATCGCGCACGTATTTGCCCAGCAAACGAGCAAAATTGCCATATGCGCGGGGGTGAGTGCTGGATTTTAGGAAATCGCCTTCTGCTGCCGGAGCGCCTGCATCCGAGCCAAAGCTCATGTATGGCAGCTTGATTTGCTTTTTGACATTATCTTCCGACATCATAAAGTACACGGTGCCGACCCGCGTACCATCTTCGATGACCAAATCCATCGCAGTTTCTTCCGGGCTTTTGCCGCGCCATTTGGCAACTTCCGCCAGCGTTTTGCCGGTGTATTGCTTAAGCGAGTCGTTTTTGAACTCGACCAGCAACAGATTTTCAGCCGAACCGGCAGCATAATACAAATTTTCCCAATCCTGAGCATCGGTTTTCATTTCTGCCATCACTCTGGCACGAATTGCAGGGTCCTTCAGCCGTTTTGCCCATTCGTCGTATCCGCCTTCCTGCACCCAGGGCGGCATGGAGGCATCCAGCCCCGTGGCGCCGGCGATATAGGTGTACATATCGGTAGTGATATGAATACCGGCAGCTCTGGCGCTGTTAATTTTGGCGATTACCTGATCCATTTTCGACCAGTTGCTCTTACCTCCAGCTTTCAGGTGATAAATTTCAGCAGGTAAATTGGCTTCATTGGCAATAGTAATCACTTCGTCCACAGCTTCGAGCAGTTTGTTGCCTTCGCTGCGCATATGGGTGATGTACATGCCACCATGCTCACTCGCAACTTTACACAATTCAATCAATTCGGGTGTTTGGGCATAAAAAGCTGGCGCATAAATCAACGAAGAACCGATCCCCAGGGCGCCTTCTTCCATCGCCTGATGAGCCAGCGTTTTCATGCGATCGAGTTCCTCTGTGGTAGGCGGTCGGTCGGCATAGCCAATCTCATGGATGCGTAGCGTTGTAGCACCGACAAACGAAGCCACATTCGGCGAAATGCCTTTATTTTCAAGATGTTGCAAATATTCGCCCAGCGTCGTCCAGGGAATGTCAAATTTGATATCCCCCTGCGAAGCGATCAGTCCAGCCCGCATTTCGTCGGTGAGCGGTCCCATTGACCAGCCTTCGCCCATCACTTCGAGCGTGACGCCCTGCTTGATGTCGCTCATACCGCGTCCATCTGCCAGGAGGCTTTCGGTAGCCCAACTGAGCATGTTGATAAAGCCAGGGCTAACCGCCATGCCTTTGGCGTCCACTTCCTGAGTACCCTTGTCGCGGCTGAGGTTGCCAATGGCAGCAATAGTATCGGCATTAATCGCGATGTCTTCCTTTGCAGGGGCGTTGCCTGATCCGTCGTAGATCATGGCATTGCGAATGATAAGATCGTACGTTTGCGGCTCGCGCTGACAAGCGACGAACAGCAAAATGCTCAATACAATGAGCATAGGTTTCAGGTATTTCATAAAAAAGCGTTTTGTTTGTTTTTCCAAATATAGCAATCCTCACGGAGGTTTTCTAAATTACATTCCCTGCGGATAACCTAACATCGAAATTTATGAAAAAACTCAGCCTGCTCTTCCCAATGTTACTGCTTTTTGCCTGTCAAAAGAAAGACGTTTCGTCCACGCTCATCACGAATGTGCAAATTGCCGATGGCAGCGGCGGAGAATTGTACACGGGTTCTGCACACACCCGCGTGGGGCGGGCACTTTTCCGAAAATCCTGAAAAAGTACGTCCGTGAAGAGCAGCGCCTCACCTTACCCGACGCCATTCGCAAGATGACCTCGCTGGCTGCCGCCAACATGGGCTTTGAAAATCGTGGTCTGATCAAGTCGGGGTATTTCGCCGACCTGGTTTTATTCGACTCGGAAACGATCGCCGACTACGCCACTATTGAAAATCCAGGCGCTTTGGCAACGGGCGTACTCAAAGTCTGGGTGAATGGACAGAATGGACAGCAAGTCTGGGAAAATGGAAAAACCACTGGCAATTATGCGGGCAGAGCGGTGAAGGCGGAGTGAATT
>CAZQTF010000219.1:0-6277 GCA_964596135.1 uncultured Saprospiraceae bacterium | reverse complement strand
TAATAGTTTTGATGGCATTGACCTTATTGATAATCAATTATAAATTACATTATCTGGTTGTAAATCGCTGTTAAACATTTGTAATCGAGGATATACGCAATTCCACGTTTTAAAAATAGATCATTTTTTACATATTTTCGAGCCATGTATGTTCACTATTCGTTTTCCATATATTCCTACATTGGCTCTGTATTGGGCAAAGTATGTCAGCATTCCGGCACCAAAATCGGGATATGTACGGCCAGCCCGCCGAGCGAAGTTTCTTTATACTTGTGGTGCATATCCTGCGCGGTTTCCCACATCGTTTTGATCACATCATCGAGGGTAACCTTGGCTTTGCCCGGGTCACTTTCCAGGGCAATATTCGCTGCCGTGATGGCTTTGACCGCGCCCATGGAGTTGCGTTCGATGCAAGGCACTTGCACGAGCCCTCCCACAGGGTCACAGGTCAAGCCGAGGTGATGTTCCATGGCAATTTCTGCAGCCATGAGCGCCTGTTCAGGGTTACCGCCCAGGCACTCGGTGAGCGCTGCCGCTGCCATCGCCGAGCTGACGCCGATTTCCGCCTGACAACCGCCCATCGCCGCCGAGATGGTGGAGCCTTTTTTGAAGATACTGCCGATCTCTCCGGCTACCATCAGGAAACGGACGATTTCGTCATCGCCAACTTCCTGACCGGAAAAGCAATAATAATACATCAGCACCGCCGGAATCACGCCTGCCGCGCCGTTGGTGGGTGCGGTGACCACCTTGCCGAAATTGGCATTTTCTTCATTGACCGCCATTGCAAAACAGCCAATCCATTTCACAATCCTGGAAAAATCGGGATTCCGGCTTTTCACTTCCTGCATCCATTCGTCAATGTTGGCATACGTAGCGTTGTCCATTAATTTTTTGTGGATGCCTGCGGCTCGTCGGGTTACGTTCAATCCGCCCGGCAGAATGCCATCGGTATGGCAGCCAAGGTAAATGCAGTGGCGCATTACGTCCCAGATTTGCAACAAGCCTTCCCGCGTTGCTTCCGGGCTGCGCCAGGTTTGCTCGTTGCGCCAGACGATACCGGCAATACTGCTCTCGTATTGTTTGCACCAGTTCAGCAATTCCCGACCGTAATTGACCGGACAGGGCAACTGTACCAAATCCCGACTGGAGGTTTCATCTTCCTGCACCACAAAGCCCCCGCCAATCGAAAAATAGGTTGCTTCGTACAGCGGATGGTTGGAATCGTGATAAGCGCGAAAGGTTACACCGTTGGGATGGAACGGTAGCGATTCGGAGTAGTGAAAATGGATATCGTGTTGCGGCGAGAAAGGAATGCGTTTTTGCCCACCGAGATGTATTGCCTGGTCTGCCTGGATGCGAAAGGGAATGTTTTTTACTTCAACAGGATCAATCGTAACGGGGTCTTCGCCGTTCAGCCCCAGCATAATTGCAACATCCGTACCATGCCCTTTACCAGTGAGAGCGAGCGAGCCGTAGAGGTCAACCGTCACCCGTTCGGTGAGTGGGAGAAGCTTTTGTGCATTCAATTCATGTACAAAACGCTCGGCGGCGCGCCAGGGACCCAGTGTATGCGAACTGGATGGACCTACGCCGATCTTGAGCATATCAAATACGCTAATCGGTTCCATTGGTTAGGTGATTTTAGCTGCGCTAAGATACAATCAAAAGAATATTTTGGATGCGATTATTACAAACGCCATGCCGATATTTTAATTGCCAGGTTCCCCTTTGAAGCGCAGCGCCAGATGGCGGTTGTCCAATTCCTGCGATGGCTCGTCAAAGAGAAAAAACACGAGTACCATGCCTTTACCTTCGGCATAGAGCGCCAGCATTTTGCAGTGGGTGCGTTCACTGAAACTTTCTTTGGGCTGGAAAAAGTAAATTTTGCCCCAATCGGCGTTGAAGTTTTCGCGAAGCTCATCTTCGCTGATGCCCAGGGAGGTGACGACAGCATCCTCATCGTTGGTGGCGAGGTGGCTAACCATGCGGAAACATTCTACCTGCGGTACCTGAAAAGCCAAGTTGTTTTCACTGTAAGGGGCAACCAAATAGCGGATTTCCAGTTTTTCGCGTCGCGAGCGGATGCCAAAATCGCAGGGCTGAAACGTATGTTTGTCCAACCGGACTTCTTTGTAGCTGCCTTCGGTTGGTTCATAAAAGTCAATCTGCGCGCTTTCTACAAGGCGGCGAAAGGTATCCGTGAACTCGATTTGAGCGAAAGTGCTTTGCGCAAAAAGTAACCCCAAAGCGACCAGCAATATTCTGATTTTCATGGCGAAAATATTTTTTCTAAAATAGTGTAGAATACGCCAATCAGCCAAATACGTCGTTAGTTTTAACAAAAGAAACGCAAAAGTTGCTCCTCAGAAATGCGAATCAAAGGAATAAAGAATACACGGTCGCCGAGCAATCAGCGCCATTTGCATCAGAAAAACGATAAAAGATCAGTTAAAAATTGGCTCAAGCCGGAGCAATGCGTATCTTCTCTTTTATAGATTGGATCAATGCCGGGGAGGGTTTTCGGCGGTGGATTTTACTTTTGATAAACTCGCGGAATGATTGTTCTTTACTAAGAACTTCGAGATATGCGGGGTTAGACTTTATTTCTTTGAGTAGCTCCATTTCGGCGCTTTCGGTTAGCTCGTTGTCTAAATACATCGTCACTTTTCGAACCAGTTCCTGATAGTTATGATCTCTCATTGTTTTGGATTTTTTACTACGCCGAGCCATTCATTTGTTCCATCAAAGGCGCCGCAACAAGCCGGTACAAAGAGAGGTCGCCCTGCGATTCGCTCCCACGCGAAAGCAAAGAAAAACGATGACCGCTGTGCCAAGTTGTGGAGCATATATTTTACATTTTTTTGAACAAATGCAATCTCGTTCGTAGCGAGTGAACAATTGAGTTTTGTTTCGTTATATTAATAATAAAAAAATTTAAAACATCTTCCGTCTCCGGGATTACTCTTCTTCTTCTTTGCCATACCCCAGCGACTGCGCGTACTCGCGCAGCTTGTCCTTCAGCATATTGCGGGCGCGGTGCAGACGGGAGCGTACCGTACCAATCGGAATATCCAATATTTTGGAAATTTCTTCATATGTAAAGCCCTCAATATCACACAACAAAATCACAACCCGAAAATCTACCGGCAGCGCGTTGATCGCGTTGGTAATCTCATCGCCCATCATGCTTTGAAACATCTCCTCACGCAGGTCGGCGTAGCCGGCAATGCTCGATTCCTCATCGCTCTCCTGGTAGCTGGTGATGTCTTCATAATCTACTTGGGTGGGCTGCTTGGTTTTGCGGCGATACTGATTGATAAAAGCGTTTTTCAGTATCTTGAAAAGCCAGGCTTTGGCATTAGTGCCTTCTTTGTATTTATCAATAAAGCGGTATGCTTTCAAATAGGTTTCCTGAACGAGGTCATTGGCATCTTCCTCGTTGTAGGTCAGATGGTAGGCAAAGGTGTACAAAGCATCGATCTGAGGTAAGAATTCTTCCTCAAAGATGCGTTCGTAGCGCTTAGTGTCGTTATCCTGCGTCATTACCATAGCAAAGGTATGTATTTTCTGTCATTTATTACACACGCTACATTAACGAATTGTCCAACTCAAATTCGTTGTGAAAAGTTTCCAAAACGATGTCAATAAAAAACTTTTTCCATAAATGATTCTTTTTCAATGAAATGAATAAGCAAGGAAACGAGAAGGTCGTTGTTCGTTCCAATATTCTGGCATGGTGTAATAAAGTTACCACTCAACCAATTCAATTGCCTTAACAATACTTTCAAACCACTTGACGGGAGCCTGGTTTTTATCGCCGGTTTGGGTATCGCATTTAAAAAAAATGTAATACATTTGCAAATCTTTTCCAAATACTTCCAGGAGTTTATTGAGGCGGGTAGTTCCCTCGGTGGGTTGCTTGAGCAGGTGAATGCAGCGCCAACTGTAATAGGCTTCGTCGTGATGTTCAATGAGATCGAGCACCAGCCGGTCATCGGTGTATCGTTCCATGAAGCGGCGGGCGCACGCGCCATGATGCTTCGTCCAGTCGCGCGGCACGCTTTTATCTTCCATGTATTTGAAAGTATCGTGCGCAAAAGCGACCAGACGGAGCCGTTGCCGGCTCTTTTCCTGCAGCGCCAGGCGGTCAATATTATCCAACACCTCCCGGACGTGCTTATACACTTCTCCTTCCGGATGCCCATAACGAGGTACGCCCCAGGACAATCCTTTTACAAATTCTGGAATTTGAATTAATTGTTGCTCCAGAGAAGTTTCGGGACGCAATTCTGCTTCGAAATTTACGTTTATATTGAGTGCCTCTGGTTCGCTCAAAGTCAAATCTGTAAGGTGTTTTTCCGTTTTATCCAAGACGCTGTTAATTTCCTGTTAAATAGATTTTTGAGGGTAACAATGGCTTAAATTAATAGTTATTTTCAATGTTGATTTAACCTAAGCCAAGGAATCTTTTAGGGCAAATATTGGTTAAAATAAAAAATTAACGAAAATATGAAGCAGATATTTTCACTGATCACCGCTGGGATGGTGGGTGGCCTCATTACACTTGGAGGCGTTTATTTGATACAAAATCCAGGCAATCAGCGCACATCCGCTCCACTTGCCAAAGAGGTAAATTATCTTGGCAACGTTTATAGCAAACCCGAACTCAGCAATGTTCCGTTCGATTTTACCGAAGCAGCAGCCCGAGCAATGCCCGCGGTAGTGAACATTGCAGCGTCTGCCTCCAATCCCATTGCTCAAAATGAGAAGGAAGGCAGCGAAGATTTCAACCCTTTCCGCTTTTTCTTCGGCGACGACTTCCTGGAGGACGCTCCCAAACAAGGCACCGGCTCGGGTGTGATCTATACTTCAGATGGCTATATTATTACCAACAACCATGTAGTGGAATTTGCCGACGAACTGGAGGTCACCCTGTATGACAATCGCAAGTTTAAAGCCAAATTGATAGGTCGGGATGAAAAAACCGACATGGCTGTGATCAAAATTGAAGCAAATGACCTGCCGGTAATGGATCTGGCGGATTCCGACAATGCCAAAGTCGGCGAATGGGTACTGGCTGTTGGCAATCCTTTTAATCTAACCTCTACCGTGACCGCTGGCATCATCAGCGCAAAAGGCAGAAGTATCAACCTGTTGGGCGGAGGCTCGGCAATTGAGGCATTTATTCAAACGGATGCAGCTGTAAATCCTGGCAACAGTGGTGGTGCGCTGGTAGATGCTAAAGGTCGTTTGCTCGGCATTAACACAGCAATTGCCACTCGCACGGGTTCTTTCCAGGGCTACAGTTTTGCCATTCCGGTCAATCTGATGAAGCGTATTGCCGACGACATTGTAGAAAATGGCAGCTATCGCCGTCCTCTATTGGGGGTAAATATTTATGAACTGGACAGCGAAGAAGCAACCAAAATCGGCGTCAACATTAGCCAGGGCATCGTTGTAGATAACGTGATGGATGGCAGCTCTGCCCAATACGCAGGCATTTTGCCCAAAGATGTTATCACAGCGGTAGATGGTCGCCCGGTGAAAAATGTGCCTGAACTGCAGGAGATTGTCGGCAGGGCAAAAGTTGGCGATGTCCTGAACCTCACCGTCAATCGCCAAGGTAAGGTAAAGGAAGTGCCGGTAAAATTGAAGGCTGAAAGCAACGACGCTCGTTAAGAAATTCTTAACAAGCCGATTGCAACAAAAATGTTTGAATAATAGTTAACTTACTATAAAAGACTTGTTTAAAGTTGGTTTTTCGTTTTGTTTTGATGCGTCTGTCTTACGATGGTGGGGCAGACGTTTTTTTATGTACCAAATACAGCTTCTTGTAATTCAAAATCTGCTTTTTGTCCTTTTTTGCCAAATTTTCTTGTGACAGATTTAAAAATAATCGTCAAAAATAGCGAAATATTTCATAATGCAAAATCGTTTTTCGCCATGACACTATTTCGCTCTTATTTCAATGATCTGGTAGGTCTGCTTTATCCCCATCTTTGTCTGGCTTGCAGCGAGCATTTGCCATTGCGCGGAGAAATCATTTGCTTGCGTTGTCAGCACAAATTACCCCGGACCAATTTTCATTTGGAGAAAGAAAATCCTTTTACCGAACGGTTTTGGGGGCGAATCCCGCTGGAAAGTGGCGCCGCGTTGTACCATTTTGTGAAAGGAGGCAGGGTGCAGGAGCTTATGCATCGCCTCAAGTATCTCGGCAAATGGGAGATCGGCATCCGCCTGGGGCAATGGTATGGCGCTCAGTTGCGCGAATCAC
>CAZQTF010000218.1:0-6325 GCA_964596135.1 uncultured Saprospiraceae bacterium | reverse complement strand
CACCTGGAAACACATTCGATTCCCAATTGACAATGTACGCCTCGGTGTAGCGCTCGGCAGCAATCAGGCGGATGTACTCCGGCACCGGCGTATGCGCAGGGCAGGCGTACTGGCAGTCCACGACTTTGTGGAAATATTCAGGATTAGAAATATCGGTCGCTTTCAATTGTTGTTCGTTTTATAGTTTATTGCGGAAACGCAATATAAAACTGAAAATCGGAATATTCAAGCGATCGTATTTGGGAATTTAAAGTCAAAACAGAAAAATATTTATTTTTTTAAAATCATATTCTGCATCATCTCATATAAAATGCCTTCCTTCATGGCAAAAGCTGAAATATGCACGGTGTGAATTTTTGCCATCATCAATACGTGATTGAGCAAAATCAGGGCAACTACGATCATGTCGGCGCGCTCGGCGGGCATGCCTTCCATATGGAGTCGTTCGGCAAAGGTCGTGCCCAAAATGAGATGGTAGAACGCAGGGAATTCAGCGGCAGTGAGTTGCGAATGATGCGGATGGGTTTTGGTTTTTACCAAAATGTTTTCCAGCACGTCGAAGGTGCCGGATGCGCCGGTCAGCAATTTGGTCGGAAATCGTTGAAGGGCAAGACGCAGTGGCTCCAATTGAATGTCGAGAAATTGATGAATTTGCTCAATTTCATTCGGGGCGATCGGGTCGCTTTTGTGAAATTGTTTCCAAAGAACAGCCACCCCCACCGGAAAGCTCTGTGCCCAGTACACCTGATGTTGATCAGCGATGATAAATTCTACGCTACCGCCGCCAATGTCCATGATCAGCATACGTTCTGGCAACGGCGGAATTGCCATCATGACGCCTTTGTAAATAAGTTCCGCCTCTCGGTCGCCACTAATCAGTTGTACTTCGATGCCGGTTTGCGCTTTCACCTGCTCGATGAAATCTCTTCCATTGCTGGCGGTGCGCAGGGCGGCGGTGCCAATGGCGCGTATGGCATATACATTGTACTCGTCGAGCCTGGTTTTAAAATCCTCCATTGCCTGCAACCCACGCGCGAAGGGCGCTGCTCCAATCTGCCCGATACTTTCTTCTGCCAGTTTAATAAAATGTCGCTCCCGGTATAATTCACGAAAAGCGCCCTGTCCGTCAGGTTCGGCAATCAACAAATGAAAAGTATTCGTACCGAGGTCTATTACACCAAGTTTTGTCATGATAACGCAGGTTTGCCTTTACCATCCTGTTCGCCGCTTCTCTATTTTCGGTAGGGGCGGGTCAGGTTTTCGTACAGCTTGATCCCATCTGGCGTAAGTAAATTAGCATACGCTTGTTTGCCATCTTTATAAAAGACATAATAATTACAGTTTTCGCCGAGATACAGATCCGCTTCGGCAAGGGTTTCGCCCTGCCCCTGGAAAAAAATTCTTCCAATAGACTGGCATGGAGCAACTTGCGCAGGCGCCTGATCGCTGACCTGGGAGAGCATTTGCTGCACATCGGCACTGCCATCGCGGCTCATACTAATAGGCATATTATAGAAAATAACATCAATATGATCTCCTTTCAGCGCGATCATTTCGATAAGCTCTTGAGGAACCGGCGGATAGGAAAGCGTAATGAGCTGAGGTGTTGCCGGCGCTGGTTGCCTGCTTTCCGTATTGTTGTCTGGTGCTTGTTTGCAGGCAAATGTACTCAATATCATAATAAGAAGAAGTAATAAGCGACTCATGATGTATTTATTTTTTAAAACAAGTAAATGACTTTACAGCTTACGGTGCGCCCGATGAGCGAACTGGCATTTTCCTGTGCCTGAAGATCGTTTAAGGCGCGGATCCAACGTACTTCAAATCCGGCGCTTTCCTGGAAATAATAAGTAATACCTAAATTAAGCGAAAAAATATTTTCATTAAAATCCTGAAGATTGGTGATGTCCACTCCAGTAAAATCAATCACTTCAAAATCAATCAGCCGGGCATAGGAAACGCCTGCACTTACGTGGAATTTCCACTCCCGGAAGTTAATCATTACCGGCGCTTCCACAAAATTGAGGCGGATTTTATCATAAATCGAAGCCGGATCATCGCTGCGGGTACGACTGGCGCCCTGTTGGGAAAAAAGCAATTCGAGGCTCAACTGCCAGCGCTCCGACAAAATCGCACCAACCTTGCCGCCTGCGACGACGCCAATTTTGTTGAACCCCGCCAGATCGTCGCCATCGAGTTGGGAAAGATTAAAACCACCCACCAATCCGCCTTCGAAGCGCTGTGCCTGCACCGTGGTCCATGTCAGCAGCATCCAAAAAAGGAAGAGTTGCCATTGCCGAACATTCATAAGCTGTAATTTTGAAACTTTGCAAAAATAGGAATGGAACGCAAGAATCAGCGTGTTTATGGTTTAAAAGTTCGAGCGCAAAGAGGAATAATCTTCACCTGCTTTCCCTGCTGATGTTGGGAGTAAAACTTTAAACCGGGAACTTTGAACTATTCTGTAAAAAGCTTTACTTTGAGACGCCAATTTATTCCGTAGTATTATGAATTTTAAATATACCACACACACCCTGAAAAAGTTGGAAGCGCTCTTTGAAGAAATGGCGTATTCCGTGCGCTACGAAAAGGGCAACTTTCAGTCGGGCTACTGTATCGTGCAGGACAGGAAAATTGCGATTATCAATAAATTTTATGAAACCGAGGGGCGGATTAATTGTTTGCTTGAAATATTAAATGGCATAACCGTAGATACGTCGCAATTAAGCGAAAAGTCTATCAGATTTTATAAGGAAATTCAGCAATCTTCTTCTGAACAAAACGAGGAATAAACGCTATCGAGATTAAAATTACATTTTTAGGAACAGGGACCTCTCAGGGCGTGCCGGTCATCGGATGCGATTGTGCTATCTGTCGGTCGGACGATCCGCGCGACTCTCGCTTGCGCACTTCGGTATTGGTGCAAACGGAGGGCAAAAATATTGTGATAGATTGTGGTCCTGATTTCCGCCAGCAAATGTTGCGTGCCAATGTCCACTCGATCGATGCCATTCTCCTGACGCATGAGCACAATGACCATGTCATTGGATTGGATGATGTGCGCCCTTTCAATTTCCGGCAGCGTCGCGACATGCCAATTTATGCCACTGCTCGGGTGCAGGATGAACTACGCGCGCGCTTTGCCTATGCTTTTGAGGAAAATCCTTACCCGGGCGCCCCGCGTTTTCATTTATTTCAAATAACGAAGGAAAAGCCATTTGATATTGGTGGGGTTACCATCATCCCGATTGAAGTAATGCATGGGCATTTGCCGGTGCTGGGGTTTCGGATCGGTGATTTTACTTACCTCACCGACGTAAAAACGATCTGCGAGGAAGAACTTGAAAAAATTGAAGGCTCTGAAGTTTTGGTAACGAGCGCCTTGCATCACGCTGCGCACTATTCACATGCCAATCTGGAGGAAGCCCTGGCGCTGATTGCTCGTATTCAGCCCAAACAGGCGTATCTTATTCACATTAGCCACAGCATGGGATTATACAAAGATGTCCTAAAAACATTGCCACCGGGCGTTGCGTTGGCTTATGACGGGCTGGAGATTTTCCTCGACTAAATATGCAGAATCGCTGCGGTGTATATCCTATCTGGCTGATAAATATCACTGAATTTATATCGTATTTTTCCTTATCTTCGAGCTAAAGTTTAAACAATGAAAAGCCGGTTCGTTCAATTCATACTGGTTTGTTTGCTCTGTATCGCTTTGGCAACTGGCATCGGTTTGCTGATTCAATTTTTTTCCAACTAAAACCTTCACATTATGAAAAAGAACATGGGCTCTGCCGATCGGATCATTCGCATTATCATTGCTACGGTCATCGCTGTGCTGTTTTTTACCAAAGCAATTACCGGTACGCTGGGGATCGTGCTGCTGGTACTGGCAGGCATCTTTGTACTGACCAGCCTGGTAAGTTTTTGTCCGCTGTATGCCCCGTTTGGCATCAGCACCTGCGCAACGAAAAATGAAAAAGTATAAGAGAGAAGGGTTCAAAGTTCAGAGTTTAATCTTATAGAACTTTGAACCTTAAACTTTAATGCAATAACTGAAACGGCGTAAATGGCACTGCGCCCAACTTTGGATCCATAAGTCCGGCTTGCAGGAATTGCCCGCCGCCCGCTTCAAAATATTCTACACGGATTTTATGCTTGCCGGCAGCCAGGATGGTTTGTCCGGTTTTCTTGATCGCGCTGTGATCGCCGTCATGGTCAATGATCAATTCATCGTTGATGTACAATTTTGAACCATCGTCCGAATTGATGAAAAAAGTCTGAAGCCCGGTTTCAGGAATCTCCACATAACCTTCAAGCACCACGCCAAACTGATTTTCCCGATGCCCGATCTCATCAAGCCCCAGTTGACTGGTCACGCCACTCTTGATAATCGGGAGTTTTGAAAAATCAGGCAATTGATGCCAACCACCTTCGTAATACGCAAAGCGCAAGCCTCTTTCAGTTTTTGATAATTTTGCCGGTTGCTGAGGCGCCATTTGGCGGAAAGCTACTTTTTGCAGGCGGCTGGCGCGGCCGTCGCGGGTGTAGGCGCGGGTGCTCAGGAGCACACTTCGATTGAAGGTTAAAGGCTGGGTGTAACGTGGACTTTGGCGTGTAGGCTCGCTGCCGTCAAGTGTATAGCGGATTTCCAGGTCTTCAAAAGCGGCTTCCATGGTTACCGTAGTTTTGTCCTGAAACAGCGTAGCATCGGTCAGGATGTGCGGCGCAGGGGGCTGCACTATACTTGCCCGGCGTTGGTCGGGTGCTTCTTTTTGCATCTGAAACGCATCCAGCATACGTCCTTCATGGTCAATAGCTTTGAATACCAGATTTTTATCATAAATCGCAAACGTGCAATAATGATGCACTGACTGCAATTCGAGCGTAAACCAACTCCGCGTAGGCGCAAAGTCTTCCAGACCGCCGCCTGCACCGCCGGAATTGATATACACCACGCCTTCTTTCATATTGATGCGATCTTCCCGGATGGGCCAGCTGCGTTCGTACAAATGAGTGTGCCCAAACAAACAAAAATCCAAGCCATAGCGCTCATACAGCGGCACGAGATTACGGGCTTTGGTACCCAACGTGGATAATTCTTTGAAGGTATCGCCATGATCGTCGCTATCAGAAGAATAAGGCGGATGATGATGTACAGCAATCTTCCAGGTAGCGGTTGATTTTGCCAATTCCCATTCCAGCCATTCGTATTGCTCCGAGCCTTCCGACAGATCGCGATTGCTATCCAGCATAAAAAATTGCGCATTACCGTAGGTAAATGTGTAATAATATTCGGGCGGCGGCGCTACAATATATTGATAATAAAATGGCGCATCCTGCTCGTGATTACCCAATACCGAATATACAGGTACCCGACTCATCAATTGATGTCCATTGGGAAAGAAATGTTCTGTCCAATCCGTTTTTTTAAAACCCTGATCTACCAGGTCACCGGCAAGTACCACAAAATTGGGGCGATCCTGCCACACTTTTTCTGCTATTTTTCCCCAAGCCCAGGGTGTACGGCTGTTGCGTTGGGTATCGCCGATGAGAGCAAACATATATGCACTGCTATCTTTTATTGCCGTTTTAAATGAATATACAGGTGTGCGCAGGGTATCACCTTTCGTAGTTACCGAAATTACCTGCCAGAAGTAGTTGGTTTCCGGTTTTAAGTCACCCAAAAATACCTCATGCATAAGGCGGCTGCCATCGAGCGTGGCGCTGCGATCCAATACAGCTGCTTGTACATTCCATCGCGCTTCCCCAAAATCCACACGCGAAGTCGCATGTTCCTTGGTTTCCCAGAGTATATACATTCCATTTTGGGTCGAAAACTGCAAGTAAGGCTTGACAAGAAATTGGTCTTCATTAGTCGGTTGCGCCCAGACAAAATGAACTGCCCAGATACAGAGCAACAAGAATAGATATTTTTTCATGTGGTGGCAAAAGGATTTAGAATTAAGAAAAATCGAATATACGCCACTCACTTTAAGTCAAAGTTTCGCCGGATTTATATTTGTATTAAATTCTTTAAGAAATTGTTTGAGCTATTACTAATAAGCGAAAAAGTCCGATTGCCCCATCGGGGCAAGTGATGGGTAAAAACACGATCCGCTTTTTTGAGTATAACGTTTCCAAAAATATTTATAGATCATCCACAAATCTGCCCCGGCATGCTGGGAATATTTTCAGCCTACCTAAAAGCGCCTCCATTTATCCAGAAAATATCTCGACGGCATTGGGAAACGATAAGTAAGTGAGCAAATTTAAATATATTTTATATATTTGATCTATGGGTCGAAAACACAAGTTCATT
>CAZQTF010000217.1:0-6361 GCA_964596135.1 uncultured Saprospiraceae bacterium | reverse complement strand
AAAACTCCTTTTCACTCAACTACTGTCCGAGAATTATCGCTTGTGGATAAATAAAAAGTATCTTAGCGATGGCGATCGGCGCAAGAATCAAGCAACCATGAAAGCATTGTCTTTTCGGATCCCAAAAACAGGGCAGGCATCCTTTCGGGTGCAAATAGATGAGGGAGCCTATTTTTATGATCGGCTACACTACCACCCGGAATGGCAGATCACCTGTGTTCAAAGGGGAAAGGGCACGCTGTTTGTGGGCGATGGCATCAACCGCTTTCAGGAGGGCGATGTGTTTATCATTGGCTCCAATGTACCGCATTTGCTCAAAAGCGATCCGATTTATTACACTGCCGAAAGCCCCGGCGTGTACGCAGTTTCTATTTTTTTTGACAAGCATTCCTTTGGAAATGGCTTTTTCGATATTCCCGAAATGTCGAATATTAATGTGCTCCTGGAATCAGCTGCAAGGGGAGTTCGCATTTTGGGCAAAACCACATCACGGGTGCAAGAACTGACAATCAATCTGGCAAAGCAAAGTGGTTTTCAACGTTTTCAAAACCTGTTGACTACGCTTTATTTATTTTCCGAATGTAAAGAAGTAGAATTTTTATCCAATTCCAGCTTCACCAGAGCACAGCGCGAAGGCGATGGCGAACGACTTAATAATGTGCTGCAGTTTTCTTTAGCAAATTATCAAAGAAATATCATGTTGGATGAAGCGGCGGCGGTAGCCAATATGAGCGTTTCGGCGTTTTGTCGTTATTTCAAACTCCACACCCGGAAGTCTTATCTCCAATTTTTGAATGAGTTACGCATCAGCGCTGCCTGTAAATTATTGAGCGAACACGAAGTAAATATTTCCCAGATTTGCTATGAAGTTGGTTTTAATAATTTGTCTAATTTTAATCGCCGTTTTAAAAAAGTGACAGGTTTTACCCCTTCGGCTTATCAGAAAAAGTATAATGCTGGGGGTGCGAAGCACAAATAGAAGCAACTGATTTTGAACTTCTTACCTTGGTCCTTCCAATTTCTGACTTCTAAAATCTTTCCGGTCTAAATAATTTGATATCAACCGAAGTTTTTTGATCCTGCAAAATTTCCGCAATCAGCTTACCCGTTGCGGGTCCGAGGCTCATGCCCATCATGGCGTGACCAGTGGCGTAGGTCAGGTTGGCAAATTTTTGGGAACACCCAATATAAGGCAATCCATCGGGTGTACAAGGGCGGAATCCGTGCCAAACGGTCTCTAACGCCGGCATTTCGGGATGTAATTCCGGGTAATATTTTGGAACCGATTCCAAGATACCGGCTAAGCGCGCCCGGTTGATTTTTGGAGATAAGTTACTGATTTCCAGTGTGCCGCCAATGCGTAGATCATTGCCCATCGGGGTGATGGCAACTCTAGCCTCGAGTAAAATAGTCGGATATAATGGTTTAATATCAGGATTTTGCAATGTAATGGAATAGCCTTTGCCGTCTTGCATCAACAGCCGAATTCCCAGTGTTTTCAATGCTTTTGCCGACCAGGAGCCGGCTGCAATGATTACATATTCAACATTTATTTTTTCATTATTATCTACAATGATTTTATTAATCTTCCCATTCGCTGTTTCAAAACCGGTCACCGTTTTTTGCGAAAGCAAGTCCACACCACTATTGCGCAAAGCAGTTTTTAATTGCATCATAAATTTATTGGAATACAAATGCGCATCGCCGGGGTAAAAAACACCGCCTTCGACATCCAGTTTAATCCCTGGTTCCAACTGCTGTACTTCGCTCGCATTCAACACCTTAGCTTCAAGCCCAAGTTCGTGCGCCTGCTCTGCAACTTCAGTTTCTTCCTGTAATGTTTTCGGATTTTTACATAGCATCAGCAAACCCCGCGCTTCAAAGTCGAAATTAAAACCCTCTTTATCAGCAAATTCGCAATATAATGCTTTGCTCAAGTTATTAAAATCGCGTAGCACCGGCATCGCATTCCGCACATTTTCCTTCGTGCAGGAGCGATAGAATTGCCAAAGCCATTGCACCAACTCCAGATTCAAGCGCGGCTTGATATAAAACGGACTTTTTGGATTGAACATCCACCGCATGCCTTGCGCGATTACGCCCGGCGCCGCCAGCGGTACAAAATGACTCGGCACGATCATGCCCGCGTTGCCATACGAGCAACCGTCGGATAGATCACTTTTGTCAAGCACCGTTACGTCAAATCCTGCTTGGCGCAAATACCAGGCAGAACAAAGCCCCACTACGCCGCCACCGATAATGTGTACTTTCATAATTTGAGAAGTCAGAGGACAGATTTTTATCGTTTAATTAGCATATCAGCAAATTGGCACATTAGCATATCAAATGACTTGAAAACCAAATGCATACGGATCGTCTTCGTCATCTATGATTATATTATTATATCCTGTAATTTTTGCCCAACCTTCAATGCTGGGAATGATCGAGGGGAAATCTCCACAAGTGGTTTCGGCTTCCACGCGCCCGATGAACTGGCTGCCAATAATGCTCTCGTGTACAAATTCATCCCCGACATGGAGCTTGCCTTTGGCAAACCACTGCGCCATCCGCGCCGAAGTACCCGTGCCGCAGGGCGATCGGTCAATCGCTTTATCGCCATAAAACACGGCGTTGCGCGCGTGCGCCTTATCCGACAAGGGTTTCCCTGTCCAGAGCATATGGCTCAAGCCCTTTATTTTCTCGTCGGTTGGATGATGAAATTCGTATTTTTCATTTAGCCGTCGCCGGCAAACCGGGCTCCAGCGAATCAGATCAGCCGCGGTGTAATGTTCAATCCCTTTGAAATTTTTTTGCGGATCCACAATGGCGTAGAAATTACCGCCATAAGCCACATCCACTGTAATAGTACCCAGATCAGGACATTCCACTTCCAGATTTTCTTTATATAAAAAGGATGGAATATTCGTCAGTCGCACCGATTTTACTTTATTATTTACTTGTTGGTAAATAACTTTCACCAGTCCAGCCGGCGTTTCCAGACGCAATTCGCCGGGTGTTTGGGGTTGAACCAAACCTTCTTCGATCATGATGGTCACTGTGCCAATTGTACCGTGCCCGCACATCGGAAGGCAGCCGCTGGTTTCGATAAACAAAATACCAATATCATTCGCCGGATCGCTTGGTGGATATAAAATACTACCCGACATCATATCGTGCCCTCTTGGCTCAAACATTAAGCCCTTGCGAATCCAGTCATGATGTTGCAAAAAATCGAGTCTTTTTTCACCCATATTGGTGCCATTCAGCATTGGACCGCCGCCTGCCACCAGTCGCACCGGATTCCCGCAAGTGTGTGCATCTACACAGAAAAAGGTTTTTCTCATGAAGTTAATTTGCTGATTTGCCAATGTGTTAATAATCAATGTATTAAATATTAAGGTCGCCCATCAGCATATCGGTAAATTGACACATTATCGAATGAATGTTCCATCTACCGTTCGCCAAATACCCAATGGGTTTTCATCCTGCAACGCCGCTGGCAATAGTTCATTGGGGGAGTTTTGAAACGCAATCGGCCGGGCAAAACGCTTGATCGCGCTCGTGCCTACCGAGGTGAAACGGCTATCGGTCGTCGCCGGATATGGTCCGCCGTGCTGCATTGCGTGGCCAACCTCTACCCCCGTGGGTACGCCGTTAAAAATCAAACGCCCCACTTTTTCCTGCAAGTTTTCTATCAATGTCGAATAGATCGGAATCTCTGCCGCTTCGCCCATGATGGTCGCCGTGAGTTGTCCGTGCAATGCCGCCGCCACTGCTTCCATTTCGAGCCGATTTTTGCATTTTACTAATAAGGAAAACGGACCGAAAATTTCCTGTTGTAAATTTGGATTTGCCAAGAAATCTTTTGCCATTGCCGAAGCCATTGCCGGCGGGGCGTTCAACAAGCCATCAGAATCGCTTGCCGCGAATTCAGTCTCGACTTCAGAAATGTTCAACAGGCTGCGTTTGTTTTGGATATAATTCTGATAAATGCCTGGATTCAGCATCGTGAGTTGCGGCTGCGTCGCAAAGGCAGCTTTCAAAGCTTCCACGAATCCGGGCGTATGTTCATCTTCGATGCAAACCAGCAATCCGGGATTGGTACAAAACTGCCCGGCGCCGAGGTTTACCGAATCGGCAATTTGCTTCGCCAATTCGGGTGTCGCATTTTTCAGGCGTTCCGGCAACAGGAAGATCGGATTCACGCTGCCCATTTCGGCAAAAACCGGAATCGGCTCTTCTCGTTGATTCCCCAGATCAAACAAAGCCTTGCCGCCTCGATGCGAGCCGGTAAACGCCACTGCTTTGGCCAACGGATGCTTCACCAACGTTTGCCCCAGCCAAAAACCGTTGCCATATAAAGTCGAGAAAACACCATCGGGCATATTGGTTTTCTGTGCCGCTTTTTGAATCGCGCCCGCTACCAATGCATTCGTACCCGGGTGTGATTCATGCGCTTTTACGATCACCGAACAGCCCGCCGCCAGCGCCGAAGCAGTGTCGCCACCAGCGGTGGAAAACGCCAGCGGAAAATTGCTTGCGGAAAATACGATCACTGGTCCTATCGCCACCAGCATTTTGCGGATGTCGGGCTTGGGCGCAGGCGTCCGGTCGGGCTGTGCCGTATCAATCACCGCTTCTACCCAGGAGCCTTCCTCGACCAATTGGGCAAACAAACGCAACTGCCCGCAGGTACGCCCACGCTCGCCAAGGATTCTGCCTTCTGGCAAACCGGATTCGGCAGTGGCGCGCTGAATCAAAGTATTTCCCAGGTTTTCAATCTCTTCGGCGATTACTCTCAAAAATGCGCCTTTCTGCTGCCCCGAAAAATGCCGATACACGCGCCACGCCTCGTACGCTTTTCGCATTGCCAGCTCGACCTCTGGCTCGGTTGCTACGGCAAATTTTCCAGGCAAGGCTTCCATTTTCACAGGATCGAAGCCGCTGATCGTATAAATTCCTTTTGCTGACAATTCGTGACCAATAATATTTTGTTCAATCATTATCTTTAAATTGTTGATTGTTAATTGTTATTGATTAAACATTTTAAGAAACATTTAATTAATAGCAATTTCCAGATACTCCGGCAATTCGGGACGATTGGCTAAGCCCTCTTCCAAAATTTTGATCACGCGGTCGCGGTCGGCGCCCATCAACGGCTGGCGCGGTGCGCGCACAAATTCGGTGCCCAGCCCTGTCATTACCTCGGCTAATTTAATATTTTGCACCAACTGCGGATGGATATCCAATTCCAAAATCGGCAAAAACCAACGGTGAATGGCAATCGCCTCCTCCATTCTGCCGGCTTTCACCAAACGAAAAATAGCTACTGTCTCGCGCGGAAAGGCTGCCACCAGCCCTGCTACCCAACCATGCGCACCCATCAGCAGGCTTTCCAACGCCAGCGTATCCACACCGCAGAGGATTTTCAGGCGCTCGCCAAAGCGATTGATTATGCGGGTAATGTTCGACACGTCGCGGGTACTTTCTTTTACCGCCTGAATGTTGTCGTGTTTGAGTAGCTCTTCAAACATATCAAGGGTGACCTCGCTTTTGTAATCCACCGGATTATTGTAAATCAAAATCGGCAGATCTGTTTCGGAAGCCACAGCTTTAAAAAACTCCGTTGCTTCGCGGTCAGTCGGTTTGTACATCATAGGCGGCAGCACCATCAGCCCATCGGCGCCGTTGTCCTGAGCCAAATGTGCCAATTTTACAGCGTTTCGTGTGGCGCCTTCGGCAACATTGACCAATACTGGAATTTTGCCGTGCACAAAATCGAGCGTGTTTTGCAGCAAATCAATCCGCTCTTCGTGGGAGATCGTGCTCGATTCGCCCAGCGAGCCGCCAAGGATCAGCCCGTTAATGCCGGCAGCGAGCTGCGCCTGAATGTTTTTATTGAAAGTAGGAAAATCCAGTGCACCATCGGCGGTGAATTTAGTAGTGATCGCCGGAAATACGCCTTGCCATTGAATGTTCATGTTTAATAGAATTTTGCGTGAGAAGTTACACAAAAGTAGCAGCAGAGCGCATGCCTGGTTTTTACAATTTTATTAAAACCCAATACGATTTTACTCTTTTTTGTCAAAATATTGGCGCATTTACGCAAATTTTTAAGCAAATAAAAATTGCTCAAGGCGTGATAACAGCATTGCCGAAGCGCCGTTGGCTTACTCCCAGCACAAGAAGGGCTACCCCGACAGGAATTAACACGCTTACCGCGAATAACATTTCATAATAATATGGCAAAAATCCCATCGCTGCCCACAGCATAGTGCCTTGCAAAAAGAGCAGCGTTTCACTTAGCAAGAATCCAATGACGATGCTCCATAAGCCCGTTCGCGTAATACGCAGCGGTCTG
>CAZQTF010000216.1:0-6383 GCA_964596135.1 uncultured Saprospiraceae bacterium | reverse complement strand
ATTATCAACATTCAATTCAATCAAATTGTAAGATCAAGTACTGGCTATTACAATTGATAAAAATCATATTTCTGCACTGACAACCGTCAGTCGTGTCGAAATCATGATGCTCTATTTTTGTGCAAACCTAAAACCACAAGCCATGAACAAAATACACTCTAACCAGCAGACAAACCAAGTAAAGATTAAGACACAGACACGCGGCACTGCAACCCAATTGCAGCCGCCCTAAATAGAATGTATGAAACTGATAAGCCTTCAAAGAGTGCCGTTGTCTGTGGATGATGGCACGTTTTTTTTTCAGATTTTGGAAGCAACCCATATCTTTATTTCTTCCAGTCCTTTTACATCATTTAGTTCTTCTTTCAATTTATTAAATATCGCTTTTTCTTTCTTTTTGTCCCGGTAAAGTGCTTGTTTCAGATGGCTGGCAATAATAAATTCGGCAGATTGCTGTTTGTCTTTTTTGCGCAAATACCGACTCGCCGACTGGATAAGATATTCCACCAGTTCATAATTATTCAATTCGTAATGTAGCACAATTTCAAAAATGCGCGCCAGTGCCTGAATATCCTGCCGTTCTTCGAGTTTAGGCTCATTCAGAATCCGGTTGATCCAATCGAGCGCCTGGGGGTAATCTTTTTCGAGAAAAAAAGCAATGGCAATATTATAACTGATGGTCAGTTCGCGCGCTTTGGTGATGTTGCTGCCGTACGTTTTCAAGCCAGCTTTGATGGCGGGTACCATCAGGATGACTTCCCGGTACGATTTTCGGCTGAGGTGGTAGAGTATTTCAAGATAATAAACACTTTGGAAGATAAGCGCTTTGATTTTGAAGCTTTGTGCTTCCATTTGCCGCATTTTGCCAAGGATGGGCGGAAATTCGTCAATCCGGTTGAGAATGAAGCAGTTGTTGAGGTAATTATTCAAAATATTAATATAACCCTCCTGATCTTCATCAATCATAAAGTTGTGTTCTTCGTAAAGCGCGATTAGTGCCCGCAGATGTTGATCTGCCTTTTTGTGGTCGCGGGCGAGTTTGGCATAATTAAAACAAAGGATATGATAATACACCATGACCTCAAAACTCGTGTGCTGTGGTTGTTCGGTGACGAGTTGTTCTGCCAGCATTACCGTTTTTAGCAGCGACTGGCGGGCTTCGTTGCGGTCGCGGTGATTCAAAAAAAGGTTTTCGTATAGATCGAGCATTTTCAGGCGGTAGCTGATGCGATTGAGCAGGTTGGCAGAAGTATCCTGGCAATCCTGGATCAATTCGTTGGCGCGATTGGAGGTATAACGGCGGATCAGCTTTCGCTCCATCAGTAAAATTTCCAGCATCGGAAGATCATAATGATAAGAGCCGGCAAGTTTTTTTGCCTTGCGGATGAGCTTGGCAGCCTGCCGAAGCAGCCCTTTCTCCATCAGGGTATTGATGTCGAGCCAAAGCTCATGAAGCGTAGTGCGCATGGATCGCCCGGCGTTGTAGCTACGTAGGCTTCGCAGCAGTAAATTGTACAAATAATTTTTCCCGGAGGATAAATTTTCAGCGAATTTTGAATTGCCCAATTCCCGCTTGACGGTCTCTTCATCGTAGGTTTCGAGGTTGTTGAGGATGTCAAACAGCCGCAGATACTGGTTTTCGCCTTTGACGACATGCCTCTGGGCAAAAATCTTGAAGTGGCGTTTTTCGCTTTGATTCAAAGAATGAATCAATTCGTGCAGAATATCGGATTCAGGCATGATGTATAATTTTTAAATGTCTTTTTTCGTCTTAAAATGCTGATTTATAACTGTATAAGCAGGAAAAATATTTTATTTGACGTCTTAAAAAATCAGAAAACGTATTTGTATTAGCACATATTTGTGAATTATCTTTGTATCGTACAAAACGACAGTACAATAAAACATAACAAAAAAACGCTATACCATCTGAAACTAAATTGCTTCGATTAAATCACAAACATGATGAAAAACACCAGAATCCTGATAAGTGTAATTGCCGCGTGCTCAATGTTGGCGTATGCCGGTTGCAAAAAGTGCCCGGAATGCCCGCCACAAAGCAATATTGTTATTGATGACGCCGACACCATCAGCCTGCGCATTGTAACCGACGATGCGGATACCATCAGCTTGAAAATGGTGGCGCCGACCGTCATGCGTGGCGATCAGGTAGAAAAAGCAGCCATTGTGATTGACGATGCTGATATGGCGCGCCTCATTATGGAAAAAGCCGACACCAGCAAATTTAATGTGACCATTAACCCCCGCAAAGCGGAACAAGATACACCGCAACAGCAAAAACAGTGAAGTGAAATGGTTGAACAGACAGACGGATTTTGCCGCTTCTGATAAACTGTTCAACCATTCCAACTACTTACCAGCAACTATCTCATCTAAAGAAAATTCTATTAAAGTTTTGTATCGGCAAGGCATCCTTGTCGCTACACAGAAGGGGGTATTCCCTTGCTGAAACCCATGTACGCTGTATAATCACAAAAACCAACTTCGTTTGACCAGACTCCCAAAGGTCTGTAATCCCATGCTATTAATCGAAGCGTTATACAGGGCGTTCTTCCGCGAATCCGAATTGCCAAAAAAGGAGAGCGCCCAGCTTCGATCGTCGGAAAAAAAGGGTGATTGGACGCGACAGCTTATGTCACGCTAAGTTTTGATAGTAAAACCCGTTACAGGCGGCAGTGGTCGCCTGTAGCTTTTTTGGAAAATTGTATGGTCAAAAACCCGCCATTTGTGTAAAAATCCGTGCTCGCGGAAAAAAATAATCCTTTCTTCGGTCAATTACAAAGGCAACATTCTTGGAATGCCAGAAGTGTTTTTCAAAAATAACTGATTCTGCACTTCGCCTCTCATCTTATTGCAAGTAATAAAATTCAAAAACATGACAATCAAACGACTATTAACCCTTATGTTTCTTTTTGCCCTGGCGTTGCAGGTTCCGGCGCAAAAAGTGGACATGGACAAACTCAAAGGTATTAAACCCCGCAATATCGGCCCGGCAGGCATGAGTGGTCGGATCACTGCTATTGACGCTGATCCACGCAATACCGATATTATCTACATCGGCTCTGCTTCCGGCGGTGCCTGGAAATCCATGAATGGGGGTATTGACTGGACTCCGATTTTCGACGAGCAGCCGGTACAATCTATTGGCGCAATTGCCGTTGATCCCCATAATTCCGATGTGATCTGGGCCGGCACCGGCGAAGGAAATCCCCGTAATTCGCATAACAGCGGCATGGGCATTTACAAAAGCCTCGATGGCGGTAAAACCTGGAAATTGATGGGGCTGGAAAAAACGATGACCATTCACCGTGTGCTGGTAAGCCCGCAAAACTCCGATATTGTTTATGTAGCAGCGATGGGCTCCATCTGGGGACCCAATGAAGAGCGCGGCGTGTTCAAAACGACCGATGGTGGTAAGACCTGGAAGAAAGTGCTTTACATCAACGATGGTACCGGTTGCGCTGATCTGGTCATGGATCCGACGAATCCGAACAAACTCGTGGCTGCCATGTGGCAATACGACCGCGATCCCTGGCAGTTCATCTCCGGCGGCAAAGGTTCTGGATTGTACGTTACCCACGATGGCGGTGAAAACTGGACGCAGCGCACCGACAAAGATGGCTTACCCAAAGGTGATCTGGGGCGTATTGGTCTGGCGATTGCTCGCAATAAACCAAACATCATCTACGCTTTGGTGGAAGCGAAAGACAACGATTTGTACAAAAGCACCGACGGCGGCGCGAAATGGAGCAAAGTAAATACCAGCAATCGCCTGGTGAGCAACCGCCCGTTTTACTACCACGAAATTTATGTGGATCCGCAAAATGAAAATCGCATTTTCAATTTGTACTCCGATGTCTCCATTAGTCAGGATGGTGGTAAAACATTTGAATTATTTGATCGCAGTACGCATTCCGATCACCACGCTTTCTGGATTGACCCTGACAATCCCAACTACATTATCATGGGTACGGATGGCGGGTTGTACATATCCCGCGATGGCGGCGCAAAGTGGATTTTTGTAGATAACCTTCCGGTGGGGCAATTTTATCACATCAACCACGATATGAGCATCCCATATCTGATCGGCGGTGGTATGCAGGATAACGGCTCCTGGGTGGGCCCGAGTTCGGAATGGAAGCGTGGCGGTATCCTCAATACCGATTGGCAGGAAGTTTTCTTCGGTGATGGTTTTGATGTGGGGTTCCGCCCCAACAACTCGCGCTATGTGTATGCCATGTCGCAAGGAGGAAACCTCGGCTATGTGGACACCGAAACCGGCAAATCTACTTTTATTCGCCCGACACATCCCGACCCGAAAGTGGAATTGCGTTTCAACTGGAATGCGGCTTTCGCTCAAAATCCTTTTTATGAGTGCGGCATTTACTATGGTAGCCAGTTTTTACACAAAAGCATGGATTGCGGGCAGAGCTGGGAGATTATTTCTCCTGATCTGACCACAAATGATAAAGAAAAGCAGGAATTAAGCAAAAAAACGGGCGGTTTGACTGCGGATGCAACCGGCGCAGAGAATTTCACCACGATTCTGGCAATTGCGCCCAGCCCAGCGGATGAAAACGTGATTTGGGTAGGAACCGATGACGGGAATCTCCAACTGACCCGCGACGGCGGCAAAAACTGGACAAATCTGGCCGGCAAGCTCTCTGGCATGAAAGCTGGCGCCTGGATTCCGCAAATCGAAGTTTCGGCGACCAACGCCGGTGAGGCATTTGTCGTTGTAAATGACTACCGCCGCAACGATTGGCGTCCAATGGTCTTTCATACCAGCAATTTTGGTCAGACCTTCACCCGGATCGTGGATGAAAAGCAAGTGAGCGGCTATGCGCTGTGTATTGTACAGGATCCTGTAGAACCTAAACTACTTTGGCTGGGCACCGACCATGGTCTTTGGTTCAGTATTGATAAAGGCGTCAACTGGAACAAATGGACAAATGGCTTCCCTGCGGTACAGGTCGCGGATTTAAAAATTCATCCGCGCGATCATGATCTAATTATCGGCACATTTGGTCGCTCCCTTTGGGTACTGGATGATTTGCGTCCATTCAGAGAATTGGTGCAAACCCAAGGCGCGTTGTTGAATCAACCTTTGGCCGTATTTGATGCGCCCGATGCCTACATGGCGGAAAGTCGCTCTTACGATGGCTATCATTTCCCGACAGATGGTATTTATCAGGGCGAAAATAAATCGGGTGGAGCGAATGTAGCGGTTTGGATCGGCAAGCAACCGGAAAGAAAGAAACCTGCTCAAGGTGGCGAAGCAGCAGCAGATGCCCGCCCAGCCGGAGGTGGTGGCGGATTTGGTGGTGGCTTCGGCGGCAGAAGTCGCGGCGCCCATCAGGTGAAAGTAGCGGTATTCGATATGGATGGGAATACGGTGCGCAATTATTCTACCCAGTTGGATAGCGGTATGAACCGCCTGTATTGGGATATGCGCTACAATGGGGTGCGTACACCTTCGCGCCAGGAAGCACGCCCGGATGCGGACCTCCCGGGAGGCGCAGAGGTATTGCCTGGCAAGTACAAATTGGTTGTAAGTCTGAATGATCAGAAAGATTCGACCATCATTACGGTGCATGGCGATCCGCGTCTGAATATCCCAATGGAAGAGCGCAAAACCAAAGTCGCTGCATATAAAGAATTTTATAAATCTGTACAGGTAGCGACCGATGCCTTCAACCGCATCCGTGAAGCGCAAAAGACGATCAAAACCGTAAACGACGCTATGGTCAATGCCGATGACGCTGCCAAAAAGGATATTGCCAAAATGGGAAAAACCCTTCAGGATTCGCTTGTGCAAATGGAAGAAATGTTCCTGGCGCCTGAAAATCAGAAAGGAATTGTGCGTTCCGCCGACAACCTTAGCTCAACGCTTTTCGGGGTGTATCGCTATCTGAGCGCAGGTAATGGCGCCCCTAGCCAGGCAGCCCAGCGTATGATGGACAAGTTTAAAATGGAACTTACCGCCATACTCGAAAAAGTAAATGGATTCTTTGCCAAAGACTTTGCCGCCTACCAGCAAAAAGTGGAAGCTGCACAATATTCTTTGTTCAAAAAATACGAGCCGATCAAGATAAATTGATCTTGGCAATAGAGGAAACACAAGTTGTCATTTTCCAAAGAAGATGACAACTTGTGCTTCCTTTACTACGTTAATGCAGCGGAGCGCGTTTTACTCCTTGCACTGTTTTTACAATTCATCCCCAATTTTTTACAATTCATTTTTCCAGTTTTCCAATTGAATAAACCCGGGCTTGTCTTCAGGAAAAATATCTTCAATATTTGTATCTAAGTAACTGACATTACGCATTCCAAAAATTAGGAAAAAAAAGTTCTTTGACAGT
>CAZQTF010000215.1:0-6399 GCA_964596135.1 uncultured Saprospiraceae bacterium | reverse complement strand
ATTTGAAAAAAATTGCTCGTTAACTATGGGATTTTGGTTAAAATGATCCTCAAAAGCAGAAATGGTATAGTATTGAGCTTTTGTGATTTATATTACTGTGCGAACACTCAACTCTGCCGAACTTTGCATTGTTATTAAAATTATTAACCAAAAATCAGGAAATAAAATTATGTTTTTTCAGCACGTTTATGATAAAAGTTTGGCGCAAGCTAGCTATTTCATTGGTTGTCAAAAAGCCGGTGTGGCACTTGTGATTGACCCCAAGCGCGATGTGGACACTTATTTGGAAATAGCGAAGCAAAATAACATGCAAATCACGCATGTAGCAGAAACGCATATTCATGCAGATTTTCTTTCCGGTTCAAGAGAACTGGCGGCACTTACAGGTGCAAAACTTTATCTTTCCGATGAAGGTGGCGAGGGTTGGCAGTATGAATTTCCGCATGTTGGATTAAAAGACGGTGATGAGTTCATGGTAGGCAACCTTAAAATTGAGGTCGTGCATACCCCTGGGCATACACCGGAAAGCATCAGCTTTTTGCTGACAGACCTTCCTGCCAGCGACAAACCGGTTATGTTCTTCACGGGTGATTTCGTGTTCGTCGGTGATGTCGGTCGTCCCGACCTTCTGGAAGAAGCCGCTGGCATCAAAGGCACGAAAGACGTTGGCGCCCAGCAAATGTATCGCTCAATCAAAAAGTTCCGGAGTTTACCCGATTATATTCAAGTATGGCCCGGTCACGGCGCGGGTTCTGCCTGCGGCAAGGCGTTGGGAGCAGTGCCAAGTACAACCGTCGGCTACGAAAAGCTGAGAAACTGGGCTTTCCAGTATGAAAATGATGAACCAGGCTTCGTGAAATATTTATTGGAGGATCAACCAGAACCGCCCAAGTACTTCGCTATGATGAAGAAGCTAAATAAAGTGGATCGTCCATTACTGACCGAGGTACCCAAGCTGAATAAATTGAGCAAAGAGGCTTTCAAAGAAGCATTAAATAAGGGCACCAAAGTGATTGATACCCGCCTGAAAGCAGAATTTGCCGCCGGATTTATTCCAGGTACGATCAATATTCAGGGCAATAATGCTTTTGCTACCTGGATGGGCTGGTTCCTCTCGTACGATGAGCCCTTTATTCTGATTGCTGAAGAATCCAAACATGACGACCTGGTACGGAAGCTGATGCGCATTGGTCTGGACAATATCTACGGCTATGTGCCCGATGTGAGCTTATGGACAGAACTGGGTAATACGCTGGAAAAAGCGAAGGTGATTTCGCTGGATGAATTTAAAAATATTCTGAAAACAAATCATACGCAGGTAGTGGATCTGCGCGGAGTAGCAGAATTCAAAGCTGGTCATGTACAGGGTGCGGACAATGTATTCATCGGCACACTGGAGAAGAACCTCGACAAAATTAAAAAAGATCAGCAAGTGATTATCCACTG
The DNA here is from genome assembly GCA_964596135.1 of uncultured Saprospiraceae bacterium. Taxonomy (GTDB): domain Bacteria; phylum Bacteroidota; class Bacteroidia; order Chitinophagales; family Saprospiraceae; genus JADJNW01. The sequence continues at coordinate 4,953 of CAZQTF010000215.1, read as the reverse complement.
CCAGTCGGGCGATCGTTCTTCCATTGGTTATTCATTACTCGCCAAGCATGGTTTTGATAATATTAAAAATTATCCCGGCGGTATTAGCGAGTGGGTGAATGAAGGGAACCCTGTAGTGTCTGAGAATTAACAATGACTACTAAATAATATTCAAAAAATATTAAAACAGGAATGCCCTCGTAATCGAAAGATCATGAGGGCATTTTTTTTGCTTGGCGTATCCGCCAAGTCAATCCTGTACTTCCTCCACCTTGAGCGACTGCAAATACTTATTCAGCCGTTCCATTGGTCGAACAATGGCAACACGCCCCGAACGCACAAATTCGTAAATGCCGATTTGCTTGAGTTCTTCGAGTAGGGCTTCGGTTTCGCTCTCGTGTCCTGTTTTTTCAATCACGATGTATTCCTGTTCGATCTCGAGCACGCGGGCGTTATACGAGCGGATGAGTTTCTCGACGCGAGTGTTGTTCATAAAGATGCTGGTTGGCACTTTATACAGCGCCACTTCCTGAAAGACGATTTCGTCCCGTTCGTAATAAAAAGCTTTCATTACATCCACTTGTTTTTCAAGCTGGGCAACAAGTTTTTTGACCATGTCTTCCGTCACATTCACTACAATCGTAAATCGGTGAATATCCGGCATCGAAGATTTGGAAGTGGTCAGGCTTTCCACATTGATGTGCCGCCGCGAAAAAATTGCCACCACGCGCGACAGCAAGCCGGCATGATTTTCTGTAAAAACAGTGATGGTATATTCTTTATTCATTTTTGATGAATTATTGGAAAGTGGAAGCGTAGAAGTACAAGCATAAAACTTTCACCCACTCAACTTTTCTGCTATTCTAATACAATTTCGTCCACCGCCTTGCCCGAAGGCACCATCGGAAAAATATTTTCTTCTTTTTCCACGCGAACGTGCAGCAGATAAGGTCCTTCGTGCGCAAGCATTTCCGCAATAGCAGTGTCGAGTGTCTCGGGTTTGTCTATCGTTTTGCCCGGCACGCCAAAACCTTCGGCAATTTTCACAAAATTTGGGTTTTGTAATTCCACCGACGAGTAGCGCCGGTCGAAGAACAATTGCTGCCACTGGCGCACCATGCCTAAGTAATTGTTGTCGAGTAACACGATTTTGACACCGACGTTCCACTGCGCACACATACCGAGTTCCTGGATCGTCATTTGAAAACCTCCATCGCCAATGAAAGCGACCACTTCGCGTTCAGGATTCGCCAGCTTGGCGCCAAATGCTGCCGGCAGCCCAAAACCCATCGTGCCGGCGCCGCCCGAAGATACCCACTGATTGGTACCCCGGAATTGGTAATAACGCGCGGCTACCATTTGATGCTGCCCCACGTCTGTAGCGACAATCGCCAAGCCATTGGTCTGGTCAGATACTTTCTTGACCACCATGCCCATCTTGATCGTGCCATCCGCCGCGGGCTGCATATCCTTTTTGATTACTTTTTCCAGTTCAATTGCCTCATATTTCTTGAATTCGGCGACCCAGTCGGGATAGGATTTTTTCTGCACCAAAGGTAGCAAAGCTTCCAGTGCGATCTTTGCATCGGATACAACCGGAACGTGGGCAAACACGTTTTTGCCAATTTCCGAAGGATCTATTTCAATGTGAATGACTTTTGCCTGCTTGGCGTATTTGGCCAAATTTCCGGTCACGCGGTCGTCGAAACGCATGCCAATGGCAATGAGCACGTCGCATTGATTTTGCAGTACATTTGGAGCATAATTGCCGTGCATGCCCAGCATGCCCATGTGCAAGGGGTGATCAGAAGGAATTGAAGATAAGCCATGAATCGTACAAGCCAACGGGATGCCTGTTTTTTCTACAAATGCCCGAAATGCCTCCTGCGCGTGCGCGATCTGAATGCCATGTCCGGCAAGGATTATCGGGCGCTGCGCGTTGTTGATCAACTCCGCCGCTTCCCGCAATGCTTCCACATCTGGTTTTGGATTTGGGTGATAACTTCGAATCATAGGTCGGCGTTTATAAGCAAACTCCAACGTTTCCACTTGCGCATTTTTGGTGATATCCACGAGCACCGGTCCGGGTCTCCCAGAATTGGCAATATAAAAAGCCCGAGCGATCGCATCGGGAATCTCCTCGGCTTTTGTCACCTGAATATTCCATTTCGTCACCGGAGACGTGCAGTTGATCACATCCGTCTCCTGAAATGCATCAGAACCCAGCAAGCTATAAAATACCTGCCCGGTGATACATACCAAGGGCGTAGAATCCAGCAGCGCATCCGCTAATCCCGTGACTAAGTTCATTGCACCTGGACCGGAAGTTGCCATACAAACGCCCGTTTTACGGGTCACGCGTGCATAGCCTTCTGCCGCATGGATCGCGCCTTGCTCGTGTCGCGGCAAAATATGTCGCAGCCGATCTTGATAATGATACAACGCATCATATACCGGCATAATCGCTCCACCCGGATAGCCAAAAATGGTATCCACTTCTTCCTCCAACAAACAACGCAGTACCGCCTCTGCTCCAGTAATCGTTTCTTTCATCGCCGGCTCCGTTTCCAGCACGGGCGTTTCTGCAATGACTTGATTTTTACGCATAGTCAGGATTTTTTATACTTCATTCGCAATGATAAGTCACTTACAAACAAATTATTATAACTATAATTTAAATCTCATCTGTTACACAGCCCTCACTTGCCGAGGAGACAATTTTGGCATACTTGCGCAGCCAGCCTTGGGTTGCGTTGATCGGCGGAGGCTGCCAGGCAGCGCGCCGTCTGGCAATTTCTTCGGTACTCAACTCCACGTGCAATCGGTTATTCTCGGCATCAATCATAATTTCATCGCCATCTTGTAATAAAGCAATCAAGCCCCCGACTTGTGCTTCTGGCGTAATGTGCCCTACGACAAAGCCGTGCGTACCGCCGCTAAAGCGACCATCAGTGATCAGCGCCACTTTGTCGCCCAAACCTTCGCCCATGATCGCCGAAGTTGGTTTGAGCATTTCGGGCATACCCGGCGCGCCTTTCGGACCGCAGTAGCGAATCACGACGACATCGCCTGGCTGCAATTGCTTATTGGTAATTGCTTGATTGACAGCAGCTTCACCATTAAAAACTCGAGCTTTGCCGATGAAAGCCAAACCTTCCTTGCCGGTAATTTTGGCAACGGCGCCCTGTTCGGCGAGATTGCCATATAAAATCTGAATGTGTCCGCTTGGTTTAATTGGATTACCCAGGGAGTGAATGATATCTTGTCCATCTTTTAAATCCGGTACTTCCGCCAGATTTTCCGCGATCGTTTTTCCGGTGACGGTTAAGCAATCGCCTTGGAGATAGCCTTCTTTGAGCAACATTTTCATTACCGCCGGCACGCCGCCTACGTGGTGCAAATCTTCCATCACGTACTTGCCGCTGGGCTTGAGATCCGCCAGGAAAGGCGTCTTGTCGCTGATATGCTGGAAATCTTTGAGCGAAATATCTACACCGACCGATTTGGCAATCGCAATCAAATGCAGCACGGCATTGGTCGAGCCGCCCAGCACCGTCACCAGCGTAATCGCATTCTCAAAGGCTTCACGGGTCATAATGTCGCGCGGCTTGATGTCTTTTTCCAGCAAGTTTAAAATCGCTTTTCCAACCCGCTGACAGTCAGCACTTTTCTCCGCACTATTCGCCGGATAGGAAGAGTTGAACGGCAAAGCCATGCCCATCGCTTCGATCGCCGAAGCCATGGTATTCGCGGTGTACATGCCGCCGCAGGCACCTGGTCCGGGGCAAGCATGACGCACGACGCCTTTGAAGTCCGCTTCGTCAATTTTTCCGGCAATTTTTTGTCCTAACGCTTCAAACGCCGAGACGATATCCAATTTTTTATTTGCGTAGCACCCCGGACTGATCGTACCCCCATACACCAGTATTGATGGGCGATTCAGCCGACCCAAGGCCATCATGGCACCGGGCATATTTTTATCACAACCGGTCACTGCCACAATCGCGTCGTACCATTGCGCGCCCGCGACCGTTTCGATCGAATCGGCAATCAAATCCCGTGAAGGCAAGGAATAGCGCATGCCTTCGGTACCCATAGACATACCGTCGCTCACGCCAATCGTGTGGAAGATCAAACCTACAAGATCCGCCTCTTGGATACCTTGTTTCACCAGCGTTGCTAGATCATTGAGGTGCATGTTGCAAGTATTGCCCTCCCAGCCTGTACTGACGATGCCCACCTGCGCTTTGGTCATATCCTCTTCGGTCAATCCGATTCCGTACAGCATTGCCTGAGCGCCGGGTAACGTGTCGTCCTGTGTAATTCTTCGACTGTACTTATTCAGCATGGAATGTTTCAAGTTTTAAAATCGTTAGGTTTAATCCGTTCAATAAATGCTTTTTGCGTCTTCAAAAATAGACGGTCTGCGTACGCATTTCACACCAAAAAAATGTATTGTTACGAAGTACAGCTTCCGATAATTAATTTTAAAACTCTGATAACCAATAAATTGAAAATTCTTATTTACGACCAGAAAACCATCCTTCTAAATTCCCGAAAATGTGCGGGTCACAGGTTTCAATTGAAAGAAAGGACTAATTTCGTATCTTAATTAAATGTGGCTTGTAGTCTGGCATCATTTGTCTGGCTTCCGGCATCAAAATTTTGAACATTCAAAAATTGTTATCATGGCTAAAATGAATTTCGGCGGCGTGGAAGAAAACGTAGTGACGCGCGAAGAATTCCCCTTAGAAAAAGCACTCGATGTTTTGAATGACCAAATCATAGCCATTATTGGCTACGGCGTGCAAGGTCCCGGTCAGGCGCTTAACCTGCGCGACAACGGCTTCAACGTCATCGTTGGTCAACGTTACCCTTCCAAATCTTGGGACAAAGCAGTTGCCGACGGCTTCGTTCCTGGCGAAACTTTGTTCGACATTGAAGAAGCTGCTGCAAAAGGCGATATCATTCAAT
>CAZQTF010000214.1:0-6414 GCA_964596135.1 uncultured Saprospiraceae bacterium | reverse complement strand
AAACGACCTGGCGGCGCGGTTTCGATGTTGGTTTGCACCAATTTGATTTGTACATTACTCCTGCTACGGCGCGGCGTTATTATCGTCTGCAAAAGGCGTACAGTAATTTCTCATTTATGGTCGGTTCCGAACAGGCAGACAGCTATTTGACGGCAACTTTCAGCCGCAATTTTACGAAGGGACTCAATTTTTCGATTGATTACAACCGCACCAGCCAGTTAGGTACGGAAAATCAATATCCAAACCAAAATACTCGCAATACAACCCTCTCGGTCGGCTTTTGGCTCAAAGGCAAAGACCAGCGCTATCAGGGTTTTTTGGCGGTGGCGGGCAATACCATCGAGCAGGAAGACAACGGCGGCTTACAAGTCGAGCCTGATCTGAGCGGCGCCAATGCTACGCCTGGTTCTGCAGATGTTTTCCTGAACAATGCCCAGTCGCGCTACCAGCAACGCGAGGTGGCTTACACGCACTACTTTCAGTTGGGCGGGAAACCTGATTCGCTAAAGGGGGTTACGCGCGCGTACACATTGGCGCATCAGGTTGTAGCGGGCGATTACCGTTATAAATTTTTTGACGACGATCTGGAAGCAGATGCTGCTTTTTACGAATGGTTCCCCATCCTGGCAACGGATAGTCGCGGTGTGCGGCACTTCATTCGCCACCGGAAAATCGAGAACAGTTTTCGGCTGAGCACTTTCAAACTCCGCGCCAAACGCGCTTCCGAAGCCAAAAGCGAACGCGACCTGCTGGAAGTGGGTGCCGTGCACAGCATCCATCTTCTCGATCAGGAACCGCTGGATTCCACAATCAACAACCTGTTTCTCACGGGCAAATGGAACATCAGTCTGGGCGAGCGCTTGCGGCTGGAAACCTACGGACATCTGGGCGTACTTGGCAATATCGGAGACTACCGGGCGCAGGGCACGCTGCTGATGGATTTCGGGAAATTCGGGCAACTCAGGGGCGAGTTCGTCAATCAACTCAACGCGCCGAATCTCATTCAGCACCGCTTTTATGTGTCGCAACGCCCTATCTGGGAAAATGATTTCAAACAAACGCTGGAAACCAGTATTGGCGGTACTTACGCACTGCCCAAACTGCAACTCAGCATCACCGGACACTACCACCTGCTCAATAATTACATTTACTTCGATACCCTCGGAACACCACAGCAAACCGGGACGCCAATTAGTATATTGCAATTTATTATACAAAAAGGTTTCAAAATCTGGAATTTACATTTGGATAATGCCGTTGCGCTGCAAAATGTTTCTGAAGATTTTATTCGCTTGCCGCAAATTTTTGGCAAACACAGTTTTTACTATGAAGGCTATTGGTTCAAGGTGTTGAATGTCAAGCTCGGCTTTGATTTGCGCTACAACGACAGCTATTTTGCGGATTATTACAACCCCGTCAACGGTCAGTTTCAATTGCAAAACCAGCGTGTGGTGGACTTCTACCCGGCGGTGGATGCATTCTTCACCATGCGAGTTACCAAATTCCGCGCTTTTGTCAAATTTGAAAACCTTATCGAATTTTTTCGTCCCGACAAGTTTTTCTACCAGACCGCATTCTACGCACATCCGCCCGCGGCGTTGCGGCTTGGCTTCAAATGGAGATTGGTGGATTGAGCGTTGGTTAAACACTCATCTTTTTCGTCATCGTCGCCGCGATCAAAAGTAAGGCTGCCATCATGGCTAAGGCAATATGCAATCCAAAAGCATCGGAAATATTACCAATGAGTAAACGCCCGATGAGCAAACCAAAAATTCCAGCAGTGGCAATGGAAGCCAGCCCGGCATTCGGTGGTACACCTGGTACTTTTGCGGAAGCGCCATACAGCGAGGGCACAATGGTGGATAACCCCGCGCCGATGAGTAAAAAACATAGCACACCAGCGATTGGATGCCTGGTTGCTACCAGCAATAGCAAGCCGCTCGCACCGATGAGCGCGCCGGTAAAAATGGTGCGTTTCGCACCCCAACGCGAGCGAATCAAATCCCCTGAAAATCTGCCTAGTGCCATCGTCAGAGAGAAACCAGCATAGCCCAAACCAGCAATAAATGCAGAGCTTTTGAGGTTATTTTTGAGATACACCGCACTCCAATCGGCAACCGCGCCTTCGCACAGAATGACACAAAAGGTAATGACCGCCAAGCCCAGCAATGCTTTGCGGGGTAGTACAAAACGCGGACCAGTTGTATCGGAATTCGGGAAAGTGAGCAGAATCGGGCGGAGGGTCGCTTGCAGCATCAGCATCAGTAGCGCCATCGTTGTAAAGTGCCAGGGCAGAGAAATAGTCATGCTCGCGATCCAGCCCGAAGTAGCCGCGCCAATCATACCGCCCAAACTGAACATGCCGTGACAAGTGGACATAATGCTCACGCGGTGTTCTTTTTCAATGACGGCGGCTGCCGCGTTGATGGCGATGTTCATAAAGCCATTAGTAATGCCTAATGCGAACAATGCCAGCATCAGCGACCATTGATTGACCGCCAGCGCGGGCAACACAAGGGATACCCCAAATAACACAGCACTCAGCACGGCTGCCTTTCCGGTAGGAAGCTTGGACAACAACCAGCCTGATAACAAAGAACCGCTCAGCGCGCCAAACGACAAGCCCAACATTGCAATGCCAAGTTGACCATCCGTCAAACCTGCGCGTGCCTGTACATCGGGTATACGCGCGACCCATGTGCCCATCAACACGCTGAAGGAGAAAAACGACAATCCTATCGTCAGGCTGGGCGGATGCAGCGTAAAAACTCTCAAAGCTTGGATCATAATGACGATTCAGGTGTGAAATTCAGAAAAAATCGTATTTTTAAATGAGTTTTTCCTCCTAAATAATATCCTAATAAAAAAAAGTGACACCTCGCGTTCGGATGCCACCTTTCCAATGATTTAAAACTAAATGGTAATGTATGAAACTAACTAAACCTGACGCAAAATTAGATTGGTTTTGAGCTTAAATCTACGCGAATTTTTGCATCTTGCAATGTTATTTTAACCCTAATCAACCAAAACAGAATATTATTTGTTAATTTAGTGTAGAATGAGATTCGGAAAAAGGAATTAAATTTTGCTAACAACCAATTGCACAAAAGATATGAAAGCAGCATTGGAAAAAATTGAGCCTGTATTTGGAAATTCGTTTACCATTCGCAAATTCACAGACTCCAATCAGAAGCCTTTCTGGCATTTTCATCCGGAGTATGAAATTGTGTATATTTCCAACGGTCGCGGCAAACGCCACATTGGCGATCACATTTCTTTTTACGAAGATGGAGACCTGATTTTTCTGGGACCCAATCTACCGCATTTTGCCTTTACGGAGGAGTTGCTGGAAGCACACGTGGAGATAGTCGTACAGATGAAAGCCGATTTTTTAGGGCGGGATTTCCTGGACAAACCCGAAATGCAACAAATTCGCCAGGCTTTTGAGCGTTCGGAGCAGGGACTGATTTTTCACGGAGTGACGAAAAAGAGGATAGGGGAGCGTCTTGTGCGAATGGTAGACATGAATAATTTTGACCGACTTTTGGAATTATTGTCGGTTTTGCAGGAAATTGCCACTTCAAAAGAATATAACATTCTGAATGTGAGTAATTACGCGATGGAGGTGAGTGCGCAGGATCACGATCGGATGGAAACGGTATATAACTATGTACAGGAAAATTTTCAGGCGGATGTAAGCCTGGACGAGGTGTCCAAGCGCGTGAGCATGACCGTGCCCGCGTTTTGCCGCTATTTTAAAAAACTGACCCGCAAGACATTTACCGAATTTGTCAATGAAATTCGCATCGCACATGCCTGCCGATTGCTGGGCGACGAGCACCTGAGCATCGCCGCTGTCAGCTTTGAAAGCGGTTTCAATAATTTGTCGCATTTCAATAAACAATTTAAAAATATCACTGGCGTAAGCCCAAGAGAATACCGAAAAAGCCTTAAAAAGGTGGTATCGTGAAATACTGCCGCTTATTGGGGGCATTTATGCCAAGCTAAAAGTCGGAAGTAGGGTTATTCAGTTGAAAACGGTGTTATTGATATGGTTAAAATGCTTATCAGATAGTAGGAATGCCTTGTCATTTCTACAACTTTAATCATTTAATAATCTTTTCTTTACACACATTTTACAAATATATTTCAATTTGCATTCAATTTAGTGGAACCTAAAATAATAGCTTCTTTTTGAACACTAGGATGCAATGAAAAGAGAACTCGACATAGTCATTATCTCAGATGTACACCTTGGTACCTACGGCTGTCATGCCAAAGAACTGCTCCAATACCTGAAAAGTATTAAGGTGGGGACACTCGTTTTGAACGGTGATTTTATTGACATCTGGCAATTTCGCAAGCGCTATTTTCCCAGAGAACACATGCAGGTTATCCAGCGCATTCTGAAAATGGCGGCCAATGGTACAAAAGTTTATTACATCACGGGCAATCACGACGATGCACTGCGCCGCTACTCCGATTTTTCTTCAGGCAACATTCATCTGCGCGACAAGCTAGTGCTCAAGCTCAAGGATAAAAATTATTGGATCTTCCATGGGGATGTTTTTGATGTATTTATTAAATACTCTCCTTTTATTGCCAAGCTTGGCGGCAAAGGTTATGACTGGCTGATTTTGGTTAATCGCTGGGTGAATAAAATTCGCACTTTGATGGGCTTACCGCGTATGTCTTTTGCTAAAAAAGTAAAATACAGCGTGAAAGAAGCCATCAAATTTGTGGATGATTTTGAAGATACTGCCATTCAACTTGCTGCGGAACAAGGCTATGACTATGTCGTGTGCGGGCACATCCACCGCCCCCAGATGCGTACGACAGAAGTGAAAGACAAGAAGGTGGTCTATCTGAATTCCGGCGATTGGGTAGAGAGCCTAACCGCGCTGGAATATAAGTGGGGGCGCTGGTCAATTTACGAATATGACGAAGCCGATTATGAGGTAGTGCATCCACGTTTGCGCGTGGAAAACAGCAATACGCACGAAGATGACGATGATGATATAGAAGCCGGCTTTTCTGCCAAAGAAATATTTCAGCAGATCGTCCAACGCCCTGGTCGTAGCGAGCGATCGGCGGGATAAGCTTCGCCTAAAGGTTGGCGGGTTGTGTTGCCATTGTTTTATTTTTCGTCGCCCATACGAATGTCGGGGAATTCCTCCGCATGGTAGCCTTCCGGCGCCGGTACTTCGTTGCGAAACATCGTGTCTCGTGTTGTCGGGCTGTATTGGAATGAATTTCGCTCGTCGGAAATCAAGCCACTTTTTAAGTAACGCCGCGTCGTTTCTCCTCTGTTTTTGGCGTCAAACATAGGTCCGTGCCCTTTCCATTTGAAGGTAGGGCGCAATTCCAGATACGTTTCCAGTACCTGGCGCTCCTCAGCGGTCGTCCAGTTGGTTGGATCTTTCAGCCCGGTTTTTTCCATGGCAGCGGCAATGCATTCCTTGGGCAATGCCGGCAGATTGACGTGATTATCCAGCAATAGCCCTATACCGAATTCGGAGGTGATGATCTGATTGAGTGTAAAGCCGTGCGCCTTGTGTTTCCAATAGAAATTTTGGAGACGTCCCAGTGCATGTTGCACTTCTACTGCCTGCACGTGCGGGTCTAACCCAGCGCGCCAGAAACGATAGACCCAGTCCCAGTTGCGAAGGAGTTTTTTTTCCTGACGGGGTTTCAGTTTTTTCCCATCCAGGGTCAAAAAACCGTAGGTGTTGCCTGTATCTTCGGCGACATCTAGACCAAATTGCCCGAAATACATCTGGAAAGTATCAGGATAAGCCGCTTTGATTTTTTTGAGCAATGCTGGTAGTTCGCCATCGTATTCACCTACGCCGAGCGTCCACTGGAAAATACCAAAACTCAGGAAAGCGCCGTCGTAAGCATTGATTGCTTCGAGTTTGCCTTCATTATCGGATACTGCGCTCATCACGTTGATAGAGGAATCGGTCATCGCCAGATTCTTCAGCAATTCTCCATCGGATTCAATAAAATCTTTAATCGTTCGTTCGCCGCGAGTGTACAGGCCGTGCCACTTACGCTTTGTATCTACATTCTCCGGAAAGCGCCCTTCGATATGGCCATCAGTGACCACATGAATTTTCTTCCTTTTTTGGGTAATGACTTCGTGCTTCAGTTCTTTCGTCAATGGTGGTATGGTCGGTTTTTCGTCTGGTTTCGGCGCTTCCGGTTCGGGTTTGGGTTCTTCTATTTTATCTTTAGCCGGTTCTGGAGTTGGCGGCGCTGCCGGTGTTGGTTTTGTTGGCGTTGCGGTGGCTGTTTGAGTGGTTGTGCCTGCATTAGCTGCTTTCCGACCGATGATACGATAGATAATTTGCAAGATGAGGCGAAGGAAGTTGTTCATATCGCAGGGGCTTTAGGTGTTTTGTTGAATAATAA